>QHYS01000011.1 GCA_003223325.1 Acidobacteriota bacterium
GAAGCTTTCAGGTGCGTGGTGGAAAATCGATAATGCCGCTAAGATGCTCGCACTCCGAGTGACACGCGCCAACGACGACTGGAATGCCTATTGGAGCGGTCTTCACCGTCACGCGGCTCAAAATTGAGTCCCACTTTCAATTGCACCCTACTGGTGGTTACTGGTGGTCCCCACTGGTCTGGTCCCACTGGTCCCAATCCGTCAGTAAGGTAGCGACAAGTTACACACTCGGTCCGAATTCTGGTTTGTTGCAGGCACGAGGCATTGCCCGAACTGCTGGGTTGCGGTTGAGCAAGGCGGCCGGCGTACCGCGCCGATCAGTAAACCATCGGACAACAGTTTGTCGAGGAGCGAGCCAAAGGGGCTCTGGTCGGACTGGTCGGTGTTAGTGTCAAAGCCACGGGATCGAAGTTGCCCAGGCGATTGTTGACCTCGTGGAATGGAGAATAGTAAGCGTAGCGCACACCGAGGTTCAGCATAAGTCTCGGGGTGATGCGTGTTTATTCTATTCTAGATATTCGTTTGGCGGCGGGTGGCGCTTGGCGAAGAGATCCCGCAACGCCGCGAGGAGATCCTGTGCGTCACTTCTCCAGGGAAACAGGCTCTAGGCCTCGACGAGATGGTTGCGCACAGCATAAAGGACTAATTGGCTCACCGAGTGGCAACTGAGTTTGCGCATAACCTGGCTACGATATGTTTCCACTGTTGTCGTGCTGACATCGAGAAGCCGCGCAACTTCCTTGTTACTCTTACCATCGCACAACAGTTGTACAATTTCTCTCTCTCCGGTGGTCAACACACCAGATCTCCCGTCCGCCGCGGTCGGTCGCTTTCCGGTGAACTCGTCGAGAACAATTTGAGCAGCCTTCCGTGTGAAGAACGTCTGGCCCGCTAGTAGAGCTTGGATCGCTAACACCAAATCCCGGGCCGCATCTGTTTTCAATATATATCCTCGTGCCCCCGCCTTTAGCACACACTCGATCAACCGTTCGGAATCATGGACGGTTAAAATCAGGACCTTAGTCTGCCGATTGGCCTTCAGCATCTGCCTTGTTGCCTCGAGACCGTTTAACGAGGGCATACTGATATCGACTATGGCTAGATCGGGCTGGAACTCATTAGCTTTTGCAACGGCGTCGCTACCGTCCTTTGCTTCTGCGATAATTTTCCACTGCTGCTGCTCCTCAATGAGAGAACGCAGGCCATGTCGAACGACATCGTGATCGTCTGCAACGAGGATGCTTGCTGGGCGCATGTGGGCCGCTGCCCCCTGTTGATTACAAGCCTCGCAGTCTTGCGCTGGATGCTCTTCGATCTGCCGTTTGGTATTCGTGGAGATCACCTCATTCGCGAAATCGGTCCATTGTTGTGTTTTAGCGTGGTTCATCGATCGTCTCCGAACTTTACCTTCTCTGGCTGTTTTTGACCGAGGACGCGGTAGCAAACAGTTCGTCGCCCATCGAATAAGGGCAAGTTGGTACGTGAAAAATATAGGCCTTGCGCAAGTAAAGTTACGTAAGGCTTGGAGCCTCCGGTACTTTATAATCCGCGGGATCGACTTCAACGGCAGCTGACGCGCCTCGGTGACGAAACAGATCGCATATAGAAATCAGTCCAGCCATTTTCAGCCTGAATGGTGTATCGCAATTGGTTGATCCAGTTGCAGAAGAGCCTGAGTTCGGTGTCACTGATACTGGCGAGTTTTACTATCTGCACCTTGCCGACCTGGCCCTTCAGGGCGCTAGAGAATATCGTAATACCAGTCGAAAGCAGGAGGTGCAGCAGAGGTGGATGGTCCAGAGTCGTCTGCACAAGAGCGAGAACCTCCCCCTTTGCCATGAGGACCACGTTGAGATGCACGTCCCGCAAGCGGGGACATGGACAGAGGTTCCTCGCTACGTATGCCCTAAAGGCGGTTGTTCGGTCAGCTACAACTTCCGACAGGGATACTCGATGCTCATCCGGAGGAGGCAATACACGCGCCGGAACATGACACCCCGCATCAGATGTCCGCGAGGGACCACTGATGTACCTTTCTGGGGCTAAACAAGAGAAGAGAAGTTTTCGGCTATGGAGATGCCCGCGGTGCGGCGGGAGCTATACGAATCGGGAGTTGTCACTGGTCTAGTAGAGTTTGCTTGGTAGCCCAAGGAACTGCTATAGGCGAGTTGTTTTAGGGTCTTCCGCTCACCGAGACGACGTGCGTGCTCGATGGTCAGATACGCTCGTGAGCCGCGAACGTGCTTTCCGGCATCGGAATTGTCTCTACAAGTCTGCTCCCTGAGCAAGTCGGGCTATGCGGAGTCCGTACGACTGCAGGCCGGCGCTTCTAAACGCAGACTAAGCGCAAAACGCAAAGAGTTGCTTGTTCCCGTTGCATGGACTCTCACGTGATTTGAACTGTTGTTTTCGCACTCTGGTCTCTGACGTTACCGCCGCCGCTCGCACCAAACACGCCACAGCCGCGCTAATTTGTTACCGCTAGCGGTCCTTTTTCGGACGAGGGCGCAAGGTCAGTGGTCATGCTGTCGCTGTCCCGGAAGTATTTCTCGATTCCGTGGTACAGCGCTTCCGCAACCCGTTGCCGATTGTCAAGTAGCATTAGCCATTGCTCATCGGCCGGATTGCTGAGAAAGGAGATTTCCACCAGAACCGAAGGCATATCGGCGCCGGTAAGCACGACGAAGGGAGCGTTGCGGACACCACGGTTTCGTTCCGGGCGGTTGCCGACTCGCGCAGAAGTCTCCAGGGACTCCTGGATGTCCATAGCCAAATCGCGAGATTCTTCGAGCTTTTCATCGCGAACGATCTCCTTTAACAAATCCTGAAGATCGTGCATCGAGCTATCGGCGACGGCATTTTCCCGTGCGACTTCCATGGATTGGGGCGAGGCATAGAAATTCATGTAATACGTTTCAATACCTCGGACACTGGCGTCCTTGCTCGAATTGGCGTGGATCGAAAGGAACAGATCGGCTTTGGCGTTGTTCGCAATTTCGCTGCGCTGTTCCAGCGTGACAAAGCTATCGTTCTGGCGCGTATAGAGGACATGGGCCGATGGTACCTTCTCCTGAATAAGTTTGCCGAGACGAAGCGCAACATCCAAGCAAAGATCTTTTTCCATCAAGCCCTTTGGACCAACCGTCCCCGTATCCTGTCCTCCGTGCCCCGGATCGATGACAATCCGGCCAACCTTCAGACCGAGCATCCGGGTCAACGAACGCTCCTCGGCAGCCAGTTTAAGCTCCCGCCAGGCGCCCGGAAATTCGATCTGGAGGTGGTTGGCTTGGTCAAATAAAACGAAGGACTGCACATCCGCGAGCCATTTGAATAATTCCTTGAGTTTATCTTGTCTATCTCGGAACAGAGGATCGTTTTCGGCAGGCCAGCCGAAGAGATGCGTGATTTCTAGCGCGACACGCGCCTTTTGCCGGGCGGGCAAAAAAGTGGGATAGCTCAGCTGGATCTGTTCCTGGGAACTGAGAGCGCCGTTGGGTTTGAGACGACTCATCAAAAAGACGCCCGACCCACCCTCCAAAGGGTAGTCAACATCGGTATGATTCTGCAGCGCGTAAGCCAGGAACAGAGTCGCATTTCCTTGGCTAATCTCTCGAAGCTGCGCGCCGATATAGCTAGCGGTGATGGCGCTGTGTTTCCAGGTCGGGGCATGAGTGCCGGTAAGGCACCACGCGGCAGAAGAAGCGATTAGGGCCAAGGAAGCTCCCAAAAAGAGAAATCTATTTCCACTTGTTCCTCTCATCATCAGGGCGTTTCCAGCACGCACGCAGTAACTTTTTAACATATCGCGGCTTAAGACACCTGAATTAGATTGCGCAATTCTGATGCCATTGTTACCACCGACCCAACTCCCGGTTCCCAGTTGCATGCACTGTGCCTAATCAACAAATCTCTACGGTAGCTCCCTTATTGTCCAGACAACGGACTAGGGGTACTGATTATTGAGGGGGGCTTAACGACTGTCAAATCGACAGGCAGATAAGTGCGCAACTCCGACGCTTGTTGCGTGACGTTAAGCTGTCCTGAACGCGCGATGCCTAGCATTCTGGTTGTTGACGACCACCCGACAGCACGGAGGACCATCCGGTCACTCCTCGCTGGGCACCATATCTCCGTGTGCGGTGAAGCTGTGGATGGCGAGGAGGCCATTGCTAAAGTTCGGAAACTAAGGCCGGATATAGTCCTGCTCGATATCAATATGCCGGTGATGAATGGCATCCAAGCGGCCTACGAGGTACGTCAGATCGCGCCATCCACAAAGGTAATTTTCTTGACGATCCACGACGCTCCCGAAACTGCGGCCGTCTTGCGGCTTTTGGCCGATGAGTTCATCCCTAAATCCGCGGCCGGTACCATGTTGATCCCAACAGTGAAGCGTCTGTTTCAAACTTAGGGTTGAGGCGAGGAGGCATTGATGCCATTACACCGTCGTCAAGGCTGCTACCCGGGACAGGCTGACGACTCCGCAGTCTCACCCTCCTCGAATCAGACGCGCAGCCTGAGGGTCCTTTCGGTGGGTCGACGAGAGTGCCCTTCAGGAGGAGTCCTGAAGGAGGAGCTGTTCTCCTCTTTGTTGGTCGGGGACAATGAGCTCGGTCACATTCTGCGGCAGGTGGACGAGATCTCTCACACTTTAAAGTCGGACGCTCCAGAAAGTCAGAAGCTTAGCAACGCGCTCCAACTCACGGTCTCGTGCGCTGTTAGACAGACGCTGATAGAGAGGGAACTGCGCTCTCTGGCCCTCACCGACGATCTGACGGGTCTCTATAACCGGCGTGGCTTTTTGGCTTCGGCGACGCAGCAGCTGAAATTGGCCCGTCGGAATACGCAGGAATCGTTGCTGTTCTTCTGTGACGTCGACAATCTGAAGAAGATCAATGATTCCTACGGGCATGAAGAGGGAGATCTGGCGTTAGTTCGCGCTGCAGATGTTTTGGAGCAGACGTTCCGGGATTCGGATGTTTTGACCCGCCTCGGTGGAGACGAATTTGCCGTGTTGGCATTGGAAGCTTCCAGTCAATACGAAGAGGTCATCCTCGATCGCCTGGAAGCGAACCTTGAAGAGTCGAGTGCAAGCGAATCTCGTTATAGGCTGTCGCTCAGTGTGGGGGTGGGGCGGTTCGATCCGGAGCGCCCTGTCTCGCTTCGAGAACTCCTGGCGCAAGCGGATCAAGCCATGTACGAACAGAAAGGAAAGGGGACCAGATTCTTGGGGAACCAGGGATAGAGCGAGTCGGAACTGGAATGGGTCCCCACAGTTTGTCACGACTTGGGTTGTTTCCCGGGACACTGCTTCGAGAGATGGTCTCGTTCGAGATCGTAAAGGAGGCAGAGGTGGCGACAACGGTAGTAAAGCAAAGACGCGAGCGGCGCAAGGCCACTCGTTACAGCATATTCCTGCCAGTCACCGTCCAGACCCTAAGGCAGCAATCTTGGAATGCGAGGTCGAAGAATGTTTCTGTGCGGGGCGCATACGTCTTTGTCGAGCCAGATGCCAATCTGCTCCCGGGTACGGAACTGGACCTGACCCTGACCTTGCCCAAGCAGGTTACAAGCGGAGCCGAAGTGCTGGTGCATGCCCGCGGGAGGGCAGTACGCATAGACAAGTCTGCCGAAGCAGAAACTGGGCACATAGGACTCGCTGTCGCCTTTGAAACGTGCGACTTCGCTCGTTCTGCGTCTCCGTACTGCTGAACGTAATTCTTGCAGCACTCACGCCGGCGTCTTCGGCTAATGGCTCGTACCCCAATGACCTGTCGGTGATCTCGAGCCCAGCTGCGAGGCGGGCGGCCTCTATCATTCGCTTGAGGTTGGTCTGGGAGCCCTGGAGGGCAATATCCTTCTGGGGCATAAGCCAGACAGGAGCGTTGAGAGTTTTCGCAGCGCCCGGAAAGGTGCCCACCCCATCAACCCTACCTTGATCTTGTCCACAGTGCTCAAAAAAGGCCTGACTGTGTGTTGGAGGCCCAAGTGGGAGCAGGTGCTGACGGCGACACTCCTACGTTCCATTTCATCACGCGATCTCAAGGTTCAGCAGGAGCTTCTGCGGGATTCGGACATTCGCACGACGATGAACATCTACACGCACCCGATTCCGATGCTATGCGAGAGCCAAAAAGCAGAGCGGTTGCAGGTGTTGATGCCTTGGTGATAGCTTTCCGGCAATCCGGTTTTCCCAATCAGCCACGCCCGCTGGAGCGTCGTCCGGCGCGCTGCCAGCGACGCCGCCTGTGTTCGGTCAACTGCTTGGGGATTGACTTTGCGGGTCCGTGACCTGGGCGCCGTCTTCATATTCCCGTGATCGACGGCGAGTTCTAAATACTGCTTGACAAAAACTGAGTAAGAACGCTACATCAATAGTTTAGCTGCTAACCACATTTAAACGCGACGGAGGACCGTCATGAGGCACAGTTTTCGCGGGGTCCTGGTGGGCAGTTTTGCGGTGCTGTTGACAGCGATTCCTGCTTCGGCGCACCACACGATTGCGGCCGAGTTTGACACTCGCGAAACGGTGACGCTGACGGGCGTATTCACAAAGATCGATTGGATTAATCCGCACATTTATTTTTACTTGGATGCGAAAGACGATAACGGCAATGTGACGAAATGGTCCATGGAATCCTATCCCACCGGCTTTTTTCACCGCGCCGGGATCACAAGAGATTTGTTCAAAATAGGGGATACGGTCACAGTGGTCCTCTACCGCCCCAAGGATGGAACACGGAACTTAGGGTATCTGAAAGAGATGATTTTACCGAGCGGTCGCAAGATTGAGTTTGATAACGGAAGACCCCCATCCAGGTAAATAGAGCCGCCCGTCCGAACTAATAGTTTTGTTATGAAATTTCGATTTCTTAGCTACGGCATAACTGCAGCGATAATGGTTGTGTTGTGCGCGGCTCCAATGCGCATGGTTGCGCAAAATCGCGTGAATCGTTCTGCGGCAGAGGCGGCGATCAAAGCGGCGGCGGCAAAACCCACGCCGCGCACAGCCGATGGACACCCCGATCTAAATGGGTACTGGCTCTATCCTGAGTTCGATAAAGATGCCCATCTGGATTCCAACGGCAATTTCTATATTGACGTTCCTCCCGCCAAGGGCGGCACCCTGCCCAAACTTGACGCTACTCTTAGTGAGCAGTTGCAACACCAGCCTGATCCGAATCCACCTCTATACAAACCTGAGATGTTGGCAAAGGTAAAGGAGCTCGCTTCGGACGGAGTCCATACAGATCCGGCATTCCGCTGCAGACCTCTCGGTGTCCCGCGCGCGGGCGCTCCACGGCAAATCGTCCAGACGCCTAAGCTCACCTTGATTCTTTATCAGATAGACGCCGGCGATGGAGATCAGCCGGGGAGTTATCGCCTCGTACCTACCGATGGTCGGCCGCATCGCACCGACGTCGACCCGTCGTACTTCGGTGATTCGATAGGCCACTGGGAGCGAGATACACTGGTTATTGATGTGACCCACTTCAATGATGACACTTGGCTGGCTGCCATCCCTGGCCAAGGGGGAAGCGGGTATTTTCATACCGATGCGCTGCATGTAGTGGAGCGTCTCACCCGTACGGGAGATACTCTTCGCTGGGAAGCCACCGTGGAAGATCCGAACGTTCTGAGCAGGCCATGGAAGATGACTCCCCAAACTGAGGTCCTTACCCAAGATATGATCTACGAGCAGCCTATCTGTGAGGAAAGAGAAACCCCACACATGGTGAATCAATATTGACGCCCGGCGTCAATCCTTTTTCGTCATTTCGTTATAAACAACTTCGGTCGTAACTGTCGGGGGCGGCAGGCTGTCCGGCGCCTCTCGCTTGGGCGGTTCAATGGATTCGCCTAAAGCCGTTTTGATTTCATCAAGGGACTTGCCTTGCGCGACCATGAGTCTCATTTTGTCCCACTTGTCTTCAATGAAGGCAAGTTTCGTCCTTACGTCGTTCTTGGTAAAGAGATCGCCATGGCCGGAGACGTACGTGTCGGCGTTGAGGGCCAGCATCTCCTTAACACTTTCGATCCACCCTGCCACTGAGCCATGCAATTCAGGATGGATTTGCGTGGCGCCTAGCGGGAAATCGGTGACGATCAGGTCCCCAGCAAACGCCACCCTCTGAGCGGGAAAATAGGCGATCAGGTCACCGCTCGCGTGCGCCGGCGCCCAGTGGAGCAACCGAACGCGGACACCGTCGATGGTCATGGTTTCGTCTTTGGCGATCGTCCTCGTCGGAAAGTAATCTCGCGGGACGGCATCGTGTGCGGTGGAAACCTCCATCTCCTTTTTGGTGTTTTCCTGCGCAATGATGGTCAAGCCCGCCGGGAGAGCGCTGATTCCGAGTTCGTGGTCACTGTGGAGGATAATCGCCGTGTTTACAGGTTCGGATGTGATTTTGGCGATCTCGACGAGCACATCCTTTTCCGATTCTGCCGAATTTTTGCTGTCCACGAAAATGACGCCGCGCTTGCCCACTACGAAACCCACATTGGCGTCATTTCCGCCGCGGCCCCCTTTTGCCAGGTAAATGTTGTCGTTGATCTTCGTCACCTTGAGAGGCTCTAGTCGCTTATAATCATCTATGAGTGCTTGCAGTCTTTCTTTATCCTTGGGATTCACTCCCTTGGGCCCTGGCTGTTGCGCCGCGGCCAGCCAGGCGCACGAGACGAACGCCGCAGTCACTGCCAGCCCGAAAGCCAGTCTCCTAAGATTGTTCATGCTTATCTCCTCTTGGATTCTTCTCCTGCGTGGTGATCCGCTAAGCCATCGGCGCCGAAGAGCAAAATAAGTGCGGCGTTCGAATACCGCCCAGGCTGCAAACTGGAACGCGCCGAAGGACGGGATCAAGGATGCTGCTGGCCTAGCCTCCGCTTCTAGTTCCTAAAGTCCCCGTTCTGGCACTACTGAACGCAAAGCATCACAATACCGGGACCTGAGACAACGAACGGCTGCCCACCGACCGCCCGATGTGGCTTACTGCCCCTGCTCCGAGCCTTTTCCGGGCCTCGACGACTGCGACGGCGGGACCGCTCCTGGCCGCGATGACGGCGGCGGCTGCAAGTCCGACAGATCTAATTTGTTCACGTCGTTGAAGATCTTGGCGAAGGCTTGGACCGCATTTCTCAGAGCACTCTCCGGCACCTTATCGGGCGTATCTTCGTCGCAATGGTAGTAGACACCCTTGTTGTGGAGATAAAAAGACGGCGCGTCGAACTGAAGCCTGGCCAACTGTCCCGCCGAGCCAGCCCCCGCGATCTGCGTGGGCACGCCGAAGGTCGCATAATCGTCCACGACGATATGGGCCAGACGGTCGCTGCCATATACGCCCCACCAGGATGGGCCAGAGGAGTTGGTTTGGACCAGAGTGGGCTCGACATTGCTTCCCCAGGGACGATCCCAAACCGGATTTGTAACCGCCACATGCTCGGAATTGGCCAGCACTGCGGTCTTGGCAAAGATCGACGTGAAATGCTCGTGCATCCACGTTCCGCCGCGATCACCGCCGTGATGATCGGGCAGCGAGATGAAATACATTGTCCTTCGGCGCTTCTCCTTTGGCAGTTTTGCAAAATACTCCGCAGTGCCAAGCATGGCTGCGGTTCCAGCTCCATCATCGATGGCGCCGTCGAAGTAGCCGTCGACGTGCGCGATCATGACGATATTCTCATCCGAGGTTCCCGGCAGCTTGCCGAGAACGATGTCTTCCTTTAGATCCGGATAGTGTTGGACGTCCCATCGCAAGTGCGTCTTGACGCCGGCAGCGTTAGCAGTCGCAATGAGTTCCTCGGCAGCATGACCATCATCGTCTCCGATGGTGAACATGGGTATCTTGATGTCCCTGACTCTCCCGCCCTCCATGTGGCTCACATAGTGCATGTTGCCTGGAATGGCGATGTCGATGATGACGGCCTTCGCGCCAGCCTTTTGCGCTCGCCCGACAGAGCCCATCCACATAGCCGATTGGATAAGGTCGCTCGGAGTTGGGATGCTGTAGATGAAGACAGCCTTACCGCGGACGTCTTTTCCGATGTAGTCTGCCGGCTGGCCGAGCCCCACCCACACGGTGTCTAGTTCTTCATCGCCCTGCGCGGAGGGCGCGAAGTTGGGGAAATCGATGATCGGATCCGAGCTCTCGAGCTGGAGCGTCTTGCCGTTGGTTGAAACGCTGATCTCCCATGACTTTGGGAGATCCTGCGGGTCCGGGATAGTTACAGTCTCGGTCGGCACGCCGATTTCCTTGAACTTTTCCTTGATCCAATTCTGCGACTCGGTCCCGGAGGGCATTCCGGGGATCCGGCCCCACCATTGATTTCCCGCATCACGGTATTTCTCAGAGATGGCTGCCAGCTGCTCAACATAAGCATGGAGGTGGTGCCCATCGATCGCGTCGTAAGACTTGTCGACGTTCGGCGGCAGCGGCCAATCGAGCGGCCGCGCCGGAACCCTTGAAATTTTTCCTTTGGCGGGCGGCCGCGCTTCCCCATCCTGCGCACGAGAAGTACCCGCAGTGAACAGCTCCATGCCACAGGCCAAGGCGATGACGCAAGCGCAATTCAAAACAGTGGATTTTCCCATGTTCCTGTACGGCATTCGATTCCTCCCCTAACTCTCGAGCGATTGATTCGGCGTCCGCTTGTGGCTTCTACCCTCTCTCCCCAGGGGTGCTCGTGCTTCCCGAATAGTATCACCACGTTCCCGCATGAACTAACAGCTGTGCTGCAACGGGCGAATCCAATAAGAGACGTTGACGCTCCCGATAAGGCTGGGGACTGGCGTTCTTCTGGGGAGCCGTTCAATGTACGCATCCCCCCTCGCCTGCCCTTGCTCCAGATAATCCAACTTGGCCACCTACCTTCGTTGATTCGTTCCTGGACTGCCGCGGTGGCGGCTTTAATAAAAGCGAGAGGTTTCACCAAATCAGCCGCTTCCAAGTTTGGTTCCATGTTAAAAAAGCCCGGATCGATAATGACAATTCTATCGTCGCCCACGAAAGAGCACACATCGCCGCCGAAATTACCAGTGCTCGTTCACGCCGTCCGGTTGGAGCATGTACACGTTGCGAGCAAGCTTGTGGATTTTGAACTCGCCCCGGCTGGGATCGATTGCGCGCACCTTCCCGGGCTGCTGTTTGTCAAAGCTCGGTGCAACGTACGTGCTTGTTGGCGCTTGTGCACAAAGCGAAAGCGCGATTATGACGAACAGCGACAACATGACGAACGAGTTTGCGAATGGACTGTTGCTTCGAGCAAACGCTGGTTGGGGTTTGGCGTCAGGCCCCCGACAAGGGCGCCGGCGAGTCGCTTGACAAGCACTGAGTAAAAAAGATACTAGTCACACCGGCGGTCATCCCGTGAGGGTTCCTAGGATACTGAAACGGAGGAACTCTGGAATGAAATTTGGCTTTCTTGGCTATGGCATAGGTGCAGCGTCCATCGCTCTCTCGTGCATGGCTCCAACGCCCATTGCTGCGCAAGCGAATTTTGCCGGGCAATCAAATAGCCCGCCTCGTTCTGCAATGGAGGCCATAATCAAGGCGGCGGCAGCAAAACCCACGCCGCGCTCGGCCGATGGGCATCCCGATCTAAATGGTTCCTGGGGCGCTCCTGAGCTCCCGATCGGCGCCCATAAGGATTCCGAGGGTAACTTCTATATTGACGCTCCTGCCGATAAGGGCGGCACAGCACCCAAACTCGACGCGACTCTCAGTGAGCAGTTGCAACACGTGGTGGATCCGAATCCGCCTCCGTACAAGCCGGAGCTGCTGGCAAAGGTAAAGGAGCTAGCTGCAGATAAAGTCAAGAACGATCCGGAATTTCATTGTAAACCTCTGGGGGTCCCACGGGCAGGTGCTCCACGGCAAATCGTGCAGACGCCTAAGCTCACTGTGTTTCTTTATGACGCACAAGAGGGTCCGCCAGGGAGCTTTCGCCTGGTACCTACCGATGGTCGGCCGCATCGCACCGACGTTGATCCCTCGTACTTCGGAGACTCGGTAGGCCACTGGGAGGGAGATACACTGGTTGTGGATGTGACCCACTTTAATGACGATACCTGGCTGGCGGGCATCCCCGGCAGTCAAGGGGGAAGCGGGTATTTTCATACGGAGGCGCTGCATGTGGTGGAGCGGCTCACTCGCACGGGGGACACGCTTCGCTGGGAAGCCACGGTAGAAGATCCCAACGTTCTGAGCAAGTCCTGGAAGATGACTCCGCGCACGGAGGTTCTCACGGACGCAATGCTCTACGAGGAGCCGATCTGTGAGGAAAGGGAAAGCCAGCATATTACGGACAAATATTAACGGCGCAGCATAGATCCAAAAAGGGCGCGTCAGGTGGCAAGTTGGTGTTCGATTCTCTGCCAAATTTGTAGATAGTGTTCGGCTCCCCCCTCAGGGAAGCCGGAAGGAGACTCCGGTTAAGACAAGCTTGGCAACGATGGTAGCGATCACGATTTTATGCGTCGCTCCTATGCCCGCGACCTGCCAGCGGAAACCCGCTACCACCGCCCACAAGGCAAACACAGAAGCGACGTCTGCTCAGCCGATGCGACGACTCGGCGACGGCCATCCTGACCTCAATGGCTTTTGGGCGAGCGGCGCGGGGCCGGATACGCCGGTGGGTGGTTTCGGGCCTTCTGACCCGAACATCAGGCGGGGCGACAACGGAGCTCGAGCGCGACTCGCTGATCCCAATCAACCCCCTTACAAGCCCGAGTTGATCGAGAAGGTTAAGGAACTCGCACGGAACGAGAGCAAATTGGACCCGGCATTCTTCTGCAAGCCGGGCGGTGTTCCACGTATAGGTCCGCCTCACGCCATTATTCAGGCCCCCGGGATGCCTATCGTATTCCTCTATCAGGTGATTGCGGGAAATGCGTTTCGTCTGGTGCCCACCGACGGTCGCCCCCATGACCCCGAGGCAGACCCTAGTTATTACGGTGACTCCATCGGACATTGGGAGGGGGACACGCTAGTTGTGGACTCCACCGACTTCAACGATGACACTTGGCTTGGATTGGATGGATGGTTTCACAGCACCGCGCTGCATGTAATTGAACGCCTAACGCGGGAAGGCGATACCATCCGTTATCAGGCGACGGTGGAAGATCCAAACGTATTCACCCGGCCTTGGACGATGAACCCGCGAATCGCGAAAGCCACTAAAGAATTGATCGTAGAAAATGCGCCCTGCGTCGAGCGCGATGAGGGCCATATCATCGATTACGATTTGAAAACCAGACCTCAATAGAGAAGACGACCGCTATCTATTGTCCTTTCCGACGTTGCTCGTACAACTCGGGACCGATCAATCCCTTTTGACGCGCGAAAACAGGCTACCATGTCGACTGTAGCCCTTCGGCGTTTTTTTTTGCCGTTGCAGGTTAGCTCAGAATTCCAGCCTCAGGCCGAAGTGAATGTGTGGCTTGAACTCTTTGATCCCATCGACACCCAGCGATGTTTTCGCTACCGATTGGCTGCTCATCTCGTAGGCACTCTGCAAGATTGCGCCATCGAGCATGTAATTATTTGATCGCATCGTCGCGCTGTTGAAGACGAAGATATCGCCTCCAATCCGCGAACCTGCCCTCCGTCTGTCTCACACTCGAGACTCCGGGTTCGAACGAAGTCAGGTCCAAGTAGCTCCGGCCGTTCAGAGGGGCTCCTCGAGTTTCTGCGGTCACCAATGCGCCCAGAGTGCTACTGGTCGTATCGACTACCCACTAGTGCTTCTCTGGTTATCACCGCCGTTTGCGCGGTCGTACCAACACCGTTTTGCAGGTGACCTTGAAATGCAGGGATCAGCGGCGCGCATTCGTCATGCAACGCAGGCTCTGCGAGCTAGGCCGAAGAACACTGCAATTTGCGTTCACTCGAAGGGTGTCGCGGGTGTATAAGAGTGGCCATCCGAGAGGTCAAAAGGAGATGTCGGTTACATTCCCATCGAGGCGACCCTCGAAGTCAGAAGGAGGAACAAAGAAAGATAACAAAATGAGATTGTGGTTTACCGTCGTGGCAGTGCTCATCGTGGGCGCCGCGCTCTGGGCGAGCGGCTGGGCTCGAAAGACGGCGCCGGCAACTCCGGACTCCTCTGACGCGGTGAAGGCAGCTTCGAATAATTACAAAGTTCGTTACGAAGACGCACACGTCCGGCTGGTGGAGGTCGTTGTCCGGCCCGGCGAGACCGAAAGAATGCACACCGATCGTTACGCTCTTGTAGTCGCGAGCGATGCGGTCGCACCTGCGAAGCTCAAGGACACAGGCAGTCCGAACGCTGGGCACGGACCTGCGCCCCAGGGCGCGGATTTCCCATTTTGCGAGACACTGGGCCCGCAAGATCTGCACGCCATAACCAACAGCGATACCTTTCCGCTGCATTATTACCGGATTGAGTTCAAGCGAATCGACGGAGATGCCTACAAAACGAATTGGCAGACCTGGTATCGTTGGATGCTCGATCCGCTCAAGCCGGTGAAGGATGTGCAGCCGCCGGCTGATACGAAGCCGTTCTCCCAAGAATTTCCTTTCCCCATTGCCTACGACTCATACATCGCGGCTCCCAATAACCACTACATGCGTTATCAAGACGCTCACGTCCGCTTTCTGGAAGTGACTTTCCGAGCGGGTGAACGAGAAAACCTGCACGGTCATCCTTATGCTTCGGTTTTTGCGCACGATATGGGCGGGGGAGGCGGCGCCGCTGCTCAGCCGGCAGCTACTGCTGATGGCCCACTTGCCGAGGCCGGCTTCCACAGGAAACCGGACGGGACGCCTATGCGCACCAGCGCTGGCGACATCAAGCTCGATCCCAACAGTCCCCTGAACGGGCAAGGCGGCGGGCAGGGACCGGCGCCGGCCGGCATGCAGTGGCCAACCTGTAACACGATGCTCCCTCAGGCGCCACACAAGGCCTACAACGGCAATCCTTATCCAACGCATTTTTATCGGATCGAGTTCAAGCGGATCGATGGCGAAAGGATCAAGACGCACTGGAAACAGTGGTATCCATGGATGGCGCATTCGCAATAGGGACACTCACTGATCCGAGTTCATTTTCTTGAATCCCCTCGGAGGAGGGATAGGGGTCTTGCAGTACAAGAGTCAAAAGACACTTTCAGATAGGGGGAAACTTGGCCCTGCCACTGTTTTTGCAGTCAATCGAAAACGGCCGTTTCAGCACGTGGCTGCGCGAATCAGACTCACCGTTTGCTTTCTATTTCGTTCTTCTCTTTCACACCTTCGGCCTTGCATTGCTCGTTGGTGCGAACTCGCTGGTCGATTTGCGTCTTTTAGGTTTTTTTCCCTGCATGCCTCTCGCTCCGCTCAAGCGGTTTTTCGCCATCATGTGGATAGGCTTCTGGGTGAACGCCACGACGGGTGTTTTGCTGTTGATTGCATATCCCACTAAAGCTCTCACGAATCCGGTCTTTTACGCGAAATTGACGATCATCGGGTCTGCTATCTGGATTTTGACGAAGCTTCAAAAGGAGGTTTTCCTCGACAGCCTGACGGAAGGAGACATGATAGCCAGGGGCGCGATGCTGGCGAAGTGGTCTCTCGTCTTGTGGGTGGGCGCTATTTCCGCGGGCAGGTTACTCGCATATACATATACGTACATCACGTTCCCGTCATAGAAGATCTTCCGAGGAGTGGCCTTTGAATCTGGCGCATTTGCACCTTTTGCTGAATCATTTCTCGATTATTGGCACGATCATCGGCCTTGGTCTGTTCTTGGTATCCCTGGTCGGGGAAAATGACGACCTCAAGAGGGCCGGTCTTATTATTTTCGCTGCCATGGCTTTGCTGTCGCTTCCAACGTTTTTCAGCGGCGTCGGCGCTCAAGGAGCTATTCAGGAGCTGCCCGGCGTATCCGAGGCCCTGATCGACCGGCACGAAGGCGCCGCTATTCTGGCTCTCTTCTTCATGGAAATCACGGGCGCGCTTTCGCTGGTCGGGCTGTGGCAGTCTCACAAGTTTTCAAGGCCGGCGCGCGGGAATGTAGTGGCGGTCCTGCTTCTTTCTCTGTTTACCGTAGGCCTCATGGCGCGAGTCGGCACAACGGGAGGGGACATTCGTCACCCGGAAGTTTGGGCAAGTTCCGACCCCGCTGCGAACGAAGGAACGCTGGGCTCGATTGCGCACGCGTTTGAGCCCGCACCTGACAAAGTTACGGAGCTGATGACCGCGAATAAATTTTGGTGGGCGTTCATGATGGCTTTGCATTTCATTGGCCTTGTCATGATTGTCGGAGCAGTTGGCGCTCTCGACCTGCGTATGCTCGGATTTGCGAAGGAACTCCCCATTGCTTCCATGCATCGGTTGGTTCCCTGGGCGCTGGCCGGTTTTGCTATCAACGTGACTACCGGAGTTCTGGCCTTCATCGGAATGCCCAACTTCTACACCTATGACATCGCCTTCTGGATCAAGATTTTCGCCATCCTGCTCCTCGGGCTGAACGCCGCAGCATTTTATTTGACTGACACGTTCAATGTGGTCGAGCACATGGGACCCGGCGAAGATGCGCCACCGCCCGCTAAGATTATCGCTGCGAGTTCCCTGGTCCTATGGTTTGCGGTGATTACGCTCGGTCGCTACATCCAGTTTTATCAGAGTACGGTTTCGGGTCGGTAGAGATCTTCCGTCTAGCGCGACGACGTGGCCGGCCCGGCTCCAGTATTGAAGGTCACAGGTCCCTTCATTTCGAATTCAATATCGAAGGGTTGGCTCGCTGGCTCGGGCAGGAGCAGCGTGATGTGGCGCTCTGGCGTGGAGCTCATGTTAGTGTTGGTGTGTACCACGCCCACCGGAAGAATCACGATGTCGTTCTTCTTAGCTTTCGGGGCATCGATGCCGTACATGACGGTTGTCTCTCCCTCTACCATGAAGTAAACCTGTTCGAACCGGTGAACGTGCGGCTTCGGACCGCCGGAACCGGGGACAGTGCTGTCGAGGGCCACTGTGGCCGCACTGCCCTTGGCCCGGTTCGTGTATATCTGCCGATTCAATCCGGGCTTCAGCTCGGCCGCCGCGGGCACATTGATCTGGCGGATGTACGAAGCTGCATTTTCGACTTTCCTGGGCGTGGCCGGCGTAAGCATCGACGCCAGGTCCCTCGAGAGTTCTTTGCCGGGGTCCGCAGACGTGATCACTTCGAGGTGGGCCTCAGGCTCTGAATCGGCGTTCCAGACTTCGTGCGGCGTGTTAGCTGGGATGATAACTCCAACCATTGGGCCGACGACGAACTTGTCGGTTCCGATCTGGACGTTCATCTTGCCCGAAATCACGACGTAATAATGTTCCACTGGAAGCGTGAACAGAGCTGGTCCGTGTGCCCCCGATGGCATGCGCGTGTAGATAAGGTAGGCGTTGTCCGAACCGCTGGTTGGCCCACCCAGGATCTCGCTGATAGCGGCCTTGCCCAACGGTTTTGACAAATCTGCCGAACGAATGGGGCCCCGGGTTTCGTTCAAAGTAAGCGGCCCCGCAACAACTTCGTTCGAATCTTGATGCTCCTCGGGCAAGCGCGAGGATTCTGTTTGCTTAAGCACATTGCTGTACCTCCGTTCCCAGAGACGGCATCACCAATAATGCCGAGCCACGGCACTCTGACTCCGTGGCTAATCCACCAATAGGCATCACCCGCTCTGAGAGCGAGAATGCCGCGTTAGCGTCTCGGTGGTCATGGTGTCCGCAATAGCCGCAACGGAACGATTTTCCGCTGGGCTTGGATGCCTGATGGCTTCGAGAGCATTCCTGGCTGGTGTAAGCCGGGTCGGCCTCAATCACCATTGCGCCTTGCAAAGCGGCTTTATACAGGATGAATCGGAAAAGTTGGTAGAAAGACCACTGCGACTTCTCCACGTAGTGGCGCATTCTACCGCGACGAACTTTTTCCAGTTTCTCCAATACAATGGCCCGACGATGTTTCACGGCGTAGTCCACGATCTGCTTGGACAACTTATGATTTTCGTACCTGGTACGTCTCGATTGTTTTTCCGAATCTTGTGAAGGAGGCGATTCTTTCCCAGACGAACGTGATATCGAGCAACAAGGCACTCGCTAACCTACCACAAGCGGCGGGATTGTGCTCGGCCTAAAGCCGTTCATCTTTTGCCCCCTCTTGTGCACTCGCCCGTTTTTAGTGAGGTCAGCTCGATTGCTTTATTGCTCTCAGACCCTAACACCAGACAAGTATGAGTTCAGGATAGGTGTTCACCTCTGCGCGGGAGTGCCCGTAACGTTTTCCCGTGCAGACTGATCCGCGGCGCGAGCGGCCGCCAATATTTCAACCAGAGAGAAGTTACCCTCGCTGCAAGAGAACTCGGGCATCGGCCCTTTTATCCTGCTGAAGGGAACGATGGCTGACCAAGGCACGGTCCAGGTGGTTGGGTCGTCGACGGTGAACTTGTACTCGATCGTCGTTTCGTTCGTGCGCGTGAAATATTCGGTGATCTTCAAGGTATCCGGATTCGCGTCTTGGTAAGTGGCACCAGGTCGAAAGTTGGTGGTCTCCACGACCAACGTATTGCCTTCCCAGCGTCCCCGTGAGTCCCCATTCCACCGACGAATGTTCGACGATAAGTGTGGCCTCCCATCGAGCGGGATGATGCGAGGTCTGCTGTCCCATTCCCATTCCAGCAGCACACTTTCGGCACTTTGTACGATTCGTAAATCGCTGTTCGTGACAGAAGGAAGGATCGGCGGCCCGCCAAAGGTAATACAACGCACGCCCAACCCCACATCGGCCGTAGTATCGGCCTTCGTGGGTGCGTTGCCCGTGTTTGCCTGCGGGTTTGGGGCGGGCCGGGCAGCCCTCTTCTTAGCTGCGTCTGGCGTCAGCGGAGGAAACTGGCCATTCGGCGGCTCCACAATGAGAGAAGTTCGAGGATTTGGCTGAATCCCGTTTTGCCATGCGTCCAGCGCATATGTCGTCGCGTCGTAGAACGGAGAATCGGCGGCATTCCCCAGGGTGGTGTCGTAGCTGCGCGCGACGCCGGCCTTAAAATCCCAATCCATCTCCTCCTTGGTTAGGAACTAGCTGAGATTGGTCCAAATACCCTGCAGGTCCGGCTGGCCGTCCGGCGTATACGACAGCCTCCAAGGCTTCTTTTCCGCTGTCTTAGTTGCCGTCTCCGCGCTACCCGCCCTTTTTGCGCTCGATGCCGTCTGGGCGGCGACCGGCGCAGTCACTGCCAAGGCCGCAGCAATCGCCGCCGCGAGAGTACCCGCCAGAGAGCGGTTACCCATGGTTCTCTCGTCGATTCATGTTCAATAGCCGATTATGGTCAATACCTTAAGATTCCGCCGCGATGCAAGATCTTTCTCTTCGGATCGGAAGGGGCTTAAAGGCGACAGCTTTCTGAACGCCAAGAATCTGTCTGTCGTCGCCGGCGCGGTCTACTTTGTATCGAAGCGGATGAGAAAAGCCCTGAATCCCTTCACGTCCTTGAAGCCGTGAGGTACGCCCGGTGGAATGTAAAGGACATCTCCTGGATTCAGCGCTTGTTCGACGCCACCGCGAATCGCGCTGCCGGCCTCATCATCAATGTTCGGTCGCTTTTGGCCATCGACGAGCTGGCCGCCGGTTATCGCGGTTGCAGTACCGGCAGTCATTACCCAGACGTCAGCCGATTTAGCATGAACCAACGGAGCGTCGCCCTCTTTTACGATTCGGACGTTAATGCTATAAGCTCCGCCTTCCAGCACTCGCTTATTGATCACTTGCCTTGCCTCCAGATCCTTCCACGTCGCTTGTATATCTGCGTTCGCGAAGTAGGCTGCTTTGTCCGTGGGCGCTAGCGGCCCCTGCAGGGCAGCAGGCCCCCTGGCTTGGCCTCCTCGACCGTGTGCTACCCGGCCTACGCCGAAAAGAACGACCGTGGCGATCACCGTCAGTAAAAGTGTGCGCATGTTTGCTCCTCTGTGGATCCATCAGAAATTGATCCTGAGTTTCCCAATACAACGCCCGAGCGCCGTGCGCGAACCGGGGCCATTGTGGTTCACATCACACGAGCGTCACGCATCACCGATTCGGCTTTCTGGCGGATTTCGCGAGCCACCTCAAAGGGATCGCCTTGTTGGAACTTCGGCAGGAAGAGTTCGACCGAGAGCGGACCGGCATATCCCTTATCTGCGAGCTTGCGAAGAATCCGGATCAGTGGACTGACTCCGTCGCCGGGTATGATTCGGGTTGTGTTATCCAATAACTCCCGCGGCATATCGGGCACATCTTGAAAGTGCACGTGACCAATTTCCGACGGACGGATCAGATCGAGATCCTCGAGCTTGTTGAGGCCGGACCAGAAGTGATAGCAATCGAACATGGGCGCCAGGTTCGGATGCGCCGCCGCGCGCGTCATCTTTAGCAGCGTCGTTAGGGTGGAGATGAAGGACGACGTTCGCACGAATTCGATCCTGAGCGACATGTTGAACTGCTTGGCAACCGCGCCCGCTTCACGCATGTTGTCCACGCCGGCTTTGTAGTCGTCGAGCGTAACTTTCTGAGTGGTGGCAGTCGAAGCATAAACGCTAGATAGCCCAAGGGCTGCGTACATCTCGCAGCGTTTCTTGAGATTCTCGAGTGAGGCGGCCCGAGTGGGATTCGGCTCGCAGAGGCCTCCCACACCAGTCGCGCCGTGGACGGGCGTCAATCCGAGATCGCTGAGCACACGGCGGGCGGCCTGCAATGAGTCGGTCTTCAGAAAGTCGTCTAACAGCGTGTTGGTCAGCTCGACGTTCTTGATCCCAGCACGGGACCAACCCTCCAGTGACTTACGGTAGCCCGCCCCGGCGGACGTGTTCTGGTGAATGGCGAGGGTCATCTTTCCGGACGCGGCCGCGACGGCGGGCCTGGCCATCAATGCCACCGGAGTCAGGAGTATCGCTCTTCTAGACAGCATTGTGACGCCTCATTTCTTGGCGAACTCCCACAAGGTCATGTTGACGCTGTCCATTTTGCAGCATCAGTGGCGGGCACCGCCACTGAAGTGCCGGCCGTTCGAGAGGCGATCAATACCCGACCGCCTCGCCGTCCTCCCTGAAATTCGAGCCAGCCCGATAAATGCCACCGATGGGAGCGGTACAACCAAGGTCTGTAGGCGCACACCCTGATGAGGCGCCTGCATCGGGGGTGAACATGATCCCCTCGAACCCTCCTACGGGTGAGCCGTCGGAAGACGAGGCGTTGTGACCCATGCTGATCAATTGCGAACCTACGAGCTTGAACAGCTGAGACTCCAACTGCAACCTGTTACTCACTTGGTTATGACTAAATCGGGCCATATCACCAGCAGCTTGCACGTTCGCGCCAAGGTCGAGGATATTCACCAGCACCTGCATATTCCCTTGGCCTTGCTGGTCCCCGCCATGCTGGCCGGTCACCAGGAAGGGTCTGCCGTTCCGCATCACGAGCACCGCCGAGAGCGTGTTATAGGGCCGCTTTTGCGGCGCAATGACATTGGGACTCTTCGGATCGAGGGTGAATAACCCACCTCGGTTATGGAGGATGAATCCGTAATCTGGAACCGTGATGCCTGACCCCCAGCCGGCGAAGTTGCTGTTGATCCACGACACCATATTTCCCCAGCGATCGGCCGTCGCCAGATAGATCGTATCGCCGCTGTCGGTGGTCTCCGATGCCGGAGATCCAGTGCCGGACGCTCGCTTGGGGTTGACCTTCCCGCACAGCGAAGCGGCGTGCGGCTTGGAAGACAGCGTCTCGAGCGGCACCGATACAACGTTCGGGTCGGCGTTATGTCCGTACAAGTCGGCGTAGACCACCTTCTTGGTTTCGACTAACGCGTGCCAAAACAGAGGATTCGTCGGTCCGAGGGTCGCGAGTGTCTGGCCGGGATACCAGATCGGCACGCACTGTTCGAGGACGTTCATCTCTTCCACGATACCCCAGGCCTGCGAAGGCGCCCTCGTCCCATAAATGGTGAACTGATCGTGGTAGGTCGTGGAAACCGGAGTCACCCACTCGCCCTTATAGTTCGCCAGATCGTCGAGCGTCATCGTGCCGCCGAGTGCATTGGATTTGGCAACGATCGCTCGAGCCACCTCGCCTTTGTACAACACATCACGACCCTGCTGTTGGACGAGGCGTAACGTTTTTGCCAAGTCAGGGTTCTTGAAAATGGTTCCCACCGCAGGTGGGATTCCGTGGATGTAAAACGTCTTCACAGAGTCCGGATCCAATTGCGTGCAACACCCCATGAGCGGCAAAGCGTTCTTCATGCGCCAGCTGCTGATGATTTCTTCGGTTAGCGGAAAGCCTTGCTCGGCATAGTCGATGGCCGGTTGCAAAACTTCTCTGAATGTTTTCGTCCCGAACCGCGTGAGGACTTCTTGCCAGCCCCAAAGCGACCCTGGGACGGTCACCGTCAGGATCCCACCTGAAGGCATGCCGGAACCGGGTCCGAAATTGGCCGGATGGGCTTTGTACCCGAGCGAATTCATGCGCGCGAGGGTCAGACCGCTGGGCGCGATACCGCTGGCGTTGAGCTGGTAGATCTTCTTCTCTTTTGCGACGTAAATGATTGCGAACAAGTCGCCGCCGATACCGGTATTCGCCGGATACACCACATTGAGCGCCGCCGCCGTCGCAACCGCAGCGTCAATGGCATTGCCTCCTTGTTGGAGTATCCGCAGACCCGCCTGTGCTGCCAGCGGCTGAACGGTTGTCACGACGCCGTTCCGCGCCATTACTTCTGATCGGGTCTGTGCCAGCCACCCCTCCGATCGATCGCCTCGAACGGCTTGGCAAGCGGGTCCTGAGGCTGCCGTACACATTTGCACAGGCGGCACCTGGGCACGAACGAGGAGCGAGTTGAGGACCAGGACGCCAAAGAGAATGTAGGAGAATCTGTTCCACCACGGGTTCATGTGGCTATCCTCCGCAATATTCTTGGAATGAAGAGGTCGCGTCGCCGTCTACGCACATGCGACAACCAATCGCTAACGTGATAGTGCATTTACTTAGGCCCCGGTCTGGGCCTCGTTAGACCCAGTGATCTTGCGGGCCTACGCAACCGGCGTCTTTTACTTTGATCCGGCGGCGTTCAGCTCGTCATAAGTGATTTGCACGTTGTTCTTTAGGCGGTCCGGCATAGGGGCCGCGTATCCTTTATATTTGTCCGCTATCTTCCAGGTGCTGGCCACCTGATCGACCGTCTTACCGGCCTTCTTGGCGCTGCTGACGTCGTTCAGAAATTCGCGATTAAAATCAGCATACTCCTTGAGGTCGGGGCGGGTCATCTCCGTGCTGTGGCCGGTGATGATGATGTCCACGTCCTTGACCGTGTCGTAAGCCTTTTGCAGCGTATTGGGAAACGCGACGGCGCTGCCACCATTCACTGCGTCAATCAGCGGGATGTTCTTGCCAGAAAACACGTCGGCGGCATGCATCACGCGCAATGCCGGGAACAGAACCCAGGCGTCGCCGTTGGTGTGCGCGCGCCCGAAGTAATACAGTTCGATACGATCGTTGCCGCTCCCAATGGACATTTTGTCCTTGAAGGTCCTCTTGGGCATGCCCCTGCCGTTACTGTCCTTGAAGAGGTTCGCGGTGGAAGCCGGGTACGGCGGGAATCCGGTCGGCGGTACCATCTTCTCCATGTTGGTCTTGGTGTTCTCCTGCGTCACGATGTCAATCGTGGCCGGGAACTCCACGTTGCCGCCGACGTGGTCGGCATGGGTGTGGGTGTTGATCAGCCGTATCACCGGCTTGTTGGTCAGTTCTTTGATTTTGTCCAGGATGGGTTGACCCCAGCCGGGATTCTTGGCGTCCACCACAGTGACCCCGTCCGCCATGATGAAAACCGCGGTGTTGCCGCCTCCGCCCTTGAGGACGAACAAATTGTCCTTGAGCTTCGCGACTTCGATGACCTTGGGGGCTTGCGCCTGCTGTTGAGCCGCAAACACGAGCGACAGAGCACCGGTAACAATCAGCACGCCTAGAACAATGCTTCGTTTCATGCCATCCCTCCAGGAAAGAAGATTCGTTGGACAAACCAGAATGCGCCTACCAGGATCACCACGAGTGAGCCCGCGAACGCCAGCCGGCGGCCCGCGGCTTCGTTGCGCGAGCGAAGTCCCATCAGCGCGGAAGCCACGATGACCACCACCAATAACTGGCCGATTTCCACTCCCAGGTTGAAGGAAAACAGTGACCAGCCCAGCGCTCGGCTGGGCAGGTTCATCTCCCGCAAGACATTGGCGAATCCGAAGCCATGAATAAAGCCGAAGGCAAAGGCAATCCAGGCGCGCACATCGCGGCCCCGGCCCACCATAAGGTTGTCCACGCCGACGTAGACGATACTCAGCGCGATGGCCGGCTCAATGAGACGCACTGGTGGGGTAACGACGTTCAGGGCTGCGAGCGACAGGGTAATGCTATGCGCCACGGTGAAGGCGCTTACCACCAGCAGCAACCGGCGGATTGACCCGCCGAGCAAGAGCAGCCCGACGAGAAATAGCAGGTGATCGGGGCCGATGAGGATGTGGTGGATGCCTGCCGGCACGAACTTCCGGATGACGGCAAGCACGCCTTGGCGATCGCCGACGAAGTACTCGAGTTGCGGATGGCTGCGGTCGAGGATTGCTTGCGACGTGAGTGCGCCGCCTTCGTAGAAATTCACAAACGTCTGATGCGCCGGATCGTAAGGGAATAGAGTCGCCGTAACCGTCAAGGACCCGGGAGCGGTGGTTGTCAGGTAACGCGCGTGCCACCGAACCGATTGCTGGTCCGGCAAGGGCTCGGGTGAGGACCAGGCAGCTTCGGTTAGCGGTAGGCCGCCGGCAACAATCTGCAACCGGCTTCGGAGTAGCGTGAGCAGCACGTCGCCTTTCGAGCCCAGAACGGATCCGTCGAGAACACGATCAGCAGGATCAACGCCAAGCTCGTGGGCGACGTCGAACATATGAGCCACAAGTGTGAGCTCGATAGCGCCCGGCTCAATGCGGACGTCGAGGTAGCTGAAGGGTACCGGATGAGCCATGGCATGGGGTGCAAAGCTGAAGATCGAAACGACCGCGAGGAGCGCGGCGGCGAACGCCATCCTCCAGATTTGCTTCTTGGCAATCATGCCTGCTTAGCTATTTCCATTAGGCATTCCCGGTTGGCCGACAATATACACTTCGGCCTTGACAACGACAATCTAAGGGCCCTGTTTGACCGCCGATTGTTTCAGGCATGCTGAAAAGTCCACACCGCGACCGCGACCAGCAATCCGACCCCACCGCTCAAGGGGTACTTTGGTGCGTTTGTTCGGGCTGGGGAGGTCTAGGCTAATCGAATTGCTTTTGGAATGCCACGAACTGCTGTTTCAATTCCGCAACTTCTTTTTGAAGCGCCACAACCTCATTTTCGAGACGGGCGATCCGTTCGCCACTGGAGGCGCTGTGCGTGATCGCTGCTTCGGGTGCCGCCTCCTGCGTCGGGATCTCTACATCGCCCGATAGCAGATGGGAGTAGCGCGCCTCTTTGGTACCGGGCTGCCGAGGGAGCATCTTCACCATGGGCGGCTGGCGCTCCCCCAGGCGTCGTAGCGTCGATTGCACTTGGCCCAGATCCTCGAACCGGTACATGCGCTCGGCGCGGCTCCGAAGCTCACCGGGCGTCTGCGGGCCTCGTAAGAGCAGCTCGCAGAGGATAGCGATTTCGCGGCGATCGAGATTGAAAGCTTCCTGAAGTCGGTGCTCGAACTTAGACACGCGGTTGTCCCAGGCGTCCGCTGGTCCCGCCAGTCCTTCTTTCCCCAGACTCCGTAGCGCCTGGCTCACGGCGTTTTCGTTCAGGTTCATCACCGGATCGCGATTGGATTTCTGATTGCACGCGTTAACTAGAGCGTTTAGCGAAAGCGGATAATACTCCGGAGTGGTCAGCTCTTTCTCCACCAGTGAGCCCAGCACCCTGATTTCAATCTCGTTAAGGGCGTTCACAGAGCCAATGATACCTTATGCCCCAAGGCCGAGCCGGTTCTCAAACGATTGGGGGGCGCCTCGCTGTGCTCGATCGCGCACTCTCAATTGTTGACGTACTTCGCTCGCAAGGTAGTTTCGCGGCGCACACCTGAGTCGGAGTACGCATCAAAGCTTCGAACCGCTCGATGCATTAAATGGCGACCGGGCCACAAGTAGACGTGTTTACGCGAGTGTGGGGCAACATGTACACTTTCGAGTCAAGCACAGCGATTCGATGGGCAGCGAGGCATAATGAGAGTTTCCAGGCGAAGCCTGATTACGACCGGTGCGGCGGTTGCGGCGGGCGCTTGCGGGTTAGGAGTCGCTTCGCGGCTGGGGGGCCGGTACGGTCTCATACCCCCTGATCACGCTGGAATCTACGGCGCAGGCGAGACCCTCACCTACGCAGCTCAAAGGCTGCTGATGTCCCACCACTCGCTGGCTCGCGAGTTCAACCGCAGCGAGATTTCCAAAGTGTTTCCCGTGAACGGCGAACTTCCGGAGAACGAAACCTACCAGCGCCTCTCTGCCGGAGGATTCGTGGACTGGCGACTCACGGTGGACGGCCTGGTCGCTCGCCCTTTGAGCTTCTCTCTCAATGAGCTCAAACGCCTTCCTTCCCGTACCCAGATCACGCATCAGGCGTGCGAAGAAGGTTGGTCCTTCATTGCCGGGTGGACAGGGGTTCCTCTTTACTATGTTTTGAATTTGGTCGGAGTCAGCGCTGACGCAAAATATGTGGTCTTCTTTCCGTTTGACGAAAACTGGGACAGCCTGGACATGTCTGACGCGTGGCATTCCCAAACCTTGCTTGCCTACGCGATGAATAGTCAGGAGCTTCCCGCGCCGCACGGTGCACCGGTTCGTCTGCGCGTCCCCCGCCAGTTGGGTTATAAGAGCGTGAAGTATCTCTCGCGCATCACGGTCACCGACACACTGAGGAACATTGGAAAAGGCTTAGGATCCATCTCTCCGGAAATCGGCTATTCCTGGTACGCTGGCATTTAAACGAATTTGCATGCACTTGTTCGGCGAACAAGAAGGCGAGGGAGTTATGGCTACACTGAGAGGACGATCACATTCCCTGAAGGCCCAGAGCGTGCTCTGGTGCTGGTTTGTGCATCGGTGCATGGCCCGTATATTAATGACGGCTGCAATTCTGGCTGTCGCACCGGCCGCCGACGCTGGCATCACGAGAATCCAGATCATTTCGCGAGGTCCGGCGTTCGGCGGGTATTCGTTCCCTAAAGTGGGCACCTATGAGAGGATCGTCGGCAAGGGATTCGGCGAAATTAGCCCTGTCGACCGGCACAATAAAGTGATCGTCGATCTCGGCCTTTCGCCGCGTGACGCGAACGGCAAAGTCGAATACACCTTCGATTTCTACATCTTGAAGCCAACCGACCTGAGCAAGGGCAATCACAAGATTTTCTACGAAGCGCCCAACCGCGGCAGCAAACTTTTCGGCAACTTCAACCGATCGACGGGTGGCAACGACCCGTCGGCGGCAAGCGATCCAAGCTCTTCGTTTCTGCCACCGCAGGGCTATACCATGGTTTGGAGCGGCTGGGACTTCGGTGCTGGGACGGACAATTCCAACTTCAACCTAAC
>QHYS01000131.1 GCA_003223325.1 Acidobacteriota bacterium
GTGTTTCTTCCGCCGCAAATAACTCGCTTCCAGAATGCGCAGCCCCTCGCGCACCACCTGCGAAGGAGTCCAGCCCAGCTCCCGCACAAGAGCCGCGAGCCTCTCTCGCGATCGGTCATCCAGCCTTGCTTGAATTACAAATCGCATGCCTTCATTGTATTACAGATCAGCATTTGTATGACATAAGATTCTTGCGTCGGTGGGCTTGGCCGATAGAAGAGAAGCGGCGGATTGTGCAAGAGACGTTGCGGCGGAGACTCAAGTGTTAAGAATGCTCGAAAGGCGTGTTTTGGGCTGCTGCAGCTTCTTGCGCAGCCCTATTCCCGCCAAAACGAGCGAGCCGGTTCCAAAAAGGAGCAGGCTGGAGGGCTCGGGAGTCGGGGAAACGTCCCAGCCGAGTACGTCCATATTCGTAACGTCCACAGTGCTGAACGCGTGGGCCTGATTCGTTCCGATGAAAGCGTTAAACGGGTCGGTCGGACTACTCCCGTCATAGTCAGAGAGGTCGCCGCCGCCGGGACCGTTAAAACCCATGAGGTTCGTATTGCCACCGTCTATTGAGAAATACACACCGTGGTCGGTCTGATTCAGGGATCTGGTTCCTGCGCTGGTATAGCGAAACAGGTCATTCGGGGTATAGGAGTTAGGAGTGGAGCCAACAGTGCTCCCGAGTATAGAAATGCGGCCCATGATCTCGGAAATCTCGTGTTCCGCTACGCCCACGAAATCATACTTTCCGGCCGCCGCTGTGTTGTTCCACGTATAACTCTGTGCGTTGCTGAAGGTGAACGTGCCGTCGGTGCTTAAACTGTCCGGGGCCAACCCGAGCGCTTTTTGTTCAGCTGTGGAAACCCAAAAAGTTCCGCCGTTTGTCGGATCCATAGCACCCAGACTGGCCGCGGCGGTTGTGCGAATACTGTCTGGCCTAGCCGCATAGTCAGCAAGCAGGGCCGCGTGGATCTGACTATAATTCAAAGGCCCAGCAATGACGGTAGAGCTGGAACCCAGTCCCTTGTTCCCCGCTGTGACGTTGATGTTGACATGGACCGGATCGCTGAAGGTATTTTCGAACGGCGCCTCGGCCATCTCAAACGCGTTATGGACATCCATTGGATTGTAGCCCGCAGCAGTAAAGCTTGTGTCGTCGAATGTCGCCACAATGGTTACACCAGTGGCGCGACCTGGCAGGCTGACGGAAACGATCACCAAGGAAGCGAGAAAGACCAGATGCAGGGGAGCGTAAAGACGTTTGGCCCTGTCCACGGCAGTACATTTGATGGACCGCATTTTATGTGTAAACGTCTGTTCCTCCTGTACCAGGTTGCACTATTCTTGCGCGCGAAAAAGTCGTTGGGATCGCATTTGATAGGCCGTCCAACGCGTTCTGTATTCTCCCGACGAGTTACCGAGGCGCAATTGATCTTCCAAACCATCGCGTCTGATTAGCTCCTGCTTACTGCCTTTCCTTGAATGGGTTGTCTGCGCAGTCGTTTGGAACCAAGCGCTAGCGCCAAGCACGATCTATACGGGCGGCGAGTAATTCTATAGAAGACTGGCGATTCTGAATCAAGCGCAGTGTCAGCCATGAGTCTCATCGCGAGGCTCTCTCTAAGATACCTTATTTCTGTCACTTGAAAGGTACGGCGAGCAAGTTCCAAGATGCCCTTCGGTCACCCACTTGCTGGACCCACACGGTTGGCAAGTGTTTAGGGACTGTGCGGGTGCAAAGGGCAACTGATGAGCACGATGGCGCAAACGGCGGCGAGGGCAGATCGGCTGGAACTATCTCTTCCCAAGGGTTTAGTGATAGCTGGTTTGGTCGCCGGACTATACGGATCAGTGCTGATCCGGATGATCGTGCAATGGTGGCAAGACCCAGACTACAGCCACGGGTTCGTCGTACCTCTGTTCGTTGGTTACGTACTCTATCAGCGGAGGCACCAGCTGCGGCAGGTTCCGCTTGAGCCAAGCAACCTGGGCCTGCCGGTGATGGTTGGGGCAATTGGACTTTTGCTCGCCGGGTCGCTTGGCGCGGAATTGTTCGTCGCTCGTTTCTCGTTACTCTTTTTGCTCGGTGGGATGCTTCTCTTTTTCGCTGGTTGGAAGATGCTGCGCGGCGTGGCGTTTCCGCTGGCTTTTCTCGCGCTGGTGATTCCGCTGCCGGCAATCATCTACAACCAAGTGACATTCCCACTCCAGCTCTGGGCGTCGCGACTTTCTTCGAGCGGGCTAGAGTTACTTGGAGTTCCTGTCTTGCGGGAAGGAAACGTTCTCGTCCTTCCGAACTACTCCCTTGAAGTCGTGGAAGCATGCAGCGGCATCCGCTCGCTCATGTCCCTGATCGCGTTGGCTGTCGCGTATGGTTACTTTGTTGAGAAGCGCCATTGGGTACGAATCACCTTGGTCGTCCTGATCGTGCCCATCGCTGTCGCGAGCAACGCGATGCGCGTGATGGGCGCCGGCGTGCTCACGTACTGGTTTGGGCCGCACGCAGCGGAAGGTTTTTTCCATTTGTTTCAGGGCTGGCTGATTTTTATCTTCGCCGTGGCGTGCATGCTGCTCGTGCACTGGTTACTGTCCCACTTAACCCCATTGAGGAGGAAGGTGTTCGCTTAGTCATATGTTTGGAGTTCGATTCCTAATCACCGTAGCCACTCTGATGGCGGGTATTGTGCTTCTTCACACCATGAGCCATGGAGAACCCGTGCCGTTGCGTCAACCGCTGGGGCAGCTCCCGCTGCTTATGGATGGTTGGCTGGGCCACGATCATCCTTTGGAGGGGCAGATCGTAAGTGTGCTGGGCGTTAGCGACTATCTGAACCGCTCATATGTGAACCTTGAGGGAAAGCCCATCAATCTCTACGTCGGTTATTACCAAAGCCAGCGCTCTGGCGAAACCATTCACTCGCCTAAGAACTGTCTGCCCGGCGCTGGTTGGGAGGCCGTGCGCGCCGGTCGTCTGGTGATCCCCATGACCGCGATGCCAGAGATTGCCGTGAATGAGTATCTGGTGGAAAAGGGGCTTACGCAGTACTTGGTTCTCTACTGGTATCAAGCTCACGGACGCGTGATCGCTAGCGAATACAGCGGAAAGGCGTGGCTCGTGTTTGATGCAATTACTCGCAACAGGACGGATGAGGCTCTGGTCCGAGTAATTACCCCGACCAGAGACGGTGAGGGCCAGGCCAGGGCACGCGCCGTTCAGTTTGTGCAAGGGCTGTATCCGCGTTTGAGTAGCTTCATTCCGGATTGAGCCAGACCATCGGGCCAGGGAGGAAAACATGTTCATCGGAAGTGGACGATTGAAAGTACGCGCAGCAGCGGTGTTTTTCTCACTGGTCGCCGTGCTGGGTGGCTGTTCGCTTGACCCGCAGAAGGGGAAGGTAAAGTACCTCGAGAGCGGGAAGCGTTATCTGAAGGCGGGCAAGTACCAGGAAGCCAGCATTCAATTTCGGAACGCGATCAAACTCGATCCGCGTTTCGCAGAAGCCTATTACCAGTTGGCCCAAGCCGATTTGTCGCTCAAGGAGTGGAATGGCGCCGTTGCCGCGCTTCGTCAGACGATCAACCTAGATCCGCAACGAGTGGATGCTCACGTCGATATGGGACGCCTCTACCTTGCATCCAAGGACTACCAAAAGGCCGATGATGAAGCCTCCTTTATCCTGGAGCGTGAACCTGACAACGCATCGGCGTATGAGGTACGCGGCGCGGCGATGCTGGCGCGTCAGCAGCTAGAGAAGGCACTGCAGGCGTATGGTCGGCTCGCCGAGTTGCGGCCTCAGGACCCGACGCCTTTTACCGACTTGGCACTTGTGGAGTCCAATCTAAAGCGCTTTCCAGAAGCAGAACAGCATTTGCGGAAAGCAATCGAACTGGCCCCTCTTGCGGTCCCAAGCTACATCAACTTGGCAAATTTCTACCGCCTGCGGCAGCAACTCCCCGAAGCCGAGCAAGTTCTGAAAGACGGAGTAAAGCGCAATCCCGATGCAGCCCCGCTTTACATCAATTGGGCAGATTTACTCTACGCTCAGCATAAAGCGGAAGGTGCCACCGGGGTTCTTACAAAACTGCGAGAGCGGAAACGGAATTCGGCGGAGATCGCGATCGCTATCGGTGACTTCTATTTCCAGAGGGGGGAAACCGAGCCAGCCTTGACCGAATACCGACGCGGGTTGGAAGCGGCTCCGAAGAACGCGGAGATCCAAAAGCGCATGGTGGAGCTGTTTCTGATCACCGGACGTTATGACGAAGCGGCCAAGTTGAATGACGCGGTATTGCGTCAAGGGCCCAAGGATCTCGCTGCCCATATCGCTCGCGGCCGCATTTTGCTAGGACGAGGCAAGCGTGATGAAGCCATTTCTGAACTGCGGCAGCAAGCGAGCGAGGCGCCAGACTCGCCTCAGGCCCACTATTATCTCGCCCTTGCTCATTGGCAGAACGGCAATACTGCTCAAGCCAAGAGTGAACTACAAGAAACCTTGCGCGTCGCTCCGACCATGATTCTAGCGTTGAACAGCTCGGCTGAACTGAATTTGTCGCTCGGAGATCTTACCGTGGCGCAGGAATATGCTCAGCGCAGCGTGCAACAAGACCAGGCGAACCCCGCTAGCCGACTTTTGTTAGGCAGGGCTCTGGCCCAAGGGGCTCAATGGAGGGCTGCCGAAGAGCAGTTCCGCGTTGCCCAACGGCTGTCACCTGGCGACCCGGCTCCGCATGTGAACATGGGTGTGACCTACGCCCGCCAGCAACAATGGGCCAAGGCGGAAGAGGAGCTCGAAACGGCCTTGCGTTTGGCCCCTCGATCTACAGAGGCATTGGCCCAGCTTGCGGGTCTCTCGCTGGCGAGAAACGACCGACCAAAGGCCGTCGCGCGCGTTCAGCAGTATTTGGCCACCTACCCAGAGGACGCGCTTGGCCACCTGATCTTAGGAGGAACACAGTTCAGTGGAAAAGAGTACGACGCTGCCCAGTCGGAATTGGAGCGGGCCATAGAGCTGAACCCGAGTCTTACACAGGCTCATCTCCAATTGGGGCGGGTATATCACGCAAAGGGACTGAACCTGGCCGCAATCGCTCAATATGAAACTGCGCTATCTGCTCAACCCAGATCTGCCAATCTACTCACAATGATTGCCTCTCTATATGAGGCGGTAGGGAATTTGGATGCCGCGCGAAAGTACTACGAACAAGCTCTGGCCATTGATCCGAGTCTCGCGGTCCCTGCTAATAACCTCGCTTTTCTCTACGTGAAACAAGGTGGCAATCTGGACGTGGCTTTGGGTTTGGCCCAGAAAGCCAAGCAGGTCATGCCAGAACTGAATCCGATTACCGATACTCTGGGTTGGGTGCTGTACAAGAAGGGAGACTACGCCAGCGCGTTGCCTTTGCTCCAGGAATGCGTGGAGAAACAACCCAACTCGCCTGTGTACCGCTACCACCTCGGGATGGCCCTTGCAGCTGTTGGGCAAAAGGAAAAAGCAAAAGATCAACTAGAGTCTGCCTTGCGCATGCGTTTGGTGGGCGCCGATGCAGAACAGGCCAAGCAGATGCTTGCCAGGAATTGACTGATCACAGGCAGACAATACAGCACGCAATGGTCCGTGACACGGTTCTTATAGAGAGTGTACATGGAGTTATAGATCCCGGGGGGTTCGTTCCAAGACAACCGCTGTTATGTCTCCTTATCTCCTTTCATTTCAGCTGAGTTTAGCAATGACCAAACTTAGGCTGGTTGGTACGTCGATTGCACCCATAACACAGACGGCATTTATCTCGATGGCCGCGATCGCGGACAACAAGGCGCTTCGAGGGGGGGAAACATGGGCTTCAAGAAGGCAACGGTGCTGGCTAGTTTGTTGATTGTTTGTTTCGTGTTGGCCGCTCAATCTGCTAAGGCAGAGAGCATCCTATTTGACGACGGACCTACTAAGGGGGACTCGCCCACGTTGACAGGGTCAAGCCGGTTAGTGGGTGTCTTCTGCGGAGTCGACATCTGCACAGCAACACTGCTCGCCCCTACCAACGCTTTCAGCACATTTACGGGGACCCTCGCTTTCTATTTGGGCGAGGGCAGCTTGACGGGCAACATCAGTGACGACTTCATCGGTGCTGTTGGCTCAGTTGCGGTCACCCTCAAGTTTGATTCCGACCTTCCTACGACTGCGGGTGAGACGACCAATTTAGGGCCTTGCGTTATTGCGAATATTCGTCCGGGGTGCAATGCCATCGAAAACGGACAACCACAAACGGGTGCCAGCGTGACATGGAGCGATGGCACGACTGATACCTTTTACATCGTGTCAGAAGTAGGCGAGGGGGGCGCGGTCGTTCCGGAGCCTGGGAGCATGATCTTGTTGGGGTCCGGTCTCGCCATCGCGGGTGGCTTCCTCCGGAGACGTCGGGGACTAGTGACGCCTTCGGTTTAGCCGCAGTCTCAGAAGTCTGAGCGATGCGGCGGGGCTGCACCATCCTTTAGCCTGCACTACGGGTGAACGACAATATAACCGTCCGTCAGTGGTCCCGACGTTCGGAAGGTCGAACCGGTGGATGTGATCCAGCTAATCGTAAAGTTGTTCGGCCCGATTATCGGCGCATTGCCTCGAACAGCGGCAGTGTAGTGGAGAGGAGAGGAGTACCGTCGGTCAGCGTGCCCGTTCCGGTGACAAGGGCTGTGGCCCCTAAGACCGCAAGTACGTCCACCTCACCCTTCATTCTCTCATCCGTGTCACGCTCTTCAAATTCCCACTCGCCGCGAGTCTGCCACGCGCGTCCGGCCTGGAACCGAGTGGCCCTCGTACCCTTTGTCACGCAACGCATGTCGATTGCTCATGCTGATGAGGGGTGAAGCACAGCACCTAGAAGCCGCAGGTCGCGGAAGCCACGATTAAGCGGTAACGGCTGGGAGTGTGATGAACGATGGCGGGTGAATTCTTCGAAAGAGAAAAATGACATGAAACTCCGCAAGACCATAGCGCTTGCTAGTTTCCTTATGGCCTGCCTCACGTTGGCTAGTCAATCTGCTCGCGCAAGCACTGTCAACGTGCTCACTGACCAGCTCACATTCCTTGACCTTACGGATACGGTTACGTTTACCTTTACCGGAGACCCTGCTCGGATACCCGCGAGTGGCCTCAACTGTGCTGGGTTAATCGACATCTGCTCAATGGCGTTAATAGCTCCAGCTGGCTTTTTGGGACCTACTGGAATCATCAGCTTCAAGCTAGGCGAGGGCGGCCTAACAGGAAACGTAAGTGACGACTTCGTAGGCGCTGTGGCGGGAGCGGGCGCCATGATCAAGTTTGGTTCGGCCAGTGAGGCGACCAATCTGGGGCCTTGTGTTACGCCGGTTTTTCCGGCTGGGTGCGATGCCGTCGAGGACGGAACGGCGCAGTTCGTCGGCTCCATCATTTGGACGGGCATAGGTGCTAACGCAGGTCAGAGCATAACTGATGACTTTTTCATCCAATCGGACGTCGTCGAGCTTGCCGTCCCAGAGCCCGCGAGCATGATCTTGTTGGGGTCCGGTCTCGCCATCGCGGGTGGCTTCCTCCGGAGACGTCGGGGACTAGTGACGCCTTCGGTTTAGCCGCAGTCTCAGACGTCTGAGCGCTGCGGGGGGCCTCATCATTGAGCTAGCCTCCACTACGGGTGAACGACAATATAACCGTCCGTCAGTGCTCCCGACGTTCGGAAGGTCGAACCGGTGGATGTGACCCAGCTAATCGTAAAGTTGTTCGCCCCAATCACCGGCGCATTGCCCACAACCAGTGCGGTGTAGTGAAGCGGAGTACCGTCGAGCAATGTGCCGGACCCGCTGATGAGGGCTGCGTTCATTACGACGTTAACCGCGTCCACTCTGCCCCTCATTTTTTCGCCTGTATCAGGTTCCGCAAACTCCATCTCGCCGGAAACTGCACACTTATTATTGGCCTCGAACTTGAAGTGACCTTTATGCCCATCATTACCAAACTCGTCGCCCTCACCTCCAACAGGCTCCGACGGAAACACGGTAAGAGACTCCAAAACACCCGTGCCATTGCCCTGCGTCAAGAAAGGAGAACCCATCACGGAACTAAGGCCACCGTCGCCGTTGATGTGAAAGCCCGTTACCAAGCCGATTGGAACAGAATTAGCTACGTAGAGTAGGGTTCCTTCCGGATTCGTGGACATCCCAGTGGGGCTTGAGCCCTTTGAATTGAGAAATGGCGAATTAGTTTCCGCACTCAAACTGCCTCCCGATGCTACGTCTAGCGACGTAATAGTGTTGCTGAACTGATTGCTGACAAACAGATGCTGGTTATCGGGACTAAGCACGCCCACCTCGGAACCGTTGCCAGCACCGTTGGCAGGGGTGAAGGTAAATGTTGGGTCCAAGCTCAAAGCACCATTGGAATTGATTGTGAATACGCTCACTGTGGTACCAGCCGCAAACTTGGTATCAAAGAGGAGGTTAGACGTGCAGTTGATATCAACGTCCATTGACTGCCCGGAATCTCCAGCAGGAAAAGGCGAACCGGTGACAGACCCGAGCGCACCACTTGGGCTGATTGTGAACATGGCCACAGAGTCGTGCACCGGTAGAGCCGCGGCCAGGAACTTGCCGTTAGGCGTCACCTTCATGCCGGTTGGCGAATCCCCAATAGGGAAGGGGGAGCCTGCTAGAGGCGTGAGCTCCCCATGGGGCCCAATGCGGAAGGCCGAGATGTTCTTACTGAAAAAATTCCCTGCATACAGGAACATGCCGTTGGGAGTCGCCGCCAGTGAGATGCCGCCAGCACCTGATCCCCTGGTGGCAAACGGCATTCCCGGGACGGGAGTCAAAAAGCCGCTCGTGGGATCGATTGAGAAAGCACCGATGTCGTTACTTCCTTCGTTAGCAGCATAAAGGAAGTCTCGCGTAATGGTGGCGGTAACGCGGTGTGAACCAGAGAACCCGAGGCCGAATCCCGTTCCTTTCGTCATGAAAGGTGAACCCGGTACCGGGATCAAGGCTCCACCGGGTTCAACGGAAAAGGCAGTAACAGTATTTGGAGTGTTGTCGTTGTTGTCGTTGGTATACACGAAAGTGGTCGCTTCATCTTGAGCCTGGACATTGGCCGTAAGCAGAAGGAATCCGAAGATCACTAGAAACGCTGCGGGGACACACTTTAGCAATGCTTTCATACGCTCTCCTTGGCTGCGGACAGCGGCTAAATAATTAAATCTATGAGTTAGAAACGGGCGCGCCGCCACTACGGAGATGCGCATGCGCACCTGCTGAACGGTGATCGGTACGCGACCGTGCGCTTCCACACATTAACTGAGCCAGAGCTAATTGCCATCAGGTCTATGCCGGAGAAATGCTTACCATAAAAAAGTATGTGATCCTCCTTTCCTACTTCTGAAACTCCAAAGTCGCCAGGGCTAGTAATGGTGGTGCCAGCGCTAAGCCAAGTGCGAATAGATACCGTTTGAGATGTCGACGCATCGGTTTCTCCTTCGCCTCGCGCTGGATACCGCCCACTCACACGCAGGCAGACGAGCAAACCTCCTGCCATCTAGTCGCGGCCAGCCGATCACGCGCAATTTGCTCAAGATGGAAATCTTAATGAGCGCAGAGGTCCAGCTGATCGCTGGCTCTCTGGCGGCTGCGCCATGGTCTTCGCGCCACAGTCTTGGCTAAAGCCATACTTGTCGGGGACCGCAAATCTCGCTCGTCCGAACGACCCGTCGTATCTCTCGCAGCAGGTAGTCGCGGGCCGGGGGTGCGGGCGAGAGGGCTGCGCGGGTCGTAGCCGGACAGGGCGGGTGCATGGGGCGAGCAAGCTCGGGCGCCTGATCGGCGAGCAGGGCGAACACGAGCGCGGTGAGAAGCACGGCCCGCCTGTGGTCGGGCCCAGGGTCATCGAGCCTCGGTCCGGCCCAGCGGCCCGCCGCTCCGAGCTCCTGAACAAGGGCAGGTTGCTCGGGACCAAGGATATTCGCTACTTCATCACCTCACCAACCTTCGAGACTACTTCCGAGAAATACGCCCGGATCGAGTGCGAACTGAGCCCCTGGCCGTCGAGCGGACGGCCAGGGGACTCGATGTGTCCGGCGGCCAGAGTGTTTCTGGACGAGCCCGATCTTTGCGCCGGAAGGAGCCTAGTCGTTGCCGCCTTGCTCTTGCTCCATGCCTTCGATGACGGGGAATCCGAGCGCGATGGTTCGCGTTTGACTGGCCGGACCCGAGGGTGCCGTGAGCATGACCACACCCGTCGCTTCGCCTATGTTAGCCAAATTGGCGCCGACGGAAACGGCTACCGTTCGAAGCTGGCCGTCGCACTTCACCGATGACGCTCCCGACCCGGATGCGGGCGTGTTCGCGTTGGACTGGGCCGGCGTTTGAGTGATCGTTACAGTGACCGTACCGGTCCCACCTGTGCAAAGGGCCGTAACCTTGGCGAGCACCTCGTTGGTACTGGCAAAAAACAAGCCGATCGCGCCCCTACTGATGTGCACAAAGCTCGGATCAACAATCTGAGCCGGCGTCGTGATGCTCGAGCCCGCCAATACCAAGGAGAAGAGCGTGCCGATACTCGCAAACCGCGTGATTAGAGATTTCATTTCCGCTCCGTTGCGAATTTGAGATAGGTTCTAGACCAAAGTATCCGCCTCGACGGAGCAAGAGTTGTGCCATTCAGTCCTCGTGAGCCCATTACGCGCAAATGGCTCAAAAGGCGAATCTTTTAGAGAGCAAGGCCCGACTGCTTGCGGGCACTCTGGCGGCCGCACCACGGTGACTGCGCCATGGCTCCAGCAGGTTCGAGTTAGAGGGTAGAAGTCGCTGCGCAGTGCGCCGGAGTCGCACCGCCGCAGCGGGAAGCGAGGTGCGCTCAGGGAGGTCACTGGATCATCGCGCACGACCACACCCGGGAGCATAGCATATTCGCTTTATGTTCGCCAAGTACATCGTGAGTACGAGCATTGCGAGCAACAAGGCACTCGCTAACACACCGCAACCGGCACATTGCGCTCGGGCTAAAGCCGTTCAGGAGCTTGCACCTGACCTTCATCTGTCCTTGAGATCAGCTGTACCGTCAGACACTGCTTGATATTCTGCGTTCGCTCCGAGCGTATCGGCTTGCGGGCTCTCGAACCATGTCAACAGTGAAGCGCACCAACATATCTGCAGTAACAAAAGGGCTTGTGGCCGCTGCCTTGTTTATTTTGGTTGGATCGCGGACGGGAGTGGCAGACCCACATTCGCGGTCGCTGCCAATCATCGTTTACCACCAGATCCGAGTTTCCGGAGATGAACCGGCAGACGGAGCGACAGCAATCTCCCTGGAAAAGTTTGAATCGCAAATGGCCTATCTCCACGAACAAGGTTACACAACCTTGAGCATGGATGAGGTTATGCGGTTTTTGCGCGGCGAACCATTTCCGGAGAAAGTCATCGCGATTCACCTCGATGACGGGTGGAAGTCAGGATTGAACGCCGTGCCAGTCCTCAACCGGTTTGACTTCAAAGCCAGCTTCTGGATCATTGCCGGCAAGGGTATTGGCGATCCTCATATGGATTGGGCGGACATTCAGCAACTATCAGAGAATCCTGGATTTGAAATTCTCTCTCATACCATGACGCACCCGTGGAAAGAAAGAGACACGCTCGTAGACTGGGTGAACGGTCTCACGCCGGGCAAGGGACTCGATCAGGCTCGTTGGGAACTGACGGAATCGAGACGAGTCCTCGAAAACAAGCTGGGCAAACCGGTGCGCTATCTTGCCTGGCCGAGTGGGTTCTATGACGACTTCCTGATTCACTTGGCACAGCAAGCTGGGTACATCGCACTCCTCACAATCGATAACGGAGTCAATCATCCGGGCGATGATCCGTTGCGCATTCACCGCGCCATGATCAATGGCACCTGCGAGCAGCAAGTATTTTGGCAGATCCTGAGGGACGGGCGATATCGCAACTGCGACTCAGGGACGGCTCATTGATCTGCTAACCATGAGAGAGAGCGAGCAGCATTGTGTCGATTCGCTGGCAAAACCGATCAGGAAGCATCACAGGACGTTTTGCTTCCGTTTGCCTTTGGTAGGTCGTAGCAGGCATTGATCAGTTCGCATCTTGGGTTCTCTACACCGCAAATGATCCCTATACAAACACACAGCACGAAGGAAATCACTACCACGCGTATCTCGCTCATGATCACGTTTGGAGTCCTCCTAGCACTTCTCCACTTCTTGGGGAAGCAAGCAGTAATTGGGTACCAAGGCCGCCACTTTCGTGTCGTGGCAGAAGTCCTTGTGTTCGGAGGGGCAGTTCTATTCTTGATTTATGGCAACGTCGTGTACCAATTCTGCCGTCTCGGTTATTACCAGCGTCGGGTGGATCACGAGGCTGCCTCTGCACATGTTCGCCAGGACGTATACGCGAACGACGCCCCATCGCTGGCGATTCTGATTCCGTCCTACAAGGAAGAGCGGGAGGTCATCTGGCAAACAATGGTGTCGGCAGCGCTCGTCGAACATCCGCAGAAAACCGTTGTACTCTTGATCGATGATCCTCCCCAACCGAAATCACAAGAAGAAAAACTAAAGCTCGAACAAACAAGGTCCATCCCCATTGAATTGCGCGAACTTTTCTCGGCACAAGCCGAACGGTACCAATCTGAGTTGATGGTGTTCCGAAGCCGCACTCATTTCGATGGGAACTCAGAGCTTGAGAGGCTGGCCATCCTCAACAATGAAGTATCAGAGTGGTTGCAGTGTCTTCGAGAATGGTTCACAAGCCAACGCGAGGGTCGGCCTCTGTCTCATACGGACAAGTTTTTTGTAGAACAGATCCTTGAGGTTCCTGCACGTCGCCATGCCGCATTGGCCGGCGAACTCGCAGAGAGAGTGCACCGAAGTGACCTTCCAACTCGTGAGTTCCTGGAGCGCCAGTACGCCCGACTGGCTGGTCTTTTCAACGTGCAATTCTCCAGCTTTGAGCGCAAGAAATATCAGAACCTTTCGCACGAAGCGAATAAGGCGATGAACCTCAATAGCTACATCGGGCTGATTGGCAAGGCCTGCAGGAAAGTCGCGACTGATGCCGGATGGGTGTTGGAGGAAGTTCCACCCGAACTGGCAGACTTCATTATTCCCGATGCCGATTACGTAATCACACTTGACGCGGATAGCTTGTTACTGCCGGATTACGTACAACGCCTGATCCCAATGATGGAGAAGCCGGAAAATCGACGACTGGCAGTGATTCAGACTCCTTATTCGGCGTTTCCCGAAAGCCCGAATCTGCTGGAACGCATGGCCGGCGCCACGACCGACATTCAATACATCATTCACCAAGGGTTTACCCGCTGGAAGGCGACCTTCTGGGTAGGAGCCAACGCGCTGATCCGCCGTGAGGCACTCGAGGATATCAAGGACATCCGGACCGAAAACGGATTCCCAGTCGCGGTCTATATTCAGGACCGCACGGTCATTGAGGATACCGAGTCCAGCATCGATTTGATCGATCGAGGATGGACACTCTATAACTATCCGGAGAGATTAGCCTACAGCGCAACGCCACCGGACTTCGGCGCATTGCTGATTCAGCGCCGCCGCTGGGCGAATGGCGGCCTGCTGATCATTCGAAAGCTTCTGCAGTATGCCGCAAAGGCCTCTAAGGGCGGTGACCTGCTGAAGGAATGCTCTCTGCGGTTCCACTATCTCGCCTCACTTGCTGGCGCGAGTGTTGCGACGCTGCTCGTGTTTTTCTATCCTTTTGATAATCACCTTGCAATCATTTGGGTTCCCTTATCCGCACTGCCCTATTTTGTTTTATACGCACGCGACTTGCGGATCAATGGCTACAAATATTCCGATGTGTTGCGCGTGTACGCTTTAAACTTGATGTTGATCTCAGTGGTCATGGGTGGTGTTCTCAAATCGATTGAGCAGGGCGTTACTGGCGCAAAAATTCCCTTTGGCCGAACCCCTAAGGTGTCTGGCCGGACGGCTGCGCCCGCGCTTTATTGTTTCTTGGGATTGGCTTTTCCGCTGGCTTTCATCCTAGCTATGGCGTTGGACCTCTACTCAGACCGCTGGCTGCATGCTTTGTTCTCGGCGTTTAACGGTGGATTCTTCTTGTACGCCTTGTTCCGAATGATGGGAATAAAAGAAACGTTAGTGGATTTGATGGCGCCGTGGATCGTGGCTGAAGGGAAACCGGAATTGATAACGCTGCAGGCTTCTGTGGTCCTGCGGCCCAACCAATCGAGCCAGCGGGTCACAGTCCTGGACGGATCGGATGACGACTCTCTAGCGAGTGAAGAGGTTGCATTCGCCGGGGAATAACCATCGTACTCGCATGTCTCTGAGACCAAGTTCGAATGCATAGCCGTTTTGCAGGCGGCCAACCAAAAAATTATGCTTTTCAACTCCTACATCTTCATCTTCGCTTTCCTGCCCTTCTCGCTGGGGATCTTCCATGGGTTACGCCGTGCGGGCCTGGAACGGTGGTCGATTCTTTCCCTAACGCTCTTATCGCTGGTGTTCTACGGTTGGTGGAACGTGGTCTACCTGCTGTTGTTGGTTCCGCTCTTGTTCGCAAACTTTGCCATCGCGGTGGGCATCGTCCCGCGCGATGGCCACCGTCCACCCGCTGCCAAGCCGCTCCTGATTGCAGGGCTGATCCTCAATCTGGCTGTTCTCGGATACTTTAAGTACGCAAACTTCTTTGTCGATAACATGAATTCGATCTTCCGCCTGAATCTCTTTCTGGGCCGGGTGGTGCTTCCACTCGGGATCTCATTCTTTATTTTTCAGAAGATCGCCTTCCTGGTGGATGCGTATCGAGGCAAACTCGGTCGGCTCGATCTACTCGATTATTCATTGTTTGTAACTTTCTTTCCGCAACTCATCGCTGGCCCGATCGTACATCACAGTGAGGTACTGCCCCAATTTCGCCGTCACGGTGGCGTCTCCGGACGAATGCTCACGATGGGGCTGACGATCTTCGCTATGGGACTCGCCAAGAAGGTGCTGCTTGCGGATACAGCCGCAGCCTTCGCAACCCCACAATTTTCGAGTGCGGCAGCCGGAACTAGACTGGATCTGCTAGCGGCCTGGAGCGGTGCGCTGGCTTACACCGCACAACTGTATTTTGATTTTTCCGGCTATTCGGACATGGCCATTGGCGCTGCACTGATGTTCGGTATTCGCCTTCCCGTCAACTTCGCGTCACCGTATAAAGCGACCAACATCATTGAATTTTGGCGGCGCTGGCACATTACGCTTTCGCGCTTTCTGCGAGATTACCTTTATATCCCGCTCGGAGGAAATCGGCTCGGGGGCATGCGGCGTTACGTCAACTTGTTCATAACCATGCTGCTAGGCGGCCTATGGCACGGAGCCGGTTGGACATTTGTCATCTGGGGTGGCTTACATGGCTTCTATCTTGCCGTGAACCATGGCTGGCGGGCTTTGCGAACCACCCTTGGTTGGCCTCCTTCGGAAAGCAACCGCTTCGGAGCCTTTCTCGGTGGAACCATCACTTTCCTAGCTGTAGTGGTCGGATGGGTATTCTTTCGGGCGGCCCAATTCGGCTCAGCGATCAACATGCTGAAAGGGATGGCGGGTTTCAACGGCGTCGTACCTCACTGCTGCCCTCAGCAAGAGCCGCCCAGGGGACGGTAGACAGCGGGATCGGAATGTTACTTGCGCTCTGTCTCCTGTTACTGGCTTGGCTTGCGCCAAACACGCAGGAGTTAACTGGCTATGTAGGCCCGGACGGGGCATATGGGCGCATGGAAATGACAAACAGAACGCAGCTGCATTGGAGGCAAACGCTGCGGTGGGGTGTGGCGGTGGGGTGTCTACTGGCGCTTTGTTTCATGTCGCTGTCACACGTATCGGAATTCCTGTACTTCCAGTTCTAACTGTGCTGAGGTTCTCCGATGGGAGAAATCACTAACCCGGTCGCCTCGAAGATGGAAGGGCCGAGCTTCGACCACGAGGTGACGCTCCCAGAGCGTCCAGACAGGACCTCGGAGCGAAGGGCGGAGTCGATATTCGCCGCCTTCGATAGCGCTGACTCGGCGAACCACGCGGAATGGGGCTTTCATTGGCTTCGGTATTGTGCAGTCGTTGCCGCGTCCGTGGCAGTACTGCTGTTTGCGGTCGCGGGGATCAATGCTTTTATCGACCCCTTCGGCATCTACAGACTATGGGACATCGAGGGCGTCAACTCATACAAGCCAGCAATCTATCACCGAGTGCGCCTATTCAAGGCATACGAAGTCGGCCGCGTGCAGCCGCAAACGATTATTCTCGGCTCATCTCGGAGCCACCTGGGTTTCCGCTGTTCGCATGAAGCACTCGCACATCTGGATGGACCCTGCTACAACCTCGCTTTCGATGGTGCGACAACACGGGAGATGTTCGAATATTTGCAACATGCTCATGCCATCCACCCCTTAAAACATGTAGTCCTTGGCCTAGACGCTTACCATCTGATCGACGCGACCAGCTTTACGCGACCGGACTTCGACCCTCTGGTGCTTTTACAGCCGCATGAGTTTCGCGCTGTTCGATTCGTCACTGGGGACCTTCGCCTTCTAACGAGTTTCGATACGCTCCGCGCCAGTATCGATACAATGGAGAAACAGAAAGAGGCACAGCAAAACTGGTTTTCGCCTGACGGTCAGCGTATCGGCAAGATTTTCTTCCGGCAAGTAGAGAAGAACTTCTTGGAATTTGGGCCTCGCGCCTATTTTGATGAAATCGATCGCCTTGAAGTAGCATTCCAGACCGAAGGAATGGCTCCAAGGCCAGGATCTCAGCCGGCGGCCGCGGTGGTCGATCCTACGCAGTCAAATTTTGCCTACATTAAACGGATCGTCGACTTCTGTGTTGCAAATAAGATCGATCTCCGCATTCTGATTACTCCGGCGCATGCACATCAATACGAGATCGCTAGGGCTGTGGGGGCATCCTCCTCGATTGAAAATGGGAAGCGCAGGCTTGTCCGCCTTCTTTCTGATGTCGCAGGTGCACACCCTGAACAGCCCGCTCTTTCGGTCTGGGACTTCAGCGGCTACTCATCGATCACCACAGAACCACTGCCACCTTTAGGCAGCCGCGATGAAATGCGCTTTTACTGGGACTCCTCCCACTTTAAGGAGGTAGTGGGCGATTACGTGCTCGACAGGCTCTTTAGTGTCTTCGCTGCCGGGCAGGTTGTGCCACAAGATTTCGGAGTGCAGTTGACGCTTCGGTCGATAGAACCGGCATTAGCAAGGGAACGTGCCGAACAAGAAGCCTACCGCGTCAGTCATTCTGAAGATGTAGCGCATCTCAGAAACTTAGTAAACAGGGCGATAGGCGAGTGCTCCCCAGCTGTATTTGTGCGCCTTTGACTGTTTTGCAGGTGCTCAGATGGCGCTTTTTTTCTCGACAATCCGCGATGATTGCCTTAGGCAACAACTTCTACGCGAACTCCTGCGCGCTGCTAACCGCATGATCCAGGGCGGCTGGTCTGAAACCACCCGCTGCTGTGGCAATCCAGACTGTGCTTGTCACCGCGACGCGGCTCGTCGCCATGGACCCACCTTTACCTTACTTACAAAAACAAGGGCAGGAATCGGGCCTTGTACGTGCCGGCGGAATAAATGTGGCTCTAATATCCTTTGTTTGCGACGAATGTTTGCGACGAAAAGCGAAGAGCGGCATCGACAACTGAAGTGCTCTTCCGATTTAGCCGGGTTCACCTCCCGGCGGCTTTTTCTGGTCGTCCATCAGGTGGTGTTTGTGGGTAAGCGGTAAGCGAGGTACATCTATCGCGCGCAGTTCGCCTTTGGCAAGCTGGGCAGATGCTCGCGAGGAGACGTTCCGGATAGAAGAGTGTTGTCGTTGAACTCATTCCCGCTGTGGAGTTGCTGGCGCTGACGCACCCGCCGTCGGCAGCCCCAGGATGGAGTAAATCACCGCGCTGCGCGATCCGGCATCGGGATGACCTATGAAGAGCCAGCGCTTTCGACTTGAACCTAAAGGTGTACAGAGCAAAGACTATGTACACCTCTAGGTTTATTGCCGTCGCTGGTTGTTCCCAACTTGGTTAAGGGAAGCGGTTTTGTGAAGGATTTTAACCGTTCCAGGATGGCAACAGGGCATCCTGCACTACGACAATCCGGCTTCACGGCACCGGATGAGTTTGCCGTTTTTTGTCTCTGTGAGCAACCGAACTCAGATGAAATGTGGAAGGCATGCGCGGGCGCGACTGGATTTGTTCTGGCATTCGATACTACGCACGCTGCATTCGAGTCGCTCAGGAATCCGGGGAAGCTGGGGAAAATAACGTACAGCGACGAGCCTCTCGGCACGTTCATAGGCTCCTACGGGCCGGACGCATTTTTTAGGAAGCGCCTCAAGTATTTGTTCGAGTGCGAATGGCGAATCATCTGTGCTATTCATCGCCTTGAGGACAACGGAGAACGTGATGGTCACCACGTTTTTGTTTCGCAATTCGACTCGGCTTGCGTGAGTGAAGTCCTGCTGCGGCCGGAGAGTACAGTCGAGCAAGAACTGCGAGAGCTTTTCGCCACAGATCGTCGGTACGCACACATAGCGTTGCGGCGCGTTGAAAAGGTGGAATGAGTAAAAACCCGTTGAGCGATGGTGAATTCGACTGAGAAGTGTCGCGTGACTATCTATTATCTACCCATCGTGACCGTCATTGGCTCGTTTTGTTCCAGCGCCGAGTAATGGCGTCCGCCCTGTCGTTCTTTTGCTTCATCCGCTGCGCCTTCAGGAAGTGCCCCTCTCGACGTTGAAGGCTATACGCTCGTCCTGAGCAACAAATACTCGCTGCCTGGAGTGGGCGGCAAACCACCTCAAGAGTTTGTTGGCCCCAACAGATGGATGATTGCGGAGTCACCCTCAGAGCAATGGATCACCGTGAGTACAGCGATCCGCTACGTAACCGAGATGCGCGACAAAACCAGCGACCCAGCCATGAAGCAAAACGCCAATGCGACACTCGCCAAACTAAAGAGCCTTCAGTAATCGTCGCGCCTGTCAATGCGGAGGCCCTCGCCCATTGATCCGGCTAGCCGTGACTTGACACGCACGCTAGAGTAAGGAAGAAAAAGAGAGGGACACGAAGTCATGGCATCAGCCGGCAAAACGAAACACGAGCGAGCGCTGTTGGAAGGTCTCCGCCACGCAGTGCATGGCTTGCGCGCACCGTTCACGTGCGGTG
>QHYS01000132.1 GCA_003223325.1 Acidobacteriota bacterium
CACGGTAGAGAGACTGCCCGGCTACGCGCCCGATCTGAATCCGGTCGAAACGCTCTGGGGAAACATCAAAGGGCAAGAACTCGCCAACCGGTGCGCCGACGATCTCGCTGAAGTCGAAGCGGCGGTCCGCGGCGGCATGAAGCGAGTTGGCAGATCCAGCAAGCTCCCATTTTCATTCCTGAAACACGCCGGCCTTTCTTTTTGACCTCATTGTCACTGTATTATGCGAGCTTCAGTAAGTCCTTGCCAAAAGTCTTTTTGACCTAACTTCGCGCAGGCTGTGCCGCTTGCGGCGAACTTTCAGAATTTGAATTGTACCGCTAGGCGCAACATCCTTGGATTCAAAATTGCCGTTGGTGTACCGCCGATCCCGTCCTTCACGAACGGTGTAATGGATGTTCCCAGCATCTGCGCCTCCGAGTAAACGGTGTTGGCGTTGAGAATGTTGAAGATTTGGCCCTCGGCTTTGATGCTCCAGCGTTCACGGATCGAGAACCCGCGTCGGATGGCAATATCCAGTTGGGTCAACCGCGGCGTCAAGCGGCTTCCCGGCGCGACCAACATGATCGTCTCAGCCCCTTGGGTCAAGCCCGGATCAACAATTCCGCCCGGAGTAGGACAATTGCAGTTACTTGGATATTTTGTTTTCGACGTGAGCATCCAGTAGACCTCCTTGAATCCCTGCTGGGCTCCCGCAAAGACGGTCTCCGGGTTCGTCACGCCGTACGGCACATTGTTCAGCGTGAAATTGGTGTTGTAAACAGGATCGGAATATAAGGAAGCACCAATCTCGAACCTGTACCACAAAGGAACGTTGCCCTGGAGCTTGAACTCGCTTCGGAAAGCAAGCGCACCGACCTGCCCCAAATCCTGATAGAGCTTCCCGTACCAGTCGCAGTACCGCAGGGAGTTGGGATCGTTGAGCTGATTGCTGGTGCCAGCGGTCTCATCACATTGCCGGGAAAGCTCATGATCGATCGTCCAGCCTGCAAAGACGAAGGCACCTCGCGACAGGCGTCCAGAAAACGAAGTCTCAAAGCCATTATAGGAATTGGCCCGCAAGCTCCTCGGTGCATTGTTCTGGTAGAGAACCGACCTTAACCCAACGTAGGCTGGGTCCAAGTTGTACATCGTAATCGGCGTGCCATCGAGCGGATTGAAGATCGTAAACGGCGTCCAAGCCGACGACGGCACCGCTTGATTGAGAATCTGCTCTTGCTGGTAGTCGTTGCGGCGAACCCAGTTGAAGTTGAGTGTCAGGCCGCTCCGGATTTCCTGCTGGACGCCCACGGCATACTGGATGTCGTACTCCCGACGATAATGCGGGTCCATCGATCGTGGCGTCAGCGTGCCAAAGGCACCGGCAGGAGCGGGGCCAATCTGGTTGTCAAGGGGATAGCAGGTCGGTCCGATGCAACCGCCGGTGTTGATCCAGGCGCGGCTTTGCGAGGCCAGAAACATCGGATTGAATGCCTGCAGATTGTTCGCAACCAACGGGGTGTCGTATTTGCCGACGCCCACTTTCAATGCGGTTTTGTGGTTGCCGAACAGATCGTAGACCAACCCCAACCGCGGTGCCCAGTCCTTGAAACACGAAATCCCCTTGTAGGTTTTGCACGTAACGGCTGAGAAATTACGCGCAGGAACGAATCGGCCTGCAGGTGCGCTCTCTGGATTGATCTGGTTGGACAGGTATTCCCACCGGATTCCCGGCGTAATGGCCAACCTCTTCCATTTCCATGTATCTTGAACGTAGATGCCCAGATCGGCATTCAAGTACGGCTTGTTGACGATCGGCGTATCGTAAACGGTGACACTGGTTGGCACACCGTTCGCCTCGATGGCATAGAGATCGCCGTTCATGAAGGTCTGTTGATAGGCTGGCCCCCAGCTGTCCTGGATTCCAAACTTGATCTCATGCGATCCCGTTGCGTAGAGACCGCCCCCCTGGACAACAAAGCGGTCGAAATTATAAAGCTGCTGCTGCGTGCCAACGTTATAGCGAAGATTTGTGACCGTGTCCTGCAGCAGCACGTCTGAGTACCAAAGTGGAGAGAAAGGAACCTGGGTTTGGCCGTCTTGGTATCGAACGTTGTAGTCGAGTTTGTCGAGCGAAAAGCCAGCCTCCAGCAGCAGCCTTGGCGTGATCGTACCAGTCCACTTTTCCTGGGTGATGTAATACATCCCTGGAATGCGCTGGGTCGTGGCCTGGAAATCGGCCGCCACGCCGTTGGGGGTGGTGTTTGTTACGGCTTCGTCTTCGGTTCGTTTGAAATCTCGCATCCACATGGCGCTGAATTTGTTCTTCGCATTCATCTGGTAGGTCAGGCGCAAGTGGCCGGTGTAAATTCTGGAACGATCGATGCAGGGCCTGCCATTGTCCACGCACAACGGCGAGGACTGGTAGGTCTGCTGTTTGCGCCCCGACAGGAGAAACCAGAGTTTGTCTTTGAGGAAGGGTCCGCCGAGGGACCCATCGAAATCTTGAATCTGTTGAATTGCCGGCTGCGTGGCGATGCCTCGCGCAATCAGGTTCGAGTCGAGGTTCGTTCCTACAAGGCGCGAAGGGATGTAGGCGCCGAAAAATTCCCCGTGTAGCGTGTTACCGCCATCCTTGGGAACGAAGTTGACGTAGACTCCACCAGCGCTGGACTCTACCGGGTTGCTCACGGTCGAGTAAGTGGCTTCTTGGATCAATTCGTTTTCGATATACGTCTGAATCTGGCCGTCGCCCTGCGTTGTGTTCACCAGCATGTTGTCGAGCAAAACAATATCGTGGTCGGGCGGGTTGCCATGTGTCAGCATGTAGGTCTGCTGGATTTGTTGCGATCCCCCCACATCCGGAATATTCAAATGCACGGCGGGGATGTAGGAGCCCACCGACTGGAGATTCCGCGCCGTTGGCAGTGCGTCGATATCCGTACGTGTGAGGACTTCTGGGTGGGAAACATTTTCCACGTCTACCGTGGGTACGCTAGCTTGGACCTCCAGAGTCTGTTGTGTCGCTCCCACTTGCATGTTCGCGTCTACCGTCACCGTAACGCCCGCAGGCACTTCCACTTGCTGCTTCAGGGTGCTAAATCCGGTACTTGTGAAGGTCACGGAGTAGCTACCCGGACGCACATCGACGATGGCGTATCGCCCTTCGGAATTGGTGGTCACCACGCGCGATCTTTCGATGAGCGCGTCACTCGCGGCTTCGACGGTTGCTCCGGCAATAACAGCGCCGGAAGTGTCTTTTACCTGGCCCGAGATCGTGCTTTGGGCCCCAGCAACCGATGACAACAACAAAATCCCCACAAGCAGAATCCCCGCCAGCAGAATCAACCGACCCAAGGAAACACTCATTTTATCGCCCTCCAGTCGAACGAGATCACGGCCTATGGTCTTTGGAGAATCGGGAAGAGGATTCCCAGAATGCGGTTGTGAGGGAAAGGACCCACACAACACCAAAACCGAAATCAGCGGACTGACGTCCACTCGGTAGTTGCCGACAGGCAGCGCAGGAAAGAGATAGCAACCATCCCCAGCGGTCGTCCCACTACGAGTTAACGCGGTGTCGGTATTGGTTATCGTCACCATTGCTTCCGGTACTACGCCGCCGCAGGCATCGGCTTTTTTCCTCCCCAATCAGAAATCGAGATGCACGCCGAATTTGATAAGTCGGCCCGGCAACATGCTGGTGACGTTTCGCCATGCGCCAGGCGTGCCCGGTGCCGACGTATTGTAGGCAGTCCCGATCGTCAGGATCGGATTCGCGTTGAGCAGGTTGTAGAAATCCGCGGTCGGCTCGATCCTCCAGCGCTCGGTGATATTGATGTCCTTAGCCAGGCGGAAATCAAGCTGATTGTCCCGGCCAAAGGGAAATACAGTTTGCGGCGTTACAGCCTCCAACCTGCAGGTGGAACACCCAACCAGAGTCCGGCCAGTTGCCGCATTTATGAACGAAACATTGGCGGTTTTATAGGAGTAGGTAGCCTGCAGCGGGATCGAGGGCAGATTTTGCTCATTGGCGCTGAGTTTTATTTTCCACCAGGGCAGCGTGTACACCACCGCCATCTTGAATTGGAGATTCTGATACCAGGGGGGATTGATGTAGCAGGGAGCGGCGTCGTTTATCAGTGTGGCTGCCCCTCCTACGGTGGAGCTGGTGTTTATATTGTTGCTATTAGTCAGTTCGAGAATTGAAGAAGCATTGGGTGATGGGTTCGAAGTCCAAAATAGGTCTTGCGGCGAATTGACCTCGACGCAGTAGTTGGTTACCTCATGGCCTGCAGTCACCCCGCCCTGCAGCAACAGTCCATGAAACCTAGCATTGGCCATGGCATCGATTCCCGTGTAAACGTCCGATTCTTTGCCGAAATTTGATGCTTTTTGCACCAGATACGTAGACAGGCCCTGATATTGAGGCTGAGGATCGTAGAGATTGCACAACTGTGTTCCGCCAAATCCTGGATACCTGGTGCTCGCGGGCGGCGTCACGCAATACTGGTCGTAGCCCGTGGTGGGAATGGCGGTGTTCTGCGCCACCGTCAGATTGCCGAACCAAGTTCGGTAATAGCCGATGCTCACGGCGACGTTCCGCACGATTTCCTGCTGGACCGAGGCCGACAGCATCCAGTTGTACGGACGATTCTGCCAGCCATGTGTCACGTTGTTCGCATAAGTTACGTTGGCTGCGTTTTGACCATAGAAGCCCGCGGTCGAGGCCAGGTGCGCTGCCACTCGGAAGCGCAGTGGTAAAGTCCGCGCCATCAGATAAGGGATTAAACGTACCGCTGTAATCTGTCCAGCTCCGCGCCGTGCTGCTGGCCAGTTCGTTCGCAGGATTGGTCAGAAATGCAAGCCCCGCGGTCAGTCCTTCGGTTATTACACCTCGTGAGAGGGAGACTTTTAAGGCCGTCTTACCATTGCCGAACAGGTCATAGGCGGCACCAAGCCGGGGATTGAAGTCCTTCCAATTCACCGCGCTGTTCTTTGCGGGGAAACTCCTGGCAGCAAGGCCGAACTGGGGCTGCGCTGGCTGTGTTTGCGCAGGGTCGCTCCCCTGGAACCAATCGAAACGCAGGCCCAAGTTCAGCGTTAGCCGTTTGATCCTCCACTGGTCTTGGGCGAAGACAGCGTGATTCTCTCCATGTAACACATAGGAATACGGAGAGAGGAACTGCACTAGCTGGCTGGGCAGGAGCGCTTGTGTCGAGACTCCGGGAACGACCGGGCAGGACAAGCTGTTTACGGTTGTCGGCGCAATCGCCGGCGCGGCAAGAGTCTTTTTTGCGATTTTGTACGTAGTCGTTGGCAGACCGGCTGCATTGAGCAAACTAGCAGGGTACGGAGCGTCAGCCGGCAGACCGGCCATAGGACTGGCCAAAGTAATCGCTTGGCACTGCATCTGTAACTGAACGCCGTAAGGGAAGCCATTCGAGCCTGCGAGATTGGAGAAGGTGGCAAATCTACTTCCTCTCGCCTGCAGTTCGGAGAATCCGAGCTTGAAAGCGTGCGGCCCCGTTGTGTAGGAAGCCGTGAAGTTTTCGTTGTAATTCATTGTCGTTGTGATGCCATAACTCCCAGTGGGGCCAAGCCCGGTCCCGTCCGCGCCATACGTAAAGTTGGCGCTCGCGTCGGTAACACCAAAACTCGTGGGAGTTTCCCCACTGGACTTTGTGTCAATGTCCTGAACCGTGGCTGTAAAGCCGGCCCATAAGACCAGCTTATTGTTGACCGGGAATGTCCAGGTCGCCTGATCGTGCCAATCGCGGTAGTAGTAGTGGTGCGTCGCCGCTTCAGGAGCCAGCAGACCAGACCCCATCGCATAGAAACAGTTGCAGTCTCTCTCTTGGATAAAATTCTCCGTGAACTGATTTCGCTTGGTGGCCTGCCAGGTCAGGCGCAAGCCTACGTCGGTATAAGTGTTGAGATCGTAAGCCGGGCGGCCGTGATCCGCGGCGTAGTAGAGGTTATCTGGGAAAGCCGCGGCCTCGTTGGCGTCGTAGAAAAAGTTAGCTCCCGCCTGATAGGAAGAACCGACCCAACGCCTCGCATCGGCGAAGAACCAGAGCTTATCTCTTTTGATCGGACCGCCGATGCCTCCAGCAACTTCGTAGAGGCTGCGGATAGAAGTAGAGCCGGTAACACCGAGAGCTTGAAGTGCCGGCGTCAGGTTCCCCGACTCCAAGGCTTTGTTGCCGAAATCTGCCTGAAATGATCCGTGGAGATCGTTGCCGCCATTCTTCGGGATGATGTTGACGTGACCGCCATTGTTCCAATCCTCGGCCGTGTACCCGCCCGTTTCCATCTGGATTTCCTGCGTCGCCGCGGGGTTATTGCTAGAAAACCGATTCGCTCCCCCATCGGTCAGCGCCCCAAAGTACATGCCATCTCGCAGCGTTGTATAGTCGACCAACGTGCTCCCGTGAATACGGAAACCCTGGCCTTGCTCGCCTTTCAGACCGCCTACGTCCTGACTAGCGACAGGCGTGATAGCTCCTGGAAGTAGTGCCGGATAGCTGGTGGCACTCTTGCCGATCGGCAGTGATTCCAGAACTGCGTTGCTGACGATTTTCTGCACTACTGAATCCTGCGTGTCCAGCACCGGCGCTTCGCTCGTTACGGTCACGGTTTGCGTCACCGATCCCGGCGTCAGACTGAAATTCACGGTTGCAGTGAAACCCGTCGTGATTTCTATGCCCGCGCGCTTCGAAGTGCTGAAACCGGCTTGCGTCGCCGTCACGGAGTAAACGCCGGGCGGCAAGTTCACAATCCTGTATAGTCCGTCATCACCGGTGACCGTTTCCCGCGCTTGCTCGATCAGCGCTGGACTTGTAACTTCGACTTTCGCGCCGGCGACTTTAGCGCCCGATGAGTCCGTAACCTCACCCGCGATGACGCCTGAATTTGTACCCGCCTGTCCCCATGCGGATGTTGCCGCAAACAGACACACCGCCAGAAAATATCCGAAAAGGCTCTTTCTCATGGTGACCTCCGATTTGACAGTACCGGATGCGGTAGAGCCTACTCCTGCACGATTGCCTAAAGCAAGAAAACACTAACCGGCTAACGCGCTACTCGGGTGTTTACCGTATGGTGCATCTTACATAGTGCAAGACACACTAAAGTCTGTGGCGTGTGGATAGTCGTGGAACAGCGCTCACGAGCGTCGGAGAATCGGAAACAGAATTTCCAAAATGCGCTTGCTGGAGTTCCGGGGCAATGTAAGCAGCGTACACAGCCCAGCCAAAACGTACAGCGTCAGAAAGACGATAAAGCACAACCTTCTTGTTCGCGGTCTCCACGTCGGCCGTGTGCCTAGGTTGGCTGGCCGACGCCCGCGGCCCTGAGTACGTGCTCGTCAGGACAGCGTCCAGCGCAGCAATTACTGAGCTCGCCATCAATGTCCACGGCCGGCGACGACCGAATCCCTAGGCCCGCCATTGCCTAGTACGAACGTACCGTACCGAGGTTTACCCGAACGTTCACGAAAATGTGCCGACCGTTCTATAGGTAACGGCCGGGTTGGAACTTGGTATACATCGCTCCGGGCTTTTCGACGCCGCTGTATTATCTCCAGACCGATACGCTGAAACTTTCCCAGCAGTTCATCGGTACATTGGTCTTGCTCAGCGGCCTGTTCGGGATCGGTGGGTCACTTCTCTATGCCTTTCTCTGTCCCAAGGTTCCCCTTCGGATGTTGCTATACCTCAGCGTGGCCGTGAGTGCGCTCGGCTCGCTGGGTTACCTCTTTTATCGCTCAACCGTGGCCGCCACTGTGGTCGAGAGCGAGAACGGACTCATCGCCGCATTCGTGGCCCTCGCGCTGATGGATCTCGCGGCGCGCGCTACCCCGCCTGGTAGCGAAGCCCTGGGGTTCGCCTTGATGATGAGCGTTCTCAATGCCGCCCAATCCCTCCCCGACGTTTTTGGCTCGTGGCTAATGGATCAGCATCATGTCAGCTTCCTTAGGCTCGTCTGGCTGAATGCCGGAACGACCGCGCTCGTTCTATTCGTAATTCCCCTATTGCCTAGCACGCTTATCGAGCGCCGTGATACCACTCGTTCGTAAAACGCTGCTCAATCAAAATAACGATCCAAGACATCTGTGGATACTGGCGTGCCATCGGCGACTGGTCGGCCGAAAGTCAGAGATTAAGAACCGGGCGCGTTCAAAACCATAGTTCGTTACTGCTGCGGAGCTGACCTATTGGCTGCCACTAGCCCGGGCGGCGCTGACAGAAACATTCACTTTTGCGTTTGACCAGCAGCACTGAAACCCACCACCGCCTTGTCCCGTGGAATCAAAAGCCTGGATGCTGAGAACATACTGCCCGGGCGCGCTGAATGTCGCTGTCGTCGTGGCTTTGCCGTAAAAAACCGTCCCCGGCGGCGGAGATTTTAGCGCGGCTAGTTTCTCCACCTTAGGCATCTCCTCTTCAAACCTGACTGCACCCGCGCTTGGTCCGCGGAATAGCGACCAGTGGACGGTCACAGGTTGGCGTTCACGCGGTTCGGATCGGCCGACTCCACCGGCTGGCGGAGTTGACGGTAACGCAGGAGACTTGGCGTCGTCCGCCACCCAAACCGTGAGCGGGAACGGCGTACCGGCTGTCGCCGTAATCGATTCGGACTGACCAATGGGGCCATTCACAAAAGGACCATCCTCACTGAATCCGATGTACGCGGGAGTATCGCCGGTCGCATCGATAAACGGCGCGATTCGCCACAGAGGTGCGATGCTCACGGGGATCGAGGTCGTCGCGCTGCTCACCGCCAGTGTCCAGGTGAACGATTTATCTCCGAAGTCCTTGGGCACATTCATCGTGAATAGTCCCCACCCTCGGCCAGGAAGAAAATGTGTGGGCTGGCCGTGGTCCGGACCGCCAGGCTCAATATGGTTGTTGGGGCCGATCGGAATATCCAGCGACTCCTTGAGATTCCGATTGAAATAGCCGACCAGAATGCTATAGGTGCCATCTGGATTCGGAAACCATCCCTCGAACGCGCCCGTAAGGCCGGCGCCCGCATTATGCGTTGGCTCCATTGGCAACTCCTGGCCCCCGGCCTCTCCGCACGTTGCGAGCAGCAGCGCAAACGCCGCGCCTGCCAGTACTCTCGGTCGTCTTTGCATCACAAATCCTCTCAACAAAAAAATAAGGGAGGGATTGCTCTGTGCGGGCAACCTCTCCCTCGCTTACGCGATTACTGTTATGGCGTCGAGGACCCGCTATCGAAGAGCTTCGCCTCCCTCACCATGCCCTTGCTTGTGCTCCGCAGCCCATTCCTTGTAGTCATCGTCGCTCATGTAGGTCACATTCACCCAAGCATGCGCCATCTCATCGACGGTCCGGTCTCCGTAGCCAACCCACTCGTTCGGATTCGGATTGTTGCGATTTTCGTTCGTGTTGTCGTGCCATGCCTTGATGTGAATCACCGTGCCCTTGGGCAGAACGGGAGCTGCATCATCAGCGTAAATATAATTCGTCATCCAGTTGAAGGTGAAATTGCCCACATAGCTGAGCGTCTGTGTGGTGCCGTCAGGCAAAATCGCGTCCATAGACATCGCCTTGCCGCGGAGATGCATGTGAGGCTGGAAGTTCTCAAGCCGTGCAGGAGCCTTCAACACATGGAAGCCTTCGCTTTCTTCAATTGAATTGGGCGGAATGTCGAGGACCGGCAAACCGTCCGGCCCCCTCCGGCCCGTTCCAAGTAAAGCGAGATACGTCCGGTACTTGGGAGTCTCTCCCTTGGGATAGAGGTAGACAGCCAGTTGTGCGTGACCCGTCACGTCGTGGTCAGTCGAATGCGTGTGGTATTCCCAACGAATCTTGGCGCCCGGCATGAGCAGCTTCCCCGCGTCTTGGCGGTAGATGTCATAGTTCTTGCCAACCGCCCATTCCATCAAAAGGCCGCCCGTCCCAGGGAAAACAGCTTCTTTGGCAACCGGCACCTGTGCCGACGGTGCATTCGTTTCGTCTTGATAGAGGCTGGCGAGAATGTGGTGGAACACCTTGCGCGCTTCCGGATTTGATGGCCGCATCTCGACAGCCCGCACCCAGCGGGGCTCGGTCACACTAACGTCAGAGATCGGCCGATCCCACTGGTCCTGATAATTCGCCTTCATCGTGTAGTCCGGCCCATTCAGCACCAAGTCCGGCTGCCGTCCGAAAACCTTCGCGAGTTTCCACCCGTCATCGGCCGGCCAAACTTTCGCAGGAGGCATGTCCTTTGGGTCGCCTTGCGGAGCGCCAGCGTCGACCCACTTGACGATCGTGGCGATCTGCTCGTCGCTCAGCGACAGGTCGTTCGCGAAATGCTGGATGCCTACCGTCTTATCGAGGAACCAGGGCGGCATCGAGTGCTGCAACACGCGCATCTTGATGTCTCTCGCCCATGGACGCGCATCCTGGTAGGTCAACAATGACATGGGCGCGATCTGCCCGGGCCGGTGGCAGTCCTGGCATTTTTCCTGCAAAATCGGTGCGATGTCCTTCGAAAACGTCACCGGCTTGGTCTTGTCCTGTCCGTCTGCACGCAGGGCGCTTGAAGTGATCAGAAAAGCACTCAGAACCAGTGCGCTGACTCCAATATTGGACCACGTGCCGAGCCGAGAATTCATATTGGCCATGACCTGCTCCCTTTCGCTGGCAAAGGAATTCCTCTCAGTCACGAGACATTCGCATCCTACACCGCCCCCTCCAAGGATTCAATAGTCGCAAACAAATGTAAGTATATCTTTCCATACCGTGGCTCCCATCGTCACGGTTGGACGGCGCGCAAGAAAAAGTCTACAGCGCCGCGCACGCGCTCGCTCAAACTGTGGGGACGTAGGAGATCTACAGCCCAACGGCGGACGATATTGTTGCAAAGCGCTTGCAGAAATTCGGCGAGATGATCGGCGGGAAAAGCCCGAGTAATCTCTCCGCGTTTCTGTCCTTCAAGAAGGAGCTCTTGCAACAACTTGTGTGCGATTTCCCCGGCCTGCCGCACCTCGGGCGAACGCACTGGATCCATCACCCCCGATAGCACCACGGCACGCCAAAGTGGCCGATCGGACGCCACTTTTTTAGCCAGCACCTGATACCTCTCGTGCAACCGCTCGGCCGTCGAAGCGTTCCTTGAGAGTTCCTTCTCAAGGCGCTCCTTGGCGCAGGCAAACCCGCGCAGGCCAACATCGTGGAGGACTGCATCTTTGGTAGGAAAATACCGGAAGAAAGTCGGTTGGCTTATCTCCAGAATCTCAACGATGTCGTCGATTCGAGTGTTTTCGTATCCCCGCTCGCGGAATAGACGAATCGAAGTATCGATGATCTGCTGTCGCAGACGTGCCTTCTTGCGCTCGCGAAGACCTGTGACCTGCCCATCTCGCACCCCCGCAGGGGCCCGGACGAGCTGACCAACTTCTGCCGACGGTTCGTGCCTTCGTAGAGCATTGCGAACAGCTTTGGGGGATGAATTATTGCGAGCCATTACTCAACGTCCTCCTCGTCCTCCTCGGTGCGTCGAGTGCCACCCTGCTTTCGGCTTGTATTCACGCGATACATCACTGTACCACGATAGTCACTCACGCGCCGGAGCCGATCGGGGTGCATTACCCGTTATTTCGCTTGTGATAGGGCCAACCGGACGACTTTGGTTTTGAACCTGAAACCAAGTTCTCAATGGTCGTCCTGCGGGGACTCCCGTATTGACGTTGGTAGCTACCATGTGTTAGAGGCTATTCCAATTGTTAGGCCCGACCAGGAAATTCGGAACAACACGAATGTTGCCTTCAAGTGCTAACCCGATTGGGGGAAATGTGGGGCAGGCAGACCACTGGAAAAAGCCACGGCCCCCCGACACCCATGAGTGGCAAGGACTTCCAAAGCAAAGAGGTGAACAATTGTCCGGAGTTGAGCGGGTCGAAAAAGTGACGAACGAAGCGAATGGAGGGGATCATGAGAATTCGGCGCACGTTGAAAGTGCTGGTTCCTTCTTTGGTTCTGTTGTTCGCGGCTCTGCCCAGCATTGGGCAGGTCAGTTACGACACAGCTACTCTCCAGGGCAGCGTGCTTGATGCGCAGGGCCGCGCCGTTCCTGGGGCCCGGGTGACGATCCGCAATGCTGCCACGGGGCTCACCAAGAGCCAGCAATCGGGCGCGGACGGTACCTATAACTTTCCGCTGCTGCCGGTTGGCACGTATCAGGTGGAAGTCACGGCGGCAGGTTTCAGTACGGCTGTCGCGAGCAATGTCGTTCTGTCGGTCAGCCAGGCGATTGTGGAGGACATGCACCTCAGGGTAGGTGAGACCACGGCCACGGTGGTGGTTACGAGCGAGTCTCCACTTCTTTCTGTCGAACAGGTGCAGCAGGCTAACGAAATCACCCAGAACCAAGTGGAAGCGCTCCCCAACGTGAACCACACGTTCGATACCTATGTCCTTACCTTGCCCGGCATCACCAACATACAGGCGATACGCAATGCCGGTTCTCAGCGTGCTGGCGCAGGTACTTTCAACGCATTCACGACTTCCGGTGGGAACGGGCGCGGTGGCCAGGTAGCCATCGATGGTGGCGAGAACGACTCCGGGCAGGGTATCAGTCGCACGTATCATCTCCCTGTTGACGCCATTCAGGAATTCCTAGTGAACCGCAACGGCTACAACGCCGAATACGGCTTCAGCTACGATGAAGCCGTCACCATCGTCACGAAGACCGGAACCAACAATTACCATGGCGCGGCCTTCGGCACTTTCCGCGACCAGGCTACGGACGCCCTCGGGCAAAAAATTTTTTGATCAGGAATTTCACGCGGGTGCCAGCGTCGGCGGGCCTTTGGTGAAGAATAAGCTCTTCTTCTTCCTGGCTTACGAGGGCTATCAGAACGCTTTCGAGACGTCTCGAAATTTCATCAACGCGACGTACTCGCCGACCTTCGCACAACTTCCAGCAGGTCAACAGAATTACATAAACGCGGTCGCCGCGGATGTTAACCCAGCTGATTGCAGTCCCGCGCCATCATGCGCGGCCCTCGCTGCAAATCTGACGGCAGCGCTGAATCCCTCGAGCAGCGCGGTTGTAAGGGCGCTGGTCGGTGCACCCGGGAATTTTCTCGGCCAGCCAAGTCAGACCGGTAATTTTACGAATAAGGACACTTGGCATGACGCCGTGGTTCGCCTCGATTGGCAGTCCAACTCGAACGATAGCTTTGTCCTCAGGGGGCTGCTCGAACGCCGAGACAATCCGGGGAACTATGGCAATTTGGAATATTTCCAAAATGCCACCCAGCCTCCAGACGCCTCAAATGTTCTCACGAACCGTGACTACGAATGGGTCGCGACGTGGAATCACATCTTCACCCCCACGCTCTTCAACGCGCTGCGATTCCAAATGATTCCCGAATACGTGGTGAACACGCGGCCGAATCCCGCCCAGAATGGACCCAGGATTCCGTTCAACGTACTCCCCAGCTACGGAAACTTTGGAGTTAACCTCGGCCCGGGGATAGGAAACCTCCTATCGGAGAAGCGCTATCAGATCGAAGACAGCACTTCCTGGGCGCGCGGGAAGCACAGCTTCAAATTCGGGCTGTCGTTTAGGCCCGCCAGGTACCATGAGAACAACCCTCTTTACAGCACCTCGCAGGTTGTCTATTTCCCAAGCCTTTTCAATCTTTATGGCTTAGGCGGCCCTGACTGCGCCACTGCAGGCCTGAACCGGTCGGGCATTTTGCCGCCCAACACAGGATGCGTCGGTGCCGCTCTTGGGTCTTATACTCCGCCCCTGACCGCCACTGATCTCAGTGCCATTTCATCCTTCAACAATGCTGCGCCGGGCAACGTAACGCTTTTTAACAAAGCGACCTTAAATGCCCTTCAGGCCTTTAGCGGCGTGGTGCCGGATCAGTTCCGTACATCGTTCGGCAGCGCGGACTGGAGCGGTTGGGGCTATTACGGCGGCATATACGCGCAGGATACCTGGAAGGTCACTCCCAGGCTTACCATCAGTCCTGGCGTGCGCTTTGACGTGAACGCGGAACCCTTTCCAACCGGGGGCATGGACGATAACGTATGCGAAGCAACCTCTCCCACGAGGGCTGCGGTTACGAGTTTACAGACCCAACTCAAAAACGGCAAAACGTGCGTGGCGGGAGGGGGAACCCTACGCTCATTCCAGATCAATCCCATCAGCGGCCATACAAACTACGTCTCTCCGCGGCTCGGTTTGGCCTTTGACCTAACCGGGGACGCGAAGACCCTGCTCCGCGCTAGTGGCGGCGCATATGTGGGCGCTTCGGAATTGCCGGCGATCTTCTATTCCAACATTTACAATCCCAACGGGCAATTCCTAATTCAGGAAGAAGTGACGGCGGGAACAGATGAGTATTTCAGTTTGATACACAATTCCACTGTGAATGGGCATCTGCCGGTGCTTGCGCCGACTCTGGCGGACTTCAACGCCGCGAACTTGAAGCCCGTGCCAGACGGACCACACGGCGTCTTCATTACGGCGGCCGATCACCCTTGCGGCGGAGACGATATCTTCGGCTGCGGCGCCTACCGAAGCACCTACTCAACTCAAGCCAGCATCAGCGTTCAACGGCAGCTATGGACCAATATGTCGCTGGAGGTGGGATACGTCTTCCAGCGCACCTTCCACGTCCAGGATCCGCTGGAGAACAACTACCAGCAGGCCGTAGACCCGGGTGGCGCCGGCGTGCCGCTGATCGATCCGTTCAACGGTCCTATGCTTGTCCCCAAAGACGTCAACGTGGAAACAGGCACGCTCTACTGCTCGTGCGGCGATGCCATTTATCATGGGGTGACCACGAGCTTAAAACGGCAGTTCGCCAATCACTTCCAGTTCCAAGTGAACTATACTTGGTCCAGAGCTCTCGACAATGTGCTCGATTTCTCCTCTTTCAATAGCTCCTACTACCCGACGATTTATCCCGCTGGCATCAACGGCCAGGGCCGCGATTGGGGCGTATCGGCGTACAATGTCACCCACAACCTCGTAGCCAACGCTGTGTATATGACTCCATTCAAGGGCGGGTCCGGCGCGAACTGGGCTAACAAGCTCCTGGCAGACTGGACCCTCTCACCAATCGTAACGATGCGTTCCGGCATTCCGTTCGAGGTCTTGATTAACCCTCAGCAAGGGCTGGCCTCAGAATGCACCACGGTGGCCGCGTGCGCTGCCGGCACTGCGAACGGCAACGGGCTTGTTCAGGAGGCTCAAAACCAGGCGCGGCCGTTTGCTGCGGGCCGCAATACCGGCTTCGGACCCTGGAACTACCGGTGGGATATGTCCTTCCGGAAGGCCATTCCTCTCAGCGAGCGTTTCAGGCTGGAATTCCTCGCTAACTTTGCGAACCTCCTGAATCGCGTGAACTTCCTGGGCGTGAACGGCGTTTTTCCGGGAGTTACCAACGCAAGCGCGGCCCAGAACGTAAGACTCCTGAACGGTAGCACCGTTAACCTGCTGTCAGGTCCATACACCTTCCAAGGCTACGCGTCCTTCGATCAGGCGGAGAAGACAGGAACAAAAATCGGAGGCGGTACGCCGTTAGCGCTTGGTGCGGATCCGCTTGCGTTTAATTCGGCGGACGTTCCGCGGCAGGCGCAATTCGAACTGAGGCTGAGCTTTTAGCCGACGCTCGAACGAAACTTGTTCCTTGAGGGACCCGATTCGATTGAGTCGTCGAAGTCAAATGAATTGCGGGCTGTGATCGGCGATGGGAGAGAGAGACATGGCTCACAGGAAGAGTAACGGAATGAATAACCTGTTCCTGTCGGTGGTTTGGTTCGGGCTGTTGTGCATGACTCTGCGAGTATCCGGCCAGTCCGGCGCCAAAGACGGCGAATGGCCCACCTACGGCGCGGACCTCGCAAGCACTAGGTATCGACCATTCGACCAGATCGACGCATCGAACTTCAACAAACTGGAGCTGGCCTGGAGCTTCAAGACCGACAGCCTGGGAACGCGTCCCGAATACAAGCTGGAGGGAACACCACTGATGATCAACGGCGTGCTCTACACGACCGCCGGAACGCGCCGGTCGGTTGTGGCGCTCGACGCCGCCACTGGCGAATTGCTGTGGGTACACGGCGAGCACGAGGGTGCCCGCGGCGCCGCTGCGCCTCGTCAGTTGTCGGGCCGCGGCTTGGCCTATTGGTCAGACAGCAAAGAGCAGCGCATTCTCTACGTGACTCCGGGTTATCGTCTCGTCGCCCTGGACGCCAAGACCGGCGTGCCCGTGCCCACTTTTGGGAAAAACGGATTGGTGGATCTGAAACAGGGCGTGGTGTATGGAACAGGTCAGCAGATTGATTTGGTGAACGGTGAAATCGGGCTTCATTCCACGCCGATCGTGGCCAAAGACGTGGTGATCGTTGGATCGGCGATGAGAGAAGGCGGAACGCCCAAGACGCACAACAACACTAAGGGACTGGTTCGCGCCTTCAACGTACGCACCGGCCAGCTTCTTTGGACCTGCAACACTATCCCGAGACCCGGCGAGTTTGGCAACGATACTTGGCTGAACAATTCTTGGGCCATCAACGGCAACACCGGGGTCTGGACGCAGATCTCCGTGGATGAGGATCTTGGCTTGGTTTATTTGCCGGTAGAGGAGCCCACGGGGGATTACTATGGCGGTCACCGCCCCGGAAACAACCTGTTTGGTGAAACTCTGGTCGCCGTTGATCTGAAAACGGGGCAGCGCAAGTGGCATTATCAGTTGGTTCATCACGCGCTGTGGGACTTTGACATTTCCTCGGCACCGATCCTTGCCGATATTAACGTCAACGGACGTTCCGTCAAGGCCGTGGCGCAACCCACCAAGCAGGGCATCCTCTATGTATTCGATCGAGTGACCGGCCACCCCGTGTGGCCATTCGAGGAGCGCCCCGTGCCGAAAGGCGACGTGCCTGGCGAATGGTATTCGCCCACCCAGCCGTTTCCCACCCAGCCGCCGGCTTACAGCCGCAACGGCATTTCCAGCAGCGATTTGATTGACTTCACGCCCGATCTTCGCGCGCAAGCGGAGCAGGTCGTCTCCAAATTCAAGATCGGCCCGATCTTCACTCCACCGGCCCTGAGCAAGCTCCCGGCGCCGCTCGCGACGCTCACCGTGGGAACGGCAGCTGGCGGGACGAACTGGCCGGGCGGCTCGTATGATCCTGAAACGCACATTGTCTATGTACAGGCTTGCAATGCCTGCCTCTTCCCTTTGGGGCTCGTTCCTCCGCCAAGCAAGGACTTCTCGGACATGGACTACGTTCAAGGCATCGCAGGGCAAGAAGCTCGCATGACGCACGGTCCGGGGGAGAATGCGGGCGCCGATGCGATGCCTCTTCCTCCGGCGCCGGCAGGCGCCGGTCCAGTTCTGACAGTTCAGGGACTTCCCCTACTGAAACCGCCATACGGCACCATCTCCGCGATCAATCTGGATAAAGGCGAGATCGTCTGGCAGATCCCGCACGGTGAAACGCCGGACGTGATCCGCAACAGCCCCGTACTCAAAGGACGCGAAATCCCGCGCACCGGCCAAGCCGGCATTGTCGGCACCCTGGTCACCAAGACGCTAGTCATCTCCGGCGATCCTCAAGTGACTACCACGCCATCCCATCCGCGAGGCGCGATGCTGCGCGCATACGACAAGACCAACGGCAAGGAGGTCGGTGCCATCTACATGCCCGCGCCTCAGAGCGGATCGCCGATGACTTATATGTTGAACGGCAAACAGTACATCGTCGTCGCCGTCAGTGGCGGTCCATACTCCGGGGAATATCTCGCGTTTCGGCTGCCTGCGAATCAAGAAAGCAGCGCGAGGCCCTGAGCCTTGGCCCCTGCTGTGCGGCTTTCGAGAGACCACATGAAAATCGCCGCTGCGGCGTTCTTTGGCCTGATGGTGGCCGCATTGTTTCTCGTCCTTCAGGCGAAACCATCGGCGCTGCAGCAGCAATCGCCTTCGCCCTCCTCCGACGAAGCATCGCGCTCTGTTTGGGATGGCGTGTATTACAAACGAGCAGGCCGACCGCGGCCATTCGGTCTATCATTCGCAATGTGAATCGTGCCATGGCGAAACACTTGCCGGCGGTGACGAAGTGCCCCCGCTTTCCGGTGCTCAGTTCCTCGCGAATTGGAGCGGTCTTGCCGTCGGCGACCTATTCGAGAGAATTCGTAAGTCGATGCCGGCCAACGATCCGGGGCGGTTAACCAGTCAGCAGAATGCCGACGTTTTGGCTTATCTGTTCAACTTCAACATGTTTCCGGCGGGAAAGTCGGAACTGGCGCACGACGCCCAGTTGCTGAAGCGGATCCGCATCGAAGCAACCAAGCCGGACCACCACAACGACAAATAGGCGCCGCTCAGCGTTGCGACCGGAACAATAGACGCAAAGCAAGAGGAAACTCGGCCTGAAAGCGAAGATAGGAATAGGCAAGACGCCGGTATTCTTCGTTTTTTCGTGGTTCGCATCATAGAAAATTCCTTGCGCCGGAAACCCCTGACTTCAGTCGAGCGAGGAGGCGTTTGGATGCTAAGGTGTCACCGCACTCAAATGGCACTGCCGCTTGTGTTTTGCCGGAGCGATCCGGACGCCCCGCGATGGGACCTAGGCGCGGTCGCAAGCGAATGCCGCCTTCGCCGTCGTAGGTTTGACCAACGGCGACCGGGCTGGTCGCCCGGTATTTCGCGAATCGATCACCCTCCCCGCGCGTAAGCCTTTTTCCTTCACAACCTACTTCAACTTGGCGATCTGAACGGAGGCTTTATGCGCGGGATTTTGGTATTTGTGTTGTGTATCGGCAGCATGGGAACGCTCGGAGGTCAGGAAGCGACCCAAGTGTCGGCGATACGTCTGCTCGTCCAAAGTGACTCGGGTCCAATCGCCGAAGCACAAGTGATGGTAGGCGAAATTTCCGCCGTCACCGATCAAAACGGCGCGGCGACCATCATGGTCAATCCGGGGAATCTTGATGTGAGCGTCTCGCGCGAAGGATTCATCACTGGCAAAACTTCTATCACCGTGGCAGTTGGCCAAACACAAGAGATTGTTTTGGAACTTCAGCCCAATCCCACCGCAGAGGAAGAAATCACCGTGTCAGCAACTCGCACAGACATGCGCCTGGAGGACGTGCCCATCCGAGTCGAGGTCATCCAACAGGAAGACATTGAAGAAGAACTCATGATGAAGCCCGGCGACATTGTCATGATGCTGAATGAAATGGGCGGTCTCCGCGTGCAGCAAACATCGCCTTCTCTAGGTGCCGCTAGTCTGCGAATTCAAGGAATGAAAGGCCGTTATACGCGCTTTCTCGCAGATGGCCTGCCGCTCTTCGGCGAACAAGTCGGAGGCCTCGGTCTTTTGCAGATACCGCCGATGGATTTGGGTCAGGTGGAAGTCATTAAAGGAGTGGCCTCGGCTCTGTACGGGTCGGGCGCGATGGGCGGCGTGGTCAACCTAATATCAAGACGGCCCGGCACGAAGCCTTCGTACGAATTTCTTTTCAATCAATCGACCCGAGGCACAACGGACTTTGTTCCTTTCCTCATGCAGCCGCTTTCGAAAACTTGGAAGGTTTCAGTGCTCGGCGGTGCCCACTTGCAGCAAGAAAACGACGTAAATTACGACGGTTGGGCCGATCTTGCAGCTTATACACGCGGTGTTCTGCGCCCTCGGCTGTTTTGGGATAACGGCAACGGGCGTACCGCCTTCCTTACAGGTAGCGCTACCTACGAAGATCGACAGGGTGGCACTGTGCCGGGCGCCATTTTGCCCGCCACGAGTTCGCCCTACGTTGAAGCACTCAGCACGCGTCGTTTCGATCTCGGCGCCAGCGCGGAACTCGTCGTGGGAAAGGGCTATATCGTTGCGCTGCGTAGCGCGGCGGTATCACAGAACCACCGTCACCGCTTTGGAGACGTTCGCGAGATAGATCAGCATGACTCGTTGTTCGGTGAGGCTTCGATACGGCATACAGCGGGCCGACACACTTGGGTCGCTGGAGTTGGGGTTGATAGGGACACCTACGATCCGCGCGATGTTCCCCAGTTCGCATACCGCTACACAACACCCGGTCTCTTTTTTCAGGATGATATTGTGATACGCCCCTGGTTAAGCGTCTCCGCGAGTGGCCGATCGGACTTTCACAGCCAATACGGCCCATTTGCAAGCCCTCGGCTTTCGGCTTTGCTGCGAGGAAAGAAGTGGACCAGTCGTCTTTCTCTCGGGCAAGGCTTCTTTGGTCCCACACCCCTGACAGAAGAAACGGAAGCCGCTGGACTGACGCGCCTCGTAATCCCACAGCCCCTGCGAGCCGAGCGCGGCAGAAGCGGCTCTCTCGATATCACGCGATCAGTTGGACCTGGAACATACACGGTGACGCTATTCGGTTCACGTGTGAGCAACCCGCTCTTTGTGGAACGTAATACTAGCTACCAACTCATTAATCTCATGCAGCCGTCCACAAACGTAGGTCTCGAATTCCTCGCCACATTCAAGCACGGTCCGTTCAGCGGCACGACCACCTACACCTATGTACAATCACGCGAAACAGAGAATGGGCAGCGGGTTGATGTCGAGTTGACGCCGCGCCAGAATCTTGGAATCGTTGGAATGTGGGAGAACGAAAACAGTCGTATCGGCGTGGAGTGTTACTATACAGGCCAGCAACGACTAGAAGTCAATCCTTACCGATCACGTTCCCTCCCGTACGTCCTGGTAGGCCTTCTCGCCGAACACCGCTTCGGGCACTTTCGAATATTCATGAATACGGAGAACCTCACGAATGTTCGCCAGACACGCTGGGACCCGCTTCTTCGCCCGAGCCAAGGTCCAGATGGCCGATGGACTGTAGACGCCTGGGCTCCTCTCGATGGCCGGGTCCTTAATGGTGGACTGCGTCTCAATTTCTAGAGGTCAAGGCCGGTGCCTAACGTGTCATGTGCCGTAGCCGGGCCGTGGACCAGGCAAGTGTCCAGTGCTTCCCAGAAACCTTTTGTTGAACTTGGGAACGTCCTTCCCGCCGCACGATGCAGAGTGGCAAGCCGGATAAAATTCGCAACCGGGTGTCACCTCACAAAATCCTGCTCAGATCAAGGTCGTGTTGGCTAGTAAGGGCTCTTCTTCAAGTTCCGCGCACTCGGAACAAATCATGATTCAGCTTCTCCGTTCCTCGACGGAGTGTTTTCCTTTCGCTCGCTTATCGTCGCAAAACATCAAGAGCCCCGTGGGTGAAATCACGCAGTACGGACTCGTTCTGGCTGTCAACCTTCATTCAGCATGACTGGCAGCGCTTGCTTTACTTCCTGAATAACTGCCAGAGTTGAGGGCTTGCCTTCCGCGTGGAGGCCGTTGTTTTAGCGCTCCCGGTTTTGGGGATCGCATTGGTTGTCTTTGCGAAAGTTGCTTATCGTGTGTGGTCCCAATCACGTCATCAAGAACATGACTCCTGCCGAATGCACACGAATGTGTGCTGAGAGCGCGCGCAAAAGTACGGTTTGGTCGTGGCTAGCGGTCCTACACACTTCAGGGTCATAACGGAGAACTGAACGAGTTTGCTGGTGGAAGGTACCGTCAACCGCAAAAACGTTGAAATCTGTCATGCTGACGAAAAACTAATTGCCGCTGGCCATTGTTCGGCGCGTGGTCGAATCGCGGGTGCGGGTCGGGGTCGCAAGAGAGCACACCTAGCGAGATTGTCAGACCCGACGTTTGGTGACGAGACGGATTAAGTATCCTGCGGGAAACAGCGTGAGACCGAGAACAGCGCTCGACAAATCGAGATAATGACCGGCACTATGCTCAGCACCCCAATGCATCCAGCGAAACAGGCGAAGTGCTTCACAGACGTGTGTAAGGACCACGACTACGAGACATGTTGCGCCGAGTAACTGGAGCGCCGACCACGGG
>QHYS01000130.1 GCA_003223325.1 Acidobacteriota bacterium
GCAGACCGGCGCGCAAGGAGGCGATGCGCGCGACATTCATGCCCTGTTCGGCCTCGGGCATAGCACAACCTAGGACGACGTCTTCGATTTCCTTGGGATCGAGCCCTGGGATGCGCCCAATCGCGCCGGTGATGGCGACCGCGGCTAAGTCGTCCGGGCGCGTAGCATGAAGTGTGCCCTTATAGGCTTTGCCAACGGCGGTACGTACGGAACTGGCGATCACAGCTTCTTTCATGGCTCAACTCCTACCCAACCGACTTCTTAGATGCAGCGGGTACCCCCATCGCTTTTTCCTTAAGTGCGCACTCTAAGGGCTTAACCAGCTCATCTTCAATATATCCTGCAAGTCTTGAAGACACGGGACTTGGAACGTAACCGTAATTCGTGCCACCTTTTGGCCAAACAATCTACTGAGCCCCACACCCTCTCACGCCTCCGCCGCGTCGCCTTCTATTTTAGCACTGGGTGCAAAGGGGTAGGACTGGAAGCGGAGTAGCGCGTGTTCTATGATCTTCCCCTAATTTATGGAGGGAGGACAATGGGGGAACCATCGTACGAGGAACTCCGAGCGCGCGTCGCGGAACTGGAAAAGCAGAAGACGGGGCGGCGGGGAGGACAACTCGAATTCCGGGTCGGAGAGAAAGGCGGCGTGAGCGTTTACGGGCTGGGGCGCTTCCCGGTGACACTCTATTACGAACAATGGGTTCGGCTGCTGGATGCCTCCGGCGATTTGCGGACGTTTCTCGAGGAGAACAAAGCCGAAGGCAAGCTGAAACTGAAAGAGAAGTAGGCGGACCGTCAGCGGCGATCGAAGAGGAAGGGATCGCTACAGTCATTCGCAGAATGTTTTCACGTGAAACAGCCGCCGTGACTGAAGTCCGCCAGGCTTGCACACCACTGAGAGATTCTTCGGGTGTGTCCATTAAACCCGCTCAGAATGACAAATCTTCGATTTCCTCCGCGTATCGTCATTCTGCGTTTGAAGTTGAAGCGCGGAGAGATCCTCGTCGGATCGTTAATTTCGCAGGGGCTTGCCGGTTTTCAGGGTGTGGGCGATGCGGTCCTGAGTCTTGCGTTCGCCACAGAGGCTGACGAAAGTTTCGCTTTCCAAATCGAGCAGATATTGTTCGCTAACAAGCTGACATTCCGTGAGTGGGCCGCCGGCCAGCACGTGGGCGAGCTTGCGCGCGATGTGGGCATCGTACTCGGAGATGTATTCGCCGCGCAGCATCGTGTGTATGGCAAGTTTTGCGCCCGCGATCAGCTCTTCACCCAAAACGCGGATGCAGGGCTCGTTGGGCGGCGCGAGGCTCGGGCGATAGTCCTCGCGGACAAGGGCAAGCGCCGTGGCCTTTGCATCGGCGACGAGGCGGTCGCCATTCACGGAGATGAAATCGGCGGCGCGGAGAAAGCCCAAAACGCGCGCATCTTCGCCGCTCGTGGAAACTTTGGCCATGGCCAGCGTTTCGAAGACGGGCTTGAAGGCGTGGAATAGGTCGATCGATTCCGGGCCAACGGCATGTTCATTGGCACGGATGATCATTTCTTTGGAACCGCCGCCGGCTGGGATGAGCCCCACACCGGTCTCGACGAGTCCCATGTACGCCTCGGCTGCAGCCTGAATGCGCGAGCCATGTAGGCAAACTTCGCAGCCGCCTCCGAGGGCCATTCCTTGGGGAGCGACGACCACGGGCTTCGCGGCGTGTTTGACGGCGAGATTGGCGTTTTGAAAGCGGCGCACCGCGTCATGAATGTCGTCCCATTCCTGCTCCTGCGCGGCGACGAGCAGAAGCATCAAGTTGGCGCCCACGGAAAAATTGGACGCCTGATTGGCGACGACGAGCGCATCGAAATCGGCGTTCAAGCGCTTCAAGCCGGTGTGCATCATGGCAGTGATGTCGTCGCCGATGGCATTCATCTTGGAGTGAAATTCGCAGCACAAAACGCCGTCACCAAGATCAATCAGGCTGGCACCGGAATTGCGTGCGACTTCATTCGAACGCTCCTTGAGCGATTTGAGAATGATGACTCCGGGTGGTTCCGCTAGCTTTACGGCGCTTCCGGAGCCGGGATCGAAGGCGGAAATTTCTCCGGCTGAGGACGTGTAGAGCGATTTGCGACCGGAAGAGAGCAAGCGCGTGAACAAAGCAGGCAAGTCGCGGCCATCGGCGGTCCACCGGCGCGTCAAGGCCTCCACGCCGAGCGCGTCGCATATTTCTAAGGGGCCGAGGTCCCAGCCGAAGCCCCAGCGCATGGCGCGATCAATATCGGCAATCGAATCGGTGATCTCGGGGACACGGCGGGCGGCGTAAAGGGAGGTCTCGGAGATCAGGGCCCACAGGAATTGCTGCGCTTTATCGCCGGGCTGGCCGCCAATTACCGGAGCAAGAATGGCCTGAAGTCGGGCCCGCGAGTCTTCGACGGCGCGCGCCAGCTCAAGTGAGGCAAAACGCACTTTTTGACGGGGGCGAAACTCCATGGTTCCGGGATCGAGCGCCAAGATTTCACTCTCTGCGCCCTTTTTGACGCGCTGGTAAAACCCGCGACCGGATTTTTCGCCGAGCCAGCCGCGGCGGGTCATTTCTTCAACGAGCGCGGGAACACGGTAAAGCTCGCGCGATTCATCTTGCGTGGCGTTCTCGTAGATGTTGCGAACGACATTGGTAAGCACGTCCAAGCCGACGATATCGGCGGTGCGGAAGGTGGCGGATTTCGGCCAACCAATGGCCGGACCGGTGCAGGCGTCAACTTCCTCGATGCTCATGCCGAAACGAGCCATGAGCGAAAGCGACGTGAGCATGGAAAATGTGCCAACGCGGTTGGCGATGAAATTTGGGGTGTCTTTGGCGCGGACCACGCCTTTGCCCAGGCGCCGATCGCAGAAATCGGCGAGCGCGTCGAGGACCTCCGCGGACGTTCCGGGGCCGGGGATGAGTTCAACGAGTTTCATGTAACGGGGAGGATTGAAAAAATGCGTGCCGGCCCAATGGCGCTGGAAATCGTCATCGAAGCCCTGCGCAATCTGGCGGATGGGCAGGCCAGAGGTGTTCGTGGTTACGATCGCGCCGGGGCGGCGGTGAGCGGTCAGCCTTTGCAGCAGGGCCCGCTTGATGGCGAGATTTTCGGCCACGGCTTCGATGATCCAATCCGCTTGGGCGCACCAGGAGAGATTGTCCTCGAAATTGCCGACGGTGATGCGGTTAGCCGTGGCAGGGGTAAAAAATGCGGCGGGTCGTGCCTTTTGTGCGGCTTCTAAGCCGGCGCGGACGATGCGATTGCGGACACGAGGATCGCTGAGCGTCAGCCCGCGGGCTTTGTCCTCCGGGGTGAGCTCCGATGGAGCGACATCAAGCAGCCAGCAGTGGACTCCGGCGTTGGCAATATGAGCGGCGATGCGGGCACCCATGGTTCCAGCGCCGAGAACGGCGACGCTTTTGATTTGATGGCCGGGTTTCATATGTTGAGACGTAACTCCTTAAGGCTCAGCCTTAAGCACATCGGGGCTCGGCCAGCGCAGTGAGTGTTACAGAACGGGCAAAGCTGGTCAACCACGGCGGAGACGGCATCCCAAAGAGGGCTTATCCTCGTCTAATAGAATGAGTACGGATAAGCGAGATACCGTAATGGGATGGGTGCAGGCAGCGCTCGAGCGTGTGCGGGAATTTGCGTACGCAGAACGCCCGTCGGAGGCGAAGCCAGCGGTGCGACCAAAGCTCGGAGTCGCGCTTGGTGGCGGCTTTGCCCGAGGAATCGCACACATCGGAGTGCTGCATAGTCTGGAAGAGCACGGCATTCCCATCGACTACATTGCGGGCACAAGCGCGGGAGCCTTGGCGGGAATTGCGTATGCCAGCGGATTGCCTTTCAAGGAAGTGGTAAACCGGGCGGCGGCCCTGCGCTTTGGCGTTTTCGGTCAATGGAGATTTTCTTGGCTGGGGCTGGCTTCGAACCAGCGGCTGGAGTCTTATCCCAAGCGGCATCTGAACATCACTACGTTTGACGAGCTGAGGATCCCGGTCACCATCGCGGCCACGGATTTGATTAGCGGCGACCCGGTCTATTTTGATCACGGGCCGCTGGGGCCGCCACTGCGCGCCTCTTGCGCATATCCGGGTCTTTTTCAGCCGGTGCAGTATGAGGGGCGCACTCTGGTGGACGGATTTGTTGCAGCGACGGTACCTGTGGAAGCCGTGGCCAGAATGGGCGCCGACGTAATCATCGCGGTTTTCCTGGATTCGGAGGCCATGGTCAAGCCCACGAACTTCACGGATGTGATCGGGCGCTCATTCACGATTATTCAGCGGCATGCCGATTTGGCGTGGCGGTCAAAGGCGGACGTGGTGATCGAACCGCGGGTGCGGGATTTTGCTTGGGATGATTTCGCGAAGACGCCGCAGCTTGTTGCCGCGGGGGAAGAGGCCATGCTAGCGGCGATGCCGCGGGCACGCACCGCAATAGAAGCTGCCAGCGAACGCGTCGCCGCGAAGGAGCCACGGGATATCGCAACGGGAACTGGCTGGGGAAACCGCTAGGCCGGACGGATGTGAACACCCACGGGCTGCCCCTGGCCTTTGCCACGTTTTGTGAACCAGGCGCTCATGGCTTCGGCCAGGCGCTCGGGCTGCACGCGAAAGCCCGCTTCTATCAGGCCCTCGGCAACAGGAAGTGTGTCATCAAACTCAGCTTCGCCGGTAAAGTCGCGCATACAAAAATTGTCAAGCCAATCGACCGGGCAGGCGCGGCGCTCGACACCAACGATGATTTCGACGCGCAGCCTCTGAGCGTACACGAAGCGAGTATAGCGTACGGGCGACGCCCAGTGGCCCGGGACACCAAATTCCTTGCTGCTCTTGAACCAGCGAACTAAAATTGAGTCGGTACCGGATCGTGCGGCTTGGCGGCCCAGCAGCCCTAGCCAAAGCCCTGCCGCTTGCCAGATTCATCACACGTTCAGATAGACGCGGATCGGAGAAAACTTGGCTACACGGCTCGAGGCGTGGGTTGAAGAAGCGGCTCAGAAGGTGCGGCCGAAGCAGGTCGTCTGGTGCGATGGATCGGAAAGCGAAGCGCAGCAGATGGTGGAAAGGCTGGTCGCTGAGGGGCGGACGGTTCACCTGAACGAACGGACATATCCAAACTGTGTCTTGCATCGTAGCGATCCGAGCGATGTAGCGCGGACCGAGCAAGTGACGTTCATCTGCTCGCGGCGCAAAGACGACGCCGGCCCAACCAACAACTGGATGGCACCAGAAGAGGGCAAGCAGAAGATCGGCGCGCTCTTTGACGGCGCCATGGCAGGGCGCACCATGTACGTGGTGCCCTATCTGATGGGTCCGGCTGATTCGCACATGACACGCGCAGGCGTGGAGGTGACGGATAGTCCCTACGTCGTGGTGAGCATGCGCATCATGGCGCGGATCGGAAAGATTGCGCTCGATCGGATCGGCAAAGCGAATGATTTCGTGCCGGGGCTGCATTCGTTGGGCGATTTGAATCCCGCACGACGTTTTGTCCTGCACTTTCCGGAAGAAAAACTTATCTGGAGCATTGGCTCGGGCTATGGCGGCAATGCGCTGCTGGGTAAGAAATGCTTCGCACTACGTATTGCGAGCTGGATGGCGCGCGAACAGGGTTGGATGGCGGAACACATGCTGATCCTGGGGCTCGAAGATCCATCAGGCAAAATCACTTATATGGCGGCGGCATTTCCGAGCGCTTGCGGCAAGACCAATCTGGCGATGATGGTCTCCGCACTCGAGGATTCTGGGTATCGGGTGTGGACCGTGGGTGACGACATCGCCTGGATGCAACCGGGGCCGGACGGATATCTGCATGCGATCAATCCCGAAGCGGGATTCTTTGGCGTTGCGCCAGGAACGAACGAGCTCACAAATCCGAACGTGATGACAGCGGTCAAACGAAACACAATCTTCACCAACGTGGCCATGACGGCGTCGCGCGAGCCTTGGTGGGAAGCGATGACCGAGGAGGTGCCGTCAGATCTGACGGACTGGCAGGGGCACAAGGTTTCGGCAGGCGCGAAGGGTCCGGCGGCACATGCGAACTCGCGCTACACAGTTCCGGCGCGGCAGGCTCCGCGCATATCGCCGAAGTGGGAAGACCTGTCCGGGGTGCCGATTTCGGCATTCATTTTTGGCGGAAGGCGCGCGCGAGTGGCGCCGCTCGTCTATGAATCCTGGAGCTGGCAGCACGGAGTGTTCGTGGGCGCGGGTTTGGCTTCGGAAACGACGGCAGCGATCACCGGGGAAGTGGGAGTGAGACGGCGGGATCCCATGGCCATGCTGCCCTTCTGCGGATATCACATGGGCGACTATTTCCGGCACTGGTTGGAGATGGGCCAGAACATTCCGCACCCGCCAAAGATTTTCCACGTAAATTGGTTCCGCAAAGGCTCCAACGGGAAATTGCTGTGGCCCGGTTATGGCGAAAACGTGCGCGTGCTGAAGTGGATTCTGGAGCGTGTGAACGGGAAAGGCCAAGCAGAAGAGACGCCCATCGGATTTGTTCCCACTACACATGCCCTCACGCTGGACGGGCTCGATATTTCGCTGGACAAGATGGAAGAGCTGCTTCGCGTGGATGCCGCAGATTGGCAGAAGGAGGCGGACGAAATCGGCGTCTTCTTCAAGAAATTTGGGGACCGCCTGCCGCCGGAACTGCGGGAGGAACAGGCACACCTGACCGAACGGCTCAACTTAGTGACCAGCGCAAAAGGCTGAACGCTCTTAGTTCGTAATTGGGCACGTTAAAGGCATCGAACGCCACCGTCAGGACGTTACCTTTTTCTTTTTGTCACGGCTCGGGCAGATCTCCGCGAAGCGTGATCTCCAGGGAGTTGCCAACCTGCCGGCCGGACGATTCGATCTACCTGACAACGCCAAGCGTAGGGTCGGGAACAAGAACATAATCCAGCAGGAGGGCGCATGGACATCTAACGCGAACGGAACAGGTTGATGCCAACCGAACGGCAATAAATCATGGCCAGAGTCGTGCGCTTGGCGAGTTGGCGTTCCACGGCAAGGCTACGCATTGCCGTGGGTGAAGGTAGACCCCTACCGGCCAGGCAGGGGGTAACTGGAGAGACACATGAGCGTGCCTTGAATGTACACCCACATCAATCTACTTCGAGTATGCTGCCCAAGAATTTGCAACTTCGGAGAGATTAGCGCAGCCACTGTGAACATTCCACAAACAACATCGAGAGCCGCCGAGGTATGCACTCCGATACGGCCGGAACGTAGGCGCACACCTCGCAGACACATTCCCATTCCGCTCTTCGTGTATGGGCACACGCCTGAAGGGCATCCCTTCTATGAGGAGACCTTCACGAGCGCTGTGAACGTCCATGGGGGATCGATGCGCTTGGAGGCGAGCGTGCAGCTTGGGCAACGGCTGCTAGTAACCAACCATAAAAATGAGTGCGCGCAACCGTGTATCATTGTGTTTTTAGGCCCGCGGCTGGGCAACGGGATCGATGTAGCATTCCCGTTCACCGCGGCCATGCCTTACTTCTGGCGTAATCCGCACACGGGCAAATTCAATGAGCCGGAAGTCGAATGGGATTACGAAGGGCCTCCGCCGGCTGAATAATACGAACAATCGAAAAGGCGCTGCGTGGACTAGCGAACCTCAGCCCTCGGCACAGTTGAATGGAAGAGCTTGACCACCTGGCCTGGGCGGCCGGACTTTCATTCGGGGCGTTCGGCCTCGCGATGGGCATACGAACGAGTGACGCAGGCTTATTGCAGATGATCCGCCCCGACCTCCCTGGGGTTTGAAGCCCGTTTGCAATCCCGTGGTCAAAAAGCTTTACTCGATCAACGGAAGCGGCTCACTGGTACGATCTGGATCGAAATATCGTGCGCCGCCTGAACCAAAGCGGCGATCTGGAAAGAGTGTGACGGAGACAAGAATGTGGTTGAAATCGCTCGCGCCGCATCGTTTCGAACCGCGGGGCAAATTGACGAGCAGGTCGTCCTGTTAGTTAGCGCAGAGGCTTCAGCCAGGCTCATCTGCTGGCCGAGCCAGTGCCCGAGAGGGTGAGCCCGAAAGAGATCTCGCGGCGCGCTGGCGCAGGAGCGGCCCAAAAGAAGCCGCTGCCACTTGTGTCCGTATATCAGGTGCCTTCCGCGAACTAAAGAATGGACTCGATTTCGGCGTCCAGAGCGACGTGCGACTGCGGAAAGCCATTTATGCGATAAGTCTTGATGGAGCGCTCCGCAGCGGCCGGCTGCAAAGAAAAATGGAAAAAGCGGCTGATGTGATAATCCTCGTCAAAGATGCCGAAGACGCGCTCGGTCTCTTCGGCCGAGAGCCCGAAGGAAGCCAAGGCCAAAGGGTGCCCGAAGGCGCCCGCGAGCTGGCGGTACTTTTCGACCACATCGCGCAAACTCGGTGACGGGCCGTGGGCGGTAGTCATATGCAGCGATTCATATCCACGCTTCTTTAGATCCAAACATAGGCGCCCGATTCGCCATAGGGGACGTTGACATAAAACAAATTAGCGTCCGGCGTGCGAGCGAAGCTCTCGAGTAATTTTTGCGAACCGTGCACGGAGCAAAGCGTCTCGGCGCGCGCCATAGCGATGCGGGAGACGTCGTCCAGGCTGGGCACTTCGTCGCGCGGAAACCAGAGCCAGGTTGCGGGGCGATCACAGGAGGCACATGCGTCCATCGGTTGATCCAACCGGCGGCTAATGGCGTTGGCGACTTCCGGTTGTAGGCCCGCGGCGGAAAATTCGCCGCTGCCGAGAAAGAAGTATTGAGTGAATTCCGCGCTGTCGGGCTCAAAGGCAATCACGCGCCCTGAGAAATGCCGCAGTTCCTTTTCCATTTCGCATCTTAGGCAAGTCAGACAGAGCGATACTTCGGGCCGGACCGGGCGCCGGCGGACGGAGGCCTTGCCACGCAGATAGAGAGTGTCTGGAATAAACGTCGCCATCCATGCGCCGTCAGTCTCGAGGTGCTCGCACTCGGGAGGCATGCGCGACAGGCGCGCCCACCAATTGCGGGAGCGCCAACGAAAACGGATTTCTGGATAAGCCTGCTCGAGACGCATGCGTTGAGTCATAGTAACAGACTGGAAGCAGGAGGCTAAAGGTTGGAGGCTTGGCGAGAGGTCGGATAATATGATCGGCACTCTTGTGCGCAAACGGAGCCGCACGAGCGCGTTGACAAACCGATCGTCACTTTCTTCGATCAGGGGGGATTATGGCCATCGCTGTGGGACAGCCGGCACCGGATTTCACGTTGAAGGACCAGAATCAGAAAGACGTCAAGCTTTCCGAATATCGCGGAAAAAAGGTGGTGATCGTTTTTTATCCGCTGGATTGGAGTCCGGTATGCACGAACGAGCACACCTGCTTCGTAAGCGATTTGAGGCAGTTCGAAAAGCTCAACGCGCAGGTGCTGGGGCTTAGCGTAGATAGCGTCTGGTCGCACAAAGCGTTTGCCGAAAAGCTGGGTATTCGTTACCCGTTGCTGGCGGACTTCCAGCCGCGCGGCGCGGTGGCGGAGAAGTTTGGCGTCTATCTGGCTGACAAAGGGATCACCGGCCGGGCTATTGCGATCGTGGACAAGGCTGGCAAAATAGCCTGGCTGAAGAATTACGAGATTCTTACCGTGCCGGATATGGACGAAGTGTCGCAGGCGCTGTCTAAGATTCAATAAAGATGTAGTTGCCTAGCAGATTTGCGCCTTCTTGGTGCGCTGCGCATAGGAACTGAATAGGAGCGATTCCTCGCACGCTGACGAGAAGTGCAGCGCGTAGAATGCACTTCCCGCGGCGTGCTCTGAATGACAGATTTAATCTGGCAAAAACGGCCGAATCCAGGGCACTAGGAGTTCCCGCGGAGGATCAGAAAGATCAGCAAGGCATTCAACGCGATGATGACTGCGGCAGTGAACCAGGCGAGTGCGGCGACCCACCGGGAATTGGCAAACTCGCCCATCCTGCGCTTGTCGCTCGTGAACTGCACCAGTGGAACGAGTGCAAACGGCAACTGAAAGCTGAGAATGACCTGGCTCAAAATGAGCAGGCCCATGGCCTTGGTTTCGCCCGCCATGCCGATTACAAGCGCCGCGGGAATAATGGCCGCCGAGCGGGTGATCAATCGCCGCAGCCAAGGCTTGATCTGCAGGCGCAAGAATCCCTCCATCACCACCTGACCGGCGAGCGTGCCGGTCAGAGTGGAGTTCTGCCCGGAACAAAGTAAGGCCGCGGCAAAAAGAGTGCTGGCCAGGCCCGCGCCTAAAACGGGAGTCAGCAGTCGGTAAGCTTGGCTGATGTCCGCAACCGTGGTGAGTCCGCGATGGTGGAAAGCAGCCGCACCGAGCACCAGAATCGCAGCATTTACAAAGAGCGAAAAGCCTAGCGCTAAGGTGGAGTCGAGCGTGGCAAAGCGTACCGCTTCGCGTTTTTGGCCGGCGCTGAGCCAACCGTCGCGCCAAGAATGCCGATCGCGAGATAGAGCATGTCGCGATCATGAAGCAGGCGCAAGGGAGGCAGAAGACCCGTGGCGGCTTCGTGCCATAGCGGTTGCGCGAAAAAGAGCTCGTAGGCGAAGCAGGCGGCGATGGTCGCGATGAGCGTAACCACCAGCGCTTCGATCCAGCGGAACCCGCGGCCTTGCAGGGCGAGCACAATCAAGACGTCAGCGCCGGTAATCAAGACGCCGACGAGCAGTGGGATGCCGAATAGGAGCTTCAGCGCGACTGCCGAGCCCAATACTTCGGCCAGGTCGCAGGCGGCAATGGCGATTTCACCCAGAAGCCACAAGGCAAGCCCTGCCGGGCGCGAGTACGATTCGCGACAGGCCTGGGCAAGGTCAAGGCCCGTGGCGATGCCCAGTTTCGCAGAGAGCGCCTGAACGAAAATCGCCATCAAACTGCTGAGAATGACGACGCTCAGCAGGGTGTAGCCGAATTGCGACCCGCCGCCGATGTCAGTGGCCCAGTTTCCCGGGTCCATATAACCGACCGCCACCAGATAACCGGGACCGGCGAAAGCCAGTAGCTTGCGCAGGAGCGAAGCGCCGCTCGCTATGGGGACGCTGCGATAGACCTCGGGTAAGGAGGGCAGCATCGCTTGGGGTTTTTGAGCGGGCGCCGAAGGAACCGCCAACGCAGATACTTCGGATTCGAGCGGCACAGCGCCCGGCGAAGATTCGAACACGGGATTCACGATGTGCTCAATGATCTCAATGATCTTAACCTAGATGAACGTACAATATAAACTACATTTAACATCGCAAACCGTCAATACAGGTTCTCCCGCAACGTTGCCTGCGATGTACGTGCCGATCATCCATCGCACTCGGAGTCCGCGGCTGCGAGATGTGCGTACCGTGCTTGCGCCACAGCATTTGTGATAGCTTGAAGCGACGGCTCGCGGAGGAAAAATGGCGGAACAGCAAGCGCCTCAAGTGCAGATCAAGGCCGATGAGGAGGAACTGGTCGGCCACTTCAGCAATCTGGTCATGATTCACCACAATCCGGAAGAGTTTACGATGCACTTCATCTACGTGTTCACCAACGGCACACACGGGAAACTGGTGGCGAGCACTATCGTCAGCCCAGGGCACGCTAAGAGGCTCTGGCGGGCATTAGGGGAGAACATCGCGCGATTCGAAGCTCAATTCGGGCCCATTCGCGAAACGCCCACGACGGCGCCGCCTCCCAACGTGGGATTCGTACAATAGGAACTTTCGGTCGAGGAGTTTTGCGGCTCAGGTGATTGTACGATAGGCTGGTGCGCACTAGCATGCCGTCGATCAGTGCTATTATCATCACCTATAACGAACAATCTGATCTGCCCGAAGCTTTGGAATCGCTGCGCGGCGTGGCCGACGAAATCGTGGTCGTGGATTCCGGCAGCACAGACCGTACCGGCGAAATCGCCCAAGAGTTTGGCGCCCGCGTAGTTTCGCGCCCCTTCAGCAATTTTGGCGATCAAAAGAATTTTGCGGCGGGACAAGCCACGCACGATTGGGTGCTGTCGCTCGATGCCGATGAACGGCTGAGCGGCGAACTGCGCGAAGCCATCGCTGCCTGGAAGCAGAATGAGCCGGACTGCGCGGCCTACCAGATCAATCGCAAGCCGAATTATCTGGGCGGCTGGATCCGTCATTCGGGATGGTATCCAGAATATTGCGTGAGGCTGTATCGTAGCGATTCAGCGCGGTTTGTGGGAGCGCTGCACGAAAACGTGCAGGTGAATGGGCGCGTGGGGCGCTTGCGCGGCGATTTTCTCCATTACACGGTCCGTTCGCTGCGCGAGCACTATGCCAAGATGGAAGCGTTCACAACGCGAGCGGCGGAAGATCTCTATGCGCGAAGGCGGCGGCACTGGCGCGGAGGAATGTGGCTAGCGGCGCCGTGGACGCTCGTGCAGCGATTTTTCTTCCAGCTGGGCTTTCTCGACGGCTATCGCGGAGTGCTGATCGCCTGGACCTCGGCGCGCTACGTCTGGCTGAAGTACCGCAAGCTGGGCGTGCTGGTGGGGGGAGGAAAACTCGAAGCGCGCCCCTGGCCACAAGCGCGGGATGTTTGACTGTGGTGCGCGTGCTACTGGTGGATCTGGAACGCGTGTGGCGCGGAGGTCAAGAGCAGGCCCTTCTTCTCATGACGGGGCTAAAGCGGCGCGGCCATTGTGCAGAGCTCGTGGCGGTGCGGGATTCCGCGATAGCGTCGCGCGCGCAAGCTGCGGGTATTCGATTGCATGGAGTTGGCGATAGCGCGCGGCGGATCGGCGCGGCGCGGCGCCTGCGGCAATTGATCCAGGAAGCGCGTTTCGACCTCGTTTACGCGAACGAAGCCCATGCACTCACGGCGGCATGGCTCGCGCACACGCATCGCCATGTGCCGCTGGTAGCGGCGCGCCGTGTGACTTTTCCGCTTTCACGCAACCCAATTTCGCTGGCACGCTATCGCGCGGCAGCGCGCATTCTGGCGATCTCCCGGGCGGTGTGCAGGGAGCTTCTAGTTGCAGGAGTGGATGCGAAACAGATCGAGTTGGTTCCGGACGGAGTCGAAATCCCGGGACCGGTGAGTCCCGAAATGCGCGAGAAGGCACGGACACGATGGGGATTCCGGGCCGACGAAACCGTTGTGTTGTGCGTGGGTGCCTTGACAGCCGAAAAAGGTCACGCACTGCTGATCGAGGCCTTCGGGAAATTGCGGCGGGAAATAACGAGCTGCCGTCTTCTCATTGCAGGCGAAGGGCGTTTGCGCCCGCAGCTTGAAAAGCAGGCGTTAGACGCCGAGCTCGGATCCGCGATTATTTTTGCCGGGTTTGTTCCCGACGTAGACTCTGTTTATGCGGCAGGCGATCTATTTGTCTTTCCATCGCTTGAAGAAGGAGCAGGCGGTTCCCTCCTTCGCGCCATGGCTTTTGCTCTGCCCGTGGTAGCGTTCGCACGGGGCGGCGTGGCCGAGATCATCGAACACGGGCGAAATGGAGTCCTGGTGCAGAAAGCCAGTGCGCAAGCCATGGCGCGGGTGGCCGGGCGAATGTTAGGGGATAGGGAGCTGAAGGAACGATTATCGCGAGCAGCTCTGGAAACCGTCACGTCGCGATACTCCAGCGATCACATGATCGATGACACGGCTCAGATTTTCGAGGAACTGATTTCCAGCAGGACGGCGAGTCAATAAATCTTCCGCAATGGGCAAAGAAAAAGCGCCGGATGCCCTCTGCCAGGGTCGCCGGCGCTTATCTCTGAATTACTTGCGCCAGTTTTTTTCGCCTTCGTCCTCCTTATCCGTGCAGGTTATTTCCCGAAGCATTCAGCGGGCCGAGAACCCAATGGCCCACTGGTTCCAGGAACTCGAGACCGACGGCAAAGCCGTCGTCGCGCAGGCGTTCGCAATAAGCGACACGGGCCTTGGCGCGAAAATTGCCAGGAAGCAATTCAAACGATAAATGGTCATTGCGGTTCCAGCGGCGGACAGAAAGGACCCGTGCGCCGCGAGCGCTGACGTTCTCGGTAAAGGTGGTCTCTACACCGGGAAGCTCTTGGTGACCCGAGATGTGGACGGCAATGGCCATCGGAACTCTTTTCTCGACACGCGGTGCGCTAAAGGTTTTCTGCACGCTTTCCCCCAGGAGCAAGCCAACCCGAAAAACCGAACTACAGACAGGCCGCGATACGCGACAACCCCATAATGCCGCCCCGCTTCATGCCGTAGAGGTTGCGGTCAGCGGCATCGAACAACTCCTCAACCGTGCGGCCATCCTGCGGAAAGACGGCCGTTCCTACGCTCACGGTAATGGGCGGATATTCTCCATCGGAGCTGAGCCGCTCGCGGATGCGTTCGCCCACGCGGCGCGCGGCCTGCGAGCCGGCTTCCGGAAGCACCAGAGCAAACTCATCACCGCCGTAACGCGCGGCGGTATCGATGGCGCGGGAGTGCACGCGAAGAACGTTGCCGAGACGGCAGATGGCGTGAGAGCCGACCAGATGGCCGTGGCAATCATTGATTTGCTTGAGATTGTCGAGATCCATCAAGACTACGGCGAAGCTGCGTCCGCTACGGCTGGAGCGCTGGATTTCGCTCTCGAGGGCGTTCAGCAGGGCACGATAATTGCCCAAGCCGGTGAGCGAATCGCTGACGGCGAGCTGCCGCACCTGCTCGAAAAGACGGGCATTATCGAGCAGTGTGCCACCCAGGATCAGGGCATAGCTGGCGGAACGCAGGCCCAACGCCAGAGTGAATGGCGCATCAAACACATGCATAGATTGCGTGGCCGCAAGATGGCATGCGACATTGATCCAAAGCGCGACGCAGAGCGTGCGCTTGAAGCCGAAGCGCGCGGGGTTAGCGCGGTTAAAGCCGATCGTGGCCACGAGGAACAGCGCCGCCGGAAGCAATTCCGAGGCGCGCGCCAGCCGAGCCGCAGAAAGAGTAGCCGTGTTGATAACTCCGCCGAGATAGGCGGCGCCGGTCAGGTAAGTCACGATGCCGACCAGCACCAAGGAGACCGTAGTTTCGCTACGCGGATGCCGAGAATGGGGCACACGGTGCTCGAGTGCCAGCGCCGACACCAGCAGTCCCGCAAGCGCCGTCTGGCCAATCATCCAAGTGAGAAAGACGCCCGCTTCCTGCACGCTGGTCATGGAGTCGCCGTAAAGTCCCCAAATCGCAAACGTCTCGATCAATCCTGCGAGGAGGAATCCGAGGGCGAGAATCAGCGTGAGACGGTCACGGGTGCCGCGAAAATGCACCAAAGCATTAGCCACAAAAGTGAAGCAAAGAAGGCTGCCGATGATTTCGAGATAGCAAAACAGTACGAAGCCAGAGGAGAAATCGCGCTCTCTCAACCAGGAGGAAAGCGCGAATACACCGCCAAGAGCCAAGAGGCCAAGCACCCATTGATAACGGAAAAGGTACCGGCCGACTTTTTGCTTGCCAAGCACGGGTCCCCCCAAATCATTCCCCACGGTGCTCTAGAAGGAAACGCGGGTGTTGGTTGGTACAGCACGTTGGGTGCCTTACGGGTCCAGTTTGTGGAAGGGCAAGCAAACCATTGAAAAGGGCCGGATTGGGGAGAGAGCCGCTATCCCGCGGCCGGATACAAATCCCTAAAGTCCCGCGGCTGGGTTTCAAAAGGTTACAGATTCGCTCAGGCGGTTCCCGTAATACTGTTAGGGCACCAACAGGGTCGAATAAGGTTTGATACGCAGATGGCTGTCGCTGTCGGCTACCGCTGCTCTGTTCGGGTATCCAGGGTCGCCGCCGGTTGACAGGAACGAACTTAATCAACTCGCGGCAATAAATTGTTCATCGGCGGCGCCGACGAGCGCGAGATTAGAGCTTTTTCTGCTGGTCTTTGCCTTGTTCTTCGGCGCGGACAGCCGCTTCGGCGGCCTGGAAGCCAATACGGCTATGCGTGCCGTCGCAGAAGGGCTTGTTGACTGAGCCGCCGCAACGGCAGAGCGCGAAGTTGGCCTTTCCGGTTAGATCATATTTTTGGCCGTCGGCGTCCACGAGTTCGATAGAACCTTCGGGAGCCTCCACGCGGAAAGGGCCGTTCTTTCGCGCCATGATTTTAACTTGTGCCATTCGTTCCTCCGGTGGAGTGATGAATCCTTACTTCGATCCTGCGTCGTTCACCTTCGTTTTGCAAAAGCAGGTCCCTCGGGATGACAGGTCCAAATTCATCGGCGCCGCAAGCGCAAAACCCCGAGAGTCGCTCGCAGATTACGTGAGCGCACTCTAGGCTACAACGTGGCGATTCGATTAGTACTTGGGCACGGATGGATCGACCTCATCCGACCAAGCCAGGATGCCGCCCTTGAGATTCCAAATCTTGCGGAAACCTGCCTGCTGCAAAAACTGCACGGCGTCCGCGGACCGCTTTCCGCTGCGGCAGTGAGCCACAATCTCACGAGAACTATCGAGCTCACTCGCACGTTTCGGCAGCTCTCCCAATGGGATTAGATGGCCGTGGAGATTGCAAATCTGGTATTCGTGCGGTTCGCGTACGTCGAGAATGAAAATGTCATCGCCGCGATCGAGGCGAGCCTTGAGCTCGCGGGGCGTAATTTCGGGAATGCCTGTGGCCACGGGAACAAACTCCTCTCCGCGAATTCCGCAAAACTCTTCGTAATCGATGAGCTCATGGATTGTAGGGTGATCGCCGCAAACAGGGCAAGACGGATTCCTGCGCAAACGCAGCTCGCGGAAGCCCATGCCCAGAGCATCGAAGAGCAAGAGCCGGCCGGCGAGCGGTTCGCCGATGCCGAGGATGAGCTTGATCGTCTCCATGGCCTGGAGCGCACCTACAATGCCGGGTAGAACGCCCAGGACGCCGCCTTCGGCGCAGGACGGCACGAGTCCGGGCGGCGGCGGTTCGGGATAGAGACAGCGGTAGCAAGGCCCTCCGCCATAATGGAAGACTGTGGTCTGGCCTTCAAAGCGAAAGATGGAGCCATAGACGTTGGGCTTATCCAGTAGCACGCAAGCGTCATTGACGAGATAACGCGTGGGAAAATTATCCGTGCCGTCGACGATGATGTCGTAATCGCGGAACAGATCGAGCGCGTTTGAGCTGCTAAGCCGCGTCTCGTAGGTGTCGATGCGAATTTGGGGATTCACACCGGCCAGGCGTTCCTTGGCGGCCTGAATCTTGGGCCGGCCGACGTCGCTCGTGGAAAACGTAATTTGCCGCTGGAGATTGGTGAAATCAACTACATCGAAATCGACTACGCCCAGCCGCCCCACGCCAGCCGCGGCCAAATAAAGTCCTAGAGGCGCGCCCAGCCCACCCGCGCCGATCATAAGCACCTTGGCTTTGGCGAGCTTGAGCTGCCCTTCCATGCCCACTTCGGGCATGATCAAATGGCGGCTGTAGCGCTGAATCTCTTGCTTAGAAAGTGTGCGCCCGGTGTCAGGCACAGCGGGCGTGCCGGTGATGATCGGCATGATTCCTCTCCTTCGATCTCTTAGATTTTCGCTCCGCCCGCAATCGAGGGCACGATGCTGATCGTATCGCCGTCCTTGGTGGGAGTATTTTCCTTCTGCAAGTAGCGGATGTCCTCGTCGTTCAGGTAGATATTCACGAAGCTGCGAATGCGGCCGTCTTCGGTGTAAAGGTGCTTGCGCAGGTCCGCATAAGTTCCCGTAAGCTGCTGCAGCGCCTCACCGACGGTGGTGGCATTGAACTCCACGCTCGCTTGCTTGCCCGCGAATTGCCGCAGGGCGGTCGGAATTTCCAGCCTTATCGCCATAACTTGCTGCCTCCAGTGTAACTCCGCAGTCGACCTTAAGTACGGTTATCGAATCGCGTTTCTACCGTCACCTTTTTATCGTCCCCGGCGGAATGGCCCAGGCGATCTCTTCCGTCTGAAAAGCAGAGCGATCGTCGGAAAGCTGCCAGGAAGTCATATCACAGGCCTCTCCGCTCGCGACACTCACGATGACGTAGCTATACCAGGGCCAGGCATGCTCGCGATCATATTCGCTGGGCCTGGCGGGATGATCGGGATGGGAATGATACCAGCCGACCAGCTCCAATCCCTGCTCCCTCGCGGCCCGCTCGGCGGCGCGAAAATCCTCCGCGGTAATCGAAAAGCGATTGCGCGGGGAATCGTCACGCCGATTGGTGAGCGGGAAAAGCGCGCGCACCTCGCGGCCTTCCGCACCGTCACAGCCCAGCATGGCGCCACAGGTCTCGTTAGGATAATCTCGGGCGCCATAGCCGCGAATGCTTTGGGCGATGTCTGAGTTGACGATGAGCATACGATTGGCGCGCCTCCTGGGAGTGCTATGCGCCTTCACTTTCATCCCAGAAGCGCTCGCTCAGATATTTTTCGGCGGCATCGGGGAAGATGGTCACGATCACGGCTCGCTCGCGTCGATCGAGCGAAGCAGCTAATTGCAAACAGCCGACCAAAGCCGCGGCTGCACTGGGGCTCACGAGCATAGCCTCTTCGCGCGCTAGTCGCTTGGCCATTTGGTAGGCATCCTCGGTGCGAATTACAGAATCACCGTCCGCAACGCGTGGATCGTAGATCGCGGGCACGAGCGCCGAAGCCATATGCTTCCAACCTTCGAGGCCGTGAAAGGACGCGTCGGGTTGCAGGCTTACGCACTGAATTCGAGGATTCAGCTCTTTCAACCGCCTCGCCGTGCCCACAAAAGTGCCGCTTGTGCCGAGCCCGGCTACAAAATGGGTAATGCTGTGTTCGGTCTGCTCCCATATCTCGAGCGCGGTGGTCTGATAATGCGCGCGCCAATTGGCCGGATTGCTGTACTGATCGGCATAAAAATATTTCTGCGGATCGCCGCCGTGAATCTCACGCGCGCGGCGAATGGCTCCGTCCGATCCAGCATCGGCGGAGGTCAAAATAATCTTCGCACCGTAAGCGGACAGGATCCGCTTTCTTTCCGGGCTGGCATTCGACGGAAGACAAAGAACGACCGGATATCCGAGCGCCGCTCCGATCATTGCGTACGCGATACCGGTATTACCGCTCGTGGCGTCAAGGATGGTCTTGCCGGGGCGAAGCGCGCCGGCGCGTTCCCCTTCGCGGATCATGCTCAAGGCGGCACGATCCTTGACCGACCCGCCAGGATTGAACCACTCGGCCTTGGCGTAGAACTCCGCTCGGGGATACTCCCGGCCGACTCTCTCCAGGCGCAACAAGGGCGTATTGCCGACGCGCTCGAGCACGCCGACTCCTATTTTCCTCGCGTTTTCGGGGGTCGTGGTCAAAACCGAACTCTTCGCGAAAACCATGAGTTTACAATAGATTCCCGTAATTTGACTGGTAGAGAGAAGGCCTTCTCCCCGGATGGGCCTTGCGCCCTCGCTCCCGTGAATAGATGCGGCGAGGCGGCCAATGTATTCAAAATGCCTTCAAGCTTCTTCTAGTTCCATTAACACGGTGGAATAGTCACGAGCGCGGCAACGTTTGACAAAGGGGACGCAAACGTGAATGCTCATCGCATGTGGAACGTCTCCGAGCGATTCGAAGCGGCGACCCTGGAAACCTTGCCCTCGAAAGGCTTTCAGGTGAGCAGCACGCGCGGAGTCGTACGCGTGGAGAAATACGGTTGCGGTGCGGAATTCCGGCACGTGGCGGACGGACGTTTTCAAATGACCATCCTGCCAAGTATGCTCATCCAAGGGCAGTTCACTCGGCTGTGGGACGCCGGCTATCAGAAATTTTTCATCACCGACGACGGGCGGAAAGTTCCCGCGCTGGCTCAGCAACTCGAGCACATGCGCAAATTCAACGAGGAGCTGCGCTCAGCCTTGGGCGTGCCTGCCTACTACAACGAGGCGCTGGGCTCGACCTGCCAAGTCACCGAATATGACCGCGTCCAAGGCCGGCCTGGAGACGTTCCCGACAGCAGCGTCGGCGTCAAGACAGGGGCCGAGCCCCGCTAGAGGGGGCCCCGCCCGGGAAATCAGCCGCGGTGGCCGGAACGCCGACGGGCGTCGAGAAGCTGACGCCTGAATTGGCTGCGATCAACACGATGCTTGGCAATCTTGCGGTCTGCCAGAAAAATTACCGGTACATCGAGGTTGTAACGTTCGAACAATGTGGGGTCGGCATCGATATTGACCTCGCACAATCGAGCGCCAAATTCCGCGAGCACGGGCGCGATCTGCAACTTTGCCTCGTCACATAGATGGCATCCCGGACGTGTATAGAACGTAACTTCGAGCGGTTCCGCTGGACGCTTTTCCTCCTTGGAATCCATTCAGCCTCTTTTCCGTAAGCGGGCAGCTTGTTAGGATGAAGAGCTATGGTAAACGAAAACCAGAAGACCACGACAGAGGTGCTGGCGCTCGTTGATGATTTATTCTTTCAGGCCAAGCTGGCGGAAACGGCCCGCAAAGTGGGCGTGACGCTGACGACGGTTTCGACCGGCGGGGCGCTGGTCACCGCCTTAGAAGGGGTCCAGGAACGGGCGAGTCCCGGCGATCTACCCCGACTGGTCGTGGTGGACCTGAATGCCCGGCAAGGGGCCTTGGAGGCCATCGAGCAGTTGCATCGTTCGGGCAACCTTGTACCTGTCATCGGCTTTCTTTCTCATGTGCAGACGGACCTTGCCCGGCGGGCTGAGGCCGCGGGCTGCAAGCAAGTGTTGCCGAGGTCGAGCTTCACTGCGAATCTTTCGAAAATCCTGCTCCAAGCAAAATCGTGAAACTAGCTGTACCGGATCGCTCGGGTCTTGCGGGTTCTCTCTTTGCCTCTCTGGGGGCGCGTACGAGCGCGTCTTTGTTCGCATGTGGCATTTTGCTGGAGTTGGTATTGTGGATCATCGCTCCGGGTATCTCCGCACAACGAGGAGCAACGCCGCCAATTTCCGATCCGGCTCAGGCCCTGGAAGAGACATTGACTGCGGCTTGCCGTCATGACGAAGCCGCGTTCGCGAACCACCTTACGAGCGATAACGCGCAAGCTTATCGAGCTCTGACGCAGGAACGGCGGGTGGCTTTGTTGAAGCGCTTTGTGCTTCTGGAAGATCCCGGAAAGCCCTTGCTCTCCACTTTAGACGGGCGCAACGTCGTTCGCTGCGAGGCCACGAGCGTGACTTCTGAGATGCGCTTTGGCGCCACCGAGATGCGGGAGAACCTGGCGTTTATCCCCGTGAGTGTGCCGGAAGGCGTGGAAACACAGTCGGTGCGCTTCGGCCTAGTCAGGGAGTCCGGTCAATGGAAGCTGCTTTCCCTGGGCCTGCTGTTGCTGGATATTCCGGCGTTGCGGCGCCAGTGGGAAGAGTCTGATCTGCAAGCTCGGGAGCGAAGCGCAATTGCGACACTGCGCAAGGTGAGTGGCGCGCTGAAATCGTACCAGATCGCTTACGGCAATCTGCCGGAAACGCTCGAGCAGCTAGGCCCGCCCACGCAGGATGGCGCGTCACCGGAGGCTGCGGGACTGCTGGATTCCGCGCAGGCCAAAGGTCTAGCGGGCGGCTATCGTCTCCGCTATGCCATCGTTCCGGTCGGAGAAGAAAACGAGTCAGAGCGGAACAGGGCCGCCGGGTTTTCCCTCGCTGCTACGCCAGTGGTCTATGGAAAAGACGGACGAAGGTCGTTTTTCCTCGACTCTGGCGGCACGCTTCGAGGCGCGGACAAGAACGGAGCGGTAGCTACGACAGACGATCCGACCGTGGAAGGCGATGAGACGCGGCACTAGGAGTTCCTCAGCCGCACACCATCCAAGGCTCAGCTTGCCCAGCAGGTTAGAAAACCACGACAATAAAATCCCCTTCCTGATCTGCTCCGGTTTTCGTCTGCTCACCATGGAAATATCTGCTCGCATATCTGCGGGAGCTTGCTTGTGAAACAACGGGAACTTTCATTCGATTGCCGTCTGAACCGGTCTCCGGGGACGAACAGACGGGCGGAGAGCGCTGCACGGCGGAAGAGAGGACGGTTTGCCGTGTCGGCGTCGGCGGAAGTGCTGGAGTCGCGGACGAGCACGCGTCTGAACGGCCGAGTTTCCGACCTGGAATGGGCGCCTGCTACATCGATACGGTGAACCCGTCCCCGCAGGCACATCGCTCATGCTCATGCTCAGTCTCATAAGCGAAAATCACAACGTGCGTGCGAAGGCGAATGTCGTCATGGGCATACTGGCATGGGCATGGGTCTGGCGTTCACAGAAATGACCGGGAATCAAAAGGAAAATCTGCACTTGGCTCCGTGAGCTGAGCGGCGAACTACCTAACGAAGGGGCTGACGGCTTCCGAAGCGGATATGCCTACTTCCAGAAGGCAACAATCCGGGGCCAACTGCGGGCGCCAATGGCGCGGAGGTGCTCACGCGCTGCAAGAACTTGTGTCCTTGTCTCGGATCAAGCGGGTGCTGACGGAAACTGAAGTGGAACTCCTGCGCGACAAATTGGCCGAATAATGAGAGGCGTCCGCGGTTTGGGTCGCATTGCGGGGCGTCCCGAATCTTGCTAGGCTGACAGCAAGCCCATGCGTGCGGTAGCAGCGGCGGTGTTTACGCTGTTCTTGCTCCTGCTCGGTTCTGCACTTGTACGCGCACGGCAGGAAGTGCAGAGCACCGCCCCTCCGGCGCCCGTCCTTGAGTTTCACAGCGGTTTTTGGGTCAACCTGCACCATTTTCTCTACTTGCAGGGCCGCATGCAGAGAGCTGCTTCGGAAGGCGCGCCAGCCGAAGCTGACATTCCGTCTCGATATACAGCGCCCACTTCAACCGAGGGAATGACCGCGGAACAGCAACGTGCGTGGCAGTCGGCGGTGGAGGTCTATGCACTTTCGTGGTCGTCGCGAGACTTATTGATAAACAATCAGATGGTGCTCATCAACGATCGGCTGGCAGAGCTGGAGAATTGCCCCGATCTCGCCGGGAGAAGCGCCGTCGAGTGCACTTCGGGAATCGCGCCGGATTTGGTTACGGCCCTTGATAAGGCAGCGCCGATTTATCGCCAGCGCTGGTGGGCCCAGCAGGACCGCGCAAATCGAGCATGGATCGCCGCCATGATCCCGTTAGTGCGGAGCAGGGGCGCGGACCTCGCCGCAGAACTCGCCGAAATTTATCAAAGCAGGTGGCCCGCCAGGATTCACGTGGATGTGGTCTACTACGCGGGACAGCAGGGCGCGTATGCGTCGCTCGCGCCACTGCATCTGATGATCGCGACGTCCGACAGCCGCAATCAGAACATGACGGGATTCGAGACGTTGTTTTACGAGGCTTCCCATGCTCTCGCGAGAGGCGTTGAAGAAGCCGTCGAGCGAGAGTGTCGCCGCTTGCAAAAACCAATTCCCAGGGACCTCTGGCACGCCCTGCTGCTTTACACGACTGGGGAACGGATTCGCTGGGCGTCTCTAACCATTCAGGCAAGAGCGAAAGCTCTCTCAAAGTCTTCATCGCCAGGGGACGGGAACAGCCTCAGTGACCGGGGATGGGGCGATTATGAGCCACTGCTGGAGCGCTATTGGGAGCCTTATCTCAACGGCCAAATCGATCTGGATACCGCCGTGGCTCATCTGATCAACGCTATTTAGGATCCGCATGGCAGTGCCACTGGCTAAATCGAATTTACGCTCAGGTGAATATTGCGTGAAACCTTCATGAAAGGCCGCTAAAAGCAACTGTGAGTTTGGTTACGACTGGTTGGATCGGCGGCCCAAATATGCTAGTCTTTTCGCCGGCTCGGATACGATCTTCCGGACGATCCAAGACTCAGGTTTCCTTCCTTCGCCACGCGAGCCAACCGCGAGAGTCGCGTAACCTCAGGCGGAGGTGGCGTGCCTGGGCTAGTGCCTGCCAAGATGCCTGGCGCTAGCGCAAGAGCAATCGTTTGGCGGTCAGAAACGGGCTTTTCGAGAAGGAGTCGCGCCCATGCCGGCCCGGCAAGCGGCAACGAAAACGCAGGAGATCAAACTCGCGCATTCACCGGATTCCGATGACGCGTTCATGTTTTATGCCCTCGCGACGAACCGCGTTAAGGCTCCCGGCCTGAAATTCACGCACGTCCTTTCGGATATTGAGACGCTCAACCAATCTGCCGATCGCGAAGTCTACGACGTGACGGCGATCAGCTTCTGCGCATACGCCTACCTGCGGCAGAAATACGTGTTGCTCGATTGTGGCGCGAGCTTCGGTGAAGGCTACGGCCCGATCGTCGTAGCCAGCCATCCGATGAAACCCAATCAGCTTGCAGGCAGCCGCATAGCCGTTCCCGGATTGCGCACCTCGGCGTATCTAACGCTTCGGCTTTATCAGCCCGCCTTCGAGCCTGTTCCGATTCCCTTCGATCAAATCATCAATGCGGTGCGTGCGGGAACAGCGGACGCCGGCCTGCTCATCCATGAGGGACAGCTGCAATTCCCGGAAATGGGACTTCATCGCGTGGTGGACCTCGGTCAATGGTGGCTGGAGACGACAAAGCTGCCGCTGCCGCTCGGAGGCAATGCCGTGCGGCGTGCGCTGGGACCGGAGACCGGAGCGCAGATTGCGAGGGCCATCCGCGAGAGCGTGGCATACGCTCTAGAACATCGCGAGGAAGCGCTGAATTACGCCATGCAATTCGCGCGTGATATGGATACGGAGCTGGCGGATAAGTTTGTCAGCATGTATGTAAACAGTTGGACGCTTAGCTACGGAGAGCGCGGTCGCGCTGCCGTGCAGGAGTTCCTCGACCGGGGTTTTGACGCCGGCCTGATTCCTGGACCCGTTGAGGCGGAATTTTTGAGTGAACTTACCGAGTAACGAGATGGCGCTTCACCGGAGCCGCCCTTCTGCCGTATAATTAGCGCAGTATCTACGAGCGTCAACGAAAAGGCTGGCCTTTACCTTCGCTCTGAATCAGCTTCGGACATCCAAACAAGATAACGTTTCTCCGGCGTTCGATTGCCTGGAAGAAGCCTGGGGAAGCGCGCTGCGACCCAGATTGAGGTATTGCCGGTATCGATGAGTCCTGGCGAACAAATCCGCAACGAACTTAATGCGCTCCTGCACACACGCATCCTGCTGCTCGATGGCGCCATGGGCACGATGATTCAGGCGCGCAGACTGGATGAGGCGGCATACCGCGGCAAAGAATTCGCGCAGCACCGCAAGGATTTGCGCCTGAATAATGATGCCTTGAATCTGTCCCAGCCGCACATCATCGAGGAGATCCACCAGCAATACCTCGAAGCGGGCGCCGACATTATCGAAACGAATACGTTCAACTCCAACACGGTCTCCATGGCCGAGTATGCGCTCGAGGATCGCGTCGCCGATTTGAATTTTGCCGGGGCGCAAATCGCGCGAAAGGCCGTCGAGCGCTACATGGCGTCGCATCCGCAGCGAAGGTGCTTCGTAGCCGGCTCCATGGGGCCGACATCGAAAGCGGCCTCGGTCTCGAACGACGTCTCGAATCCCGCGGCGCGGCCGGTGACCTTCAATCAACTGGAAGAGGCATACGGCGCCCAAGCGCAAGCTTTGGTGGAAGGCGGCGTCGATCTTCTGTTGGTGGAAACGGTTTTCGATACGCTCAACGCTAAGGCGGCGCTTTTTGCAATCGAGGAATATTTCGAAAGCTCTGGGCAGCGCGTTCCGGTGATCGTCTCGGTCACGATCGTCGATCGCAGCGGGCGAACACTCTCGGGACAGACGGTCGACGCTTTTTGGATTTCCATTTCGCACATGCCGCTCTTTAGCGTCGGAATGAATTGCGCGCTCGGAGCAAAAGAGATGCGCCCGTTCCTCGAAGAGCTCTCGCGCCTCGCGCCCATTCCGATCACTTGCTATCCAAACGCGGGGCTTCCCAATGCCTTTGGCGGTTTCGATGAGACTCCGGAGCGCATGGCCGCCGATCTGGGGGAATTTGCGCGCAATGGCTGGCTGAATATTGCCGGGGGCTGCTGCGGCTCGACGCCCGACCACATCGGTGCGATCGGCGAAGCCATCCGCGGAGTCGCGCCGCGCGTGGTGCCGAAGATAGAGCCTTACTCGCGCTTCAGCGGACTCGAAGCGCTCGTGATCCGCCCGGACACAAACTTCGTCAACATCGGCGAGAGAACAAACGTGACAGGATCGCCGCGGTTCGCCGAGTTGATTCGGAAGGAGGATTACGAAAGAGCGCTCGCGGTGGCGCGCCAGCAGGTGGAAGGCGGCGCGCAAATGATCGACGTGAACATGGACGAAGCCATGCTCGATTCAGAAAAGTGCATGACAACTTTTCTGAATGCACTCGCTTCCGAACCCGATATCGCGCGCGTGCCCGTTCTGGTGGACAGCTCGAAATGGAGCGTGATCGAAGCCGCCCTGAAATGTCTGCAGGGCAAGGGAATCGTCAATTCCATAAGCCTGAAAGAGGGCGAGGACGTTTTTCGCGAACAGGCGCGAAAGATCCGGCGCTACGGAGCCGGCGTGGTGGTGATGGCCTTCGACGAAAAAGGCCAGGCCGACACAGCCGAACGCAAAGTGGCCATCGCCACTCGAGCTTATCGCATCTTGACGGAAGAAGTAGGAACGTCGCCGACCGACATTATCATGGATCCGGCGATTCTCACCGTTGGCACGGGAATCGAAGAACACAACCAATACGCACTCGCTTTCATCGAAGCCACCCGCCAGATCAAGGCGGCGTTGCCGGGAGTTAAAGTCAGCGGTGGCGTCAGCAATATTTCGTTTTCCTTCCGGGGCAATAACGCCGTTCGCGAGGCCATGCACTCGGCCTTTCTCTATCACGCCATTCGTGCCGGGCTGGATATGGGCATCGTGAACGCGGGGCAGCTGGCGATTTACGAAGAGATTGCGCCCGCATTGCGGGAGCGCGTCGAAGACGTCCTCCTGAATCGCCGACCCGACGCCACCGAGCGGCTGCTGGAATTGGCGCAGACCGTGGAAAAGCGCGGGCCCGCGGCCGCACGAGAGAATGCCTGGCGTCAGGCGAGCATCGAGGAACGGCTGTCGCACGCGCTGGTACACGGAATAACGGAGTTCCTGCCGGCCGATATCGAAGAGGCTCGCCAAAAATATGATACGCCGCTCAGCATCATTGAAGGTCCGCTGATGGCCGGCATGAACGTCGTGGGCGACCTCTTTGGTTCCGGAAAAATGTTTCTGCCGCAAGTGGTGAAGAGCGCGCGCGTGATGAAGCAGGCCGTGGCCATCTTGCTGCCGTATCTCGAGGCCGAAAAGCTGGCCAGCGGCGGCCGCGAGACTCATGCGCGAATCTTGCTGGCCACGGTCAAAGGTGACGTCCACGACATTGGCAAGAACATCGTAGGGGTCGTGCTGGGATGCAATAATTATGAGGTGGTCGATCTCGGTGTGATGACGCCGGCAGAGAAAATTCTCCAGGTGGCCCGCGAGAAGAGAGTCGACCTGATCGGCCTGAGCGGATTAATCACTCCTTCGCTCGACGAAATGGTGCAAGTGGCCAAAGAGATGGAGCGCCAGGGATTTTCGGTCCCGCTGCTGATCGGCGGCGCCACCACCAGTCGCGCGCATACGGCTGTGAAGATTGCGCCGGCTTATCGCCACCCCGTGGTTCATGTTCTGGACGCATCGCGCGCGGTGGGCGTGGTCTCCAGGCTGAGCAATAAGCAACAGCGGCCCATGTTTGCGCGCGAAAATTGCCAAGAGTAAGAAAGAATCCGGCAACAATACAGCGGGCCGCGAATCGCGCCGCTTATTTCCCTGCAGGAGGCGCGCGCGAGGAGAGTGGCGATTGATTGGAAGAGCTACCGGCCTCCGGCACCCTCGTTCACAGGAAGCCGTGTTTGGGCGGACGTGCCGCTTGAAAAACTCGTGCCGCTGATTGACTGGACGCCGTTTTTCCATGCCTGGGAACTGAAGGGAATCTATCCGCGAATTTTGCAGGATGCAGCTGTGGGGCCGCGCGCAGAGGAACTTCTCGACGATGCGCAGAAATTGCTGGCGGAGATCGCGCAACAAAAGCTGCTCACGGCGCGCACCGTGGCTGGATTTTTTCCGGCAAACAGCGTTGGCGACGACATCGAGCTTTATGCGGACGAGGCGCGGACGCGCCCCCTCGCGACGTTATTCACTTTGCGGCAGCAGGTGGAAAAGCCCCGCAGTGAACCCGAGTATGCGCTGGCGGACTTTATCGCTCCCAAGGAGACCGGTCTGGCGGATTACCTCGGAGCTTTCGCAGTGACGGCAGGGATTGGCGCCGCCGAACTCGCGGCGCGTTTCGAAAAGGCCCACGACGATTACAACGCGATTATGGTCAAGGCGCTGGCCGATCGCCTCGCGGAGGCGCTCGCCGAATGGATGCACAAAGAGGCGCGCATTGCCTGGGGCTTTGGCGGCGACGAGGATCTGACGTCCGAAGACTTGCTGCGCGAACGCTATCGCGGCATTCGGCCCGCGCCTGGCTACCCGGCCTCGCCCGATCACAGCGAAAAGGCCACTCTTTTCGCTATGCTGGATGCGGAGCGGGCCGCAGGTATCACGCTCACTGAAAATTTCGCCATGCTTCCGGCGGCATCGGTTTGCGGATTGTATCTCTCGCATCCTCAGGCGCGTTACTTTGCCGTAGGGAAGATCGGCCGCGATCAAGTGCTCGACTATCAGCGCCGCAAAGGGCTGGAGTTGCGCGCCATCGAGCGCTGGCTCGGTCCGTATCTGAATTACGAGCGCGTCGCGGACTAGCGCCGGACGAGCGGGACGAGACGCGCGTGGCTTGACGCTCCGTGGCCTTTCGCTTAGAGTCACTGATTCGTTACTGATTCTCGTGCTGGGGCGATCTCCGACGATCTCGTGCTTGGGTGCTCTGCGCGGATGCGAGCCGGGTCCGCCGACTGGTGCCATACGAACCTGAGATTCGGCCATGGTGCGGACCCTATCCACATATCTATTCGTGAAGCGAAAACTGACGCCGGCTCTGCTAGGGGAGATCGTGCGCCACGGTGTCACGGCGTTAGAAATATTTTGCGCGCGGGCGCACTTCAACTACCACTCCCTCGATGCCGTGCGCGAAATTGCCGGCACGCTGCGCGATCATAACCTGACACTGCACGCCCTCCATGCCCCCGCGGAGCGCGACTTCAACCGCATGCACGAAAGCAGCGCGCCACTTTCCATCTGCGATCCCGAACGCATGCGCCGCCTAGAGGCCGTGGACGAAATCAAGCGGGCCTTGGATGTCGCCGAACATATGCCCTTCCGCTACCTCGTGCAGCACATCGGCTCTTCGCGGGACACCGCGGATGCGCGGCGATTCGACGCGGCTTTCAGCTCGCTCGAGCACTTGCACATTTTTGCAAAAGAACGCGGCGTCACGCTGGCGTTGGAAAATACGCCGGGAGAACTGGCCACACCCGCGCACCTGCGCCAATTCATAATCGATACGCGGCTGACGGACCTGCGACTCTGTTTCGATATTGGGCATGCGCATATCGGCGATGGCGTGCTAGCCAGTCTCGAAGCGATGCGCGAATTTCTGGCGACTTCGCACATTCACGATAATCACGGGCTGAAGGACGAACACCTGCTGCCCTACGAGGGCTCCATCGAGTGGAAATCAGCACTTCCTGCCTTGCCGCCGGAGCTCCCGCTGGTTTTTGAGTTAAAGGAAAAGCCGGCCTATGCCGACCCTGCTCCCACCTCGGTCGCACTCAGCGCCGCGCGCTCCGCGTTCGACCGCATCGAGCGAGTACTGTCCTTATCGGAAGAAGTAAGCTAGAGCCTCGAGCGTGATGAGCGTAGTAACGATCGAAAAAGCCGCAGAGCACGAGGGCCAGGAGGTCACACTGCGTGGCTGGCTCTACAACCTTCGCGAATCCGGCAAGCTCCTGTTTCCCATCTTTCGAGATGGGACTGGTCTGATGCAGGGCGTGGTTTCGCAGAAAGAGCAGCCGGACGCATTTGCCGCGCTGCGCGGCCTTACGCAGGAATCGAGCGTGGAAATCACGGGCAAGATACAACGCGAGCCACGGGCGCCGGGCGGATACGAAATCGGCGTCAACCGGGTTCAGGTGTTGCAGCGGGTGCCGGAATCGGAGCCTTACCCTATACAACTGAAAGAGCACGGCGTGGACTTTCTTCTCGACCGCCGCCATCTGTGGGTGCGCACGCCGCGTCAAGCCTCCATCTTGCGCATTCGGGCCGAAGCCATCCGCGCCGCGCGGGAGTTTATGGATAGCCAAGGGTACACGCTGACCGATGCGCCGGTATTCACGCCAGCAGCATGCGAAGGCACGACCACCCTCTTTGAGGTGCAGTACGTCGATGACGAAAAAGCCTATCTGACGCAATCGGGGCAGCTCTATGTTGAAGCTTTGGCCGCGGCCCTGGGCAAGGTGTACTGCTTCGGCCCCACCTTCCGCGCCGAAAAATCGAAGACGCGTCGTCACCTAACAGAATTTTGGATGCTGGAGCCCGAGGCCGCTTACGCGCACCTAGAAGACATGATGACGCTCGGCGAGGGCCTTGTGAGCCACATAGTACAGTCGGTTCTACGCAATCGTGCGCGCGAGATCGAAACGTTGAAGCGCGATGCCTCCAAGCTCGGGCCGGTCAAGCCTCCCTTTCCGCGCATTACTTACGAGCAGGCGCTCGAAATTCTGCGGCGCCACGGGCATGACGTGAAATGGGGCGACGACTTCGGCGGAGACGAGGAAACCACACTCTCGCAGCAATTCGACCGGCCCGCGATGATCCATCGCTACCCCGCCTCGATCAAGGCGTTCTACATGGAACCCGATAGCGCACGACCGGACTTGGCGCTCGGATTCGACATGCTAGCTTCGGAAGGCTACGGCGAAATCATCGGTGGCGGGGAGCGCATTTCGAGCTATGACTTACTGCTCAGGCGCCTGCGAGAGCAAAAACTTCCGGAACAGGCCTTCCAATGGTATTTGGACTTGCGCCGCTACGGCAGCGTGCCCCATGCGGGTTTCGGCATGGGCCTCGAGCGCGTGGTGGCGTGGATTTGCGGAACAGAGCACGTCCGCGAGGTAATCCCCTTCCCGCGCATGATTTATCGCGTGTATCCTTAGCCGCTGTTCGCTGGCCCTCCGCCCGCCGGTTTGGGCGAACAGAATATCCGTCATGGCGCAGAAAATTCGTATCATCGGCGTGCCGATGGACCTCGGCCAGAGCCGCCGCGGGGTGGACATGGGTCCTTCGGCCCTGCGCGTAGCTGGCTTGCAATCCCGCCTCAAACAGTTGGGGCATTCGGTGGAAGATATCGGCAACGTGTCGGTGAAGCAGCCAGAGGAGCAACCCTACGGCGAAAAACGCGCCAAATATTTGCATGAGATCGCGGAAACCTGCGGAGGCTTGGCGGAGATGACGGAAAAGACGCTGGCCGAAGGATTCTTGCCTTTGGTACTCGGCGGCGACCACTCCATCGCCATCGGAACGTGCTCGGGTGTATCGGATTTTTTCCGCAAACAATCAAAGAAGATCGGCTGCTTGTGGCTTGACGCGCACGGGGACATGAACACCCCGGAGTCCTCGCCCTCCGGAAACGTCCACGGCATGCCGCTTGCCTCATTAATCGGTTACGGCGCGCCGGAACTGGTGGAGTTGCGGGGCTTCAAGCCTAAAGTCGAGCCGCGCAACGTGGCTATCGTGGGGGTGCGCGATCTCGACGCCAAGGAGCGGCGTCTGGTGAAAGATTCCGGCGTACACGCATTCACCATGCGGGACATCGATGAGCGCGGTATGCGCGAGGTCATGAGCGAGGCGCTGCGCTTTGCCAAGGACGATGCTGAGGGGGTCGCCGTCAGTGTGGACATGGACCTCATCGATCCCGCGGACGCGCCTGGAGTGGGGACGCCGGTGCGCGGCGGGATCACTTATCGCGAAGCACACCTGGCCATGGAAATGATTGCGGATAGCGAAGCCATGGCCTCGCTCGAAGTCGTGGAGATCAATCCGGTGATCGATCTGCACAACAAAACGGCGTTGCTCGGTGTTGAAATGGTGCTTTCCGCGTTGGGAAAGAAAATTCTCTAGGGGATGGGCCCGGATTTATGGCACAGAACAAGCGGCTACGTGTGGGCATAATTTTTGGCGGGCGTTCGGGCGAGCACGAAGTATCGCTCGCTTCGGCAGCGTCGGTGATTCGGGCGCTGGACCCGGAAAAATACGAAGCGGTGCCCATCGGCATCGGAAAAGACGGGCGATGGTTCATCGGTACACCCGCGCAAAAAATGCTGCCGGACGTGCTGCGCCAGGGCCAGCGAGTCATGCTGAGTGCCGATCCGAACGTTGCTGCCCTGATGCCGCTCGAGGAGCGCGGGTCAGGAACGCAACGCGTGGATGTGATCTTCCCGGTCTTGCACGGCACGTTTGGCGAAGACGGCACAGTGCAAGGGTTGCTCGAACTCGCCGGACTGCCATTCGTGGGCTCGGGCGTGATTGGCTCGGCCGTGGGCATGGATAAGGACATGCAGAAGCGGCTGTTTCTGCAGGCGCGGCTGCCCGTCGGAGAATTTCTGGCCATTCTGCGCTCGGAATGGGAAAGCGGCCGCGAGCGCATCTTGAAGGCGGTTGCAAAGAAATTCCGGTTTCCGCTATTCGTCAAACCCGCTACGCTGGGCTCTTCGCTGGGCATGACCAAAGTGCATACGAGCCAGGAACTGCCAGCTGCACTGGACTTGGCTGCCGGTTTCGCGCAAAAAATTTTGGTGGAGCGCAATATGCACGGCCGGGAGATCGAGGTGTCCGTGCTCGGAAACGACGAACCGCAGGCTTCGGTGCCGGGCGAAATCATTCCTCATCGTGAATTTTACGACTACACGGCCAAGTATCTCGAGGAGGGAACGCGTCTCGAAATTCCTGCCAAGCTTACGAAAGCGCAGGTGCAGCGCTTTCAGGAGTACGCCGTGCGCGCTTTCCGCTGCGTGGAGTGCCGAGGAATGGCGCGCGTCGATTTTTTTCTGGAAAAGCCGAGCGGTCGCATCTACTTGAACGAGATCAACACGATTCCGGGATTCACCTCGATCAGCATGTACCCGAAAATGTGGGAGGCCTCGGGAATTCCCTATCGGAAATTGATCGATCGCTTAATCCAGCTAGCGCTGGCCGAACATCGCGAAAAGCAGCGCACGAAATACTCCATCGAGTTGCCAGCCGGATCGGGGGGCGCCCTCGGCGCCTGATAGCCTTGGAGACTGCCTCCATTCACTGCGGGCAGTCTTGGTCTCCGCAGTGCCCCTTAAACAAGTCGCTCAGATCTCTTGTTTCGGAGTCGACCGCAAAGCGCCCAGCAACAGCTCGCCGTGGAAGATCTCCTGCAACGTTTTCAGTGTCGAGCAATGGTCGTAATGAATGCTGTTGCTGTAAGGCTTCTTACCTCCGCTCTTGGCAAACGGCGAAAGCAATTGTGAGTAGTTGGGGCTGGCCGGGCTGGGTGTCAGCGAGGACGCCGAAGTTCGTATCTGCTTCCAGCCACAAATAGCTGGGGTGGTTGTTGGGAGGATTGAAATATTGTTCCGCGTGCGCCACTTTGCGGCAGGGTCCCGTTGATATACGGCGCTAATGGGTTGCCTTTGATATCTGGAGCACCGAACGCAGCACTCCGTTGAGCATTCGAAAACAGCATCGCGAGAACGACGTCGGAGCTTAGCGTTCCTCGCGTTACGCTCTAAGCATTTCGCATTGAAAAATCGGTTAGCCCAGCGCTAAGAAGCTAAGGCTGGAGTTTGCTTCTAATTGGCGAGTCTGCTAGTTTTTTCTGTTCTGCGGATCCGCTTGTTTCAATTCCAAGCGGTCATACATTGAGTGTAACTGAGGCGAGATTTGGCCCTCTTTGACAAGACCAGCGAGGAACCCAGTTCAAAACGGCTCCGCTACGCGGTTAGTGGCGTGGCGCTGGTAATTCTGGTAACCTTCGGTATCTGGTTCTTCTTCCTCCGATTCATCAGCGAAAAACATACCATCGAAGACTTCATGGATGCGGTAGTAGCGCAGGATTTTCAGCGTGCCTTCCAGATCTGGAAATCCCATGGCTCCTATACCTATCAGGATTTCATGGCGGATTGGGGACTCGAAGGTTATTACGGGCCGATCAAAAGCTACCGTATTGAATCGGCCTCCCTGCCTCCCAATGGGGGCAGCGGAGTAGTCGTTGTAGTGGAAGTGAGCCCCTTTCAGCCCTTCCCCGACAATAATGATCCTCGCAGCGGCCGGAGTAAGGAAGTCCGCCTGTGGGTGGAGCGCAGCGACCAGTCGCTCAGCTTTCCGCTGTGAGGATTCTGACGGTCAGGTCTCGGGTTTCGCTTCCTCGCGGATCATGACGGGAAAGCCGTCGCGAATCGGGTAGACGATCCGGCAGGTCGCGCAGCGAAGTCCCTTTTCGTCCGCGGTCAGCTTCACTGGCGTTTTGCACGCCGGGCATACCAGCAAATCGAGCAGTTCCTGGCTGATAGCCATTTTCCCATTCCCTCGACTTTTGAACTTAACAAAGAGCTCGGCATTGAGCAATGGCGTCAGAGATTCCGCGCGCGGCGGAATTCCCGAGCCACAGAAGCGGGATCGCGCTGCTCGGCATCGACCGCATAGTTCATCTGGAGCATTTCCCCATCAGGAATTTTGCCGCCCAAGACGTCCAGAGCGCCGCGCAGCTCCGGATGATTGCGAAGAGCGCCGCCCCGAAGGATGGTAACAGCCTGATAGGGAGGAAAGAAGTGGCGGTCATCGTCCAATATGACCATGCCAAGCGCGATAATGAGTCCGTCGGTCGAACTGCCGGCGACCACATCCACCTGATGTTCCTTGAGCGCCCGGTAGAGCAAACCGAGATCCATGATGCTGGGCGCGGCAGCGAACCTCAGTCCGTAGGCGCGCGCCAGGCCCGGGTAGCCGTCGGAACGCTCCATGAATTCGTAGCCAAATCCGGCGCGCCATTGTGCAGCGTGAGGGACCAGGTCAGAGATGGTGTGCAGCTTGAGCCGCGTGGCATCTTCACCGCGAACCACGATCGCGAAGGTATTGTTGAATCCGAGCGGAGGGCCAACTACAAAACCGAAGCGATCCCGGTAGGCATCTCGAACCGTCCGGTAGACCGCGTCCGTGTCGTTGGAAGAGGGTTCGCCCAATACCGCCGTGAGGGCCGTGCCGGTATATTCGGCGTAGAGGTCCATTTGCCCGGCGAGCATTGCTCGATGGCAGATAAGCGTGCCCCCCAGGTTGAGCCGGCGATCAACTCGCAGGCGCGTGTGCGCTTCGATTTGCTGGGCCAGCAACTCGGCGAGAATGATCTGTTCAGTAAAATTCTTCGAGCCAGCAACTATGGTGTTTTGGCGCGCACGGCGGCAGCCCGCAAGAGCTCCAGCGGCGCCACTAAGCAACCTCAGGGCACCCCGTCTCGTGAAGCGCGCGGCCATTTTTCAAATGAGATGGGCTCGCGCCCTAGGGCGTGAGTTTTTTTTCAACCAACCCGAGGAGGATATCCACGCCGATCGCCAGCAAAGCCGCGGGGATTGCTCCAGCCAGGATCACAGAGTTGCTGACCATAGCCACGCCCCGAAAGATAAACACGCCCAGCCCACCTGCCCCGATTGCGGCCGCTATGGTGGCGATGCCTATGCAGATGATCGCAGCGACCCGCACTCCGGCTAGAATCACTGCGATAGAGAGCGGAAGTTGCACATCCCTAAGGATTTGCCGTGAGGTCATTCCCATACCTCGGGCGGATTCGAGCACAGCAGGGTCCACGCCCGCAATTCCCGTGTAGGTGTTCTGTAGGATCGGAAGCAAGGCGTAGAGTGCTAAAGCGACCGTAGCGGTCCTCGCGCCAATGCCGCCCAGAAATGGAACCGGAATCAAAAATCCGAATAGGGCCAGGCTCGGGATCGTCTGAATCACATTTGCCGCGCCCAGCACCCAGCGCCGCAGATTCGGGCGACGAACCAGCGCAATGCCCAACGGAATTCCGATGAGCACGGCCACCAGCATTGCTGCGGCGACCAGTATGAGATGTTCCAAAGTGCGCGAAAAGATCTCCGCGCGATAATTGATTAGAAAATTCCAGAAACTCACGCCTTCCTCCCTCTGCCGGTGACCTTTGGCGAACTTCGCTCCCTGCCTTCCTCGGCGCCGAGCGAATCCACAAAAGCCCGGGCTTCAGCATCGCTCGAGTGCAAAAACTCGTCCGGCTTGTAAATGGCAGCGAGGTGCCCTTCGGCGAAGAGGCCAATACGCGTGCCGATCAGAAGAGCCTCGCGCAGGTCATGGGTGACAAAAACGATGGCCTTTTCCAAGCGCGCCGCCAGCTCGCAAAATTCGCGCTGCAGCTCGGCACGAGTCACCGGATCTAAAGCGCCAAACGGCTCGTCCATCAACAGTATAGGTGGGTCGGCAGCAAGTGCGCGGGCCACTCCCACGCGCTGGCGTTGTCCGCCAGAGAGCTCGCTGGGTTTCCGGGCGGCAAATTTAGCTACGTCGAGGCCGACCAGTTCCATCATCTCCCGGACACGCTGCCGGACGCGCGACTCAGGCCAGGATTCCAGGCGCGGCACCATGGCCACATTTTGCTCCACGGTCCAGTGCGGGAAGAGGCCTACGTCTTGGATGACGTAGCCGATGCGCCTACGAAGCTGAATGGGATCCCATTCGAGCTGGGAGCGGCGCTCCACAAAGATTTCACCCGAAGAGGTTTCCAGCAGCCGGTTGATCAACTTCAGGGTGGTCGTTTTGCCGGCACCGCTGCGCCCGAGCAAAATCAAGGTTTCGCCCGGAGCTACTTTGAAGCTCACGCCGCTGACGATTTGCCGCTTATCGACACGGTAGCCCACATTTCGCAGTTCGACTGCGAGCCCGTCGGCACCGAGCGCGGTGTTCACGCGCGGTCCTCTGCTGGCGGGATGAGGTTTGGAACCATCTCTGCATATGTTAGGCCCCTACCGACACCAGGGGCAATCATCCTTCTTGCCCGCAAAGAGAATCGTCCAATGCATCCAGTTCGTAGCCCGAGCATCGAATCCTTGGTGAGTTATTGGGGTAATTAAATGGCATCTCCAACCCGTGTTCCCGGATGCGACTCTCTGTTGCTGGAGCTATCGGAGGCTAGGGCGCGGAGCGACGCGCTATTCGATATTGTGCGCCCTGAGGCTGTCTACGAACGCCCCATCGCCGAAAGACATCGGATCATCTTCTATTTAGGCCACCTCGAAGCTTTTGACTGGAATCTCTTCGGCCGCGAACTCGGAGTCTTGAAATCATTCGCTCCGAGCTTTGACAAGCTCTTTGCCTTTGGCATCGATCCGGTTAACGGCGAGCTTCCCGATGACCAACCGAACGACTGGCCAGAGCGCAAACAAGTTCTTCACTATAACCAAGGTGTGCGGGCAGCGCTCGATGACCAATTGCCGGCCGTGCTGGAAGGGCCTGACGAGCGCCAACGAACCCTTTCGCAATTCCTCCATGTGGCCATCGAACACCGGCTCATGCACGTCGAGACACTCTCGTACATGCTGCACCGTTTGCCTCTCAACCTCAAATGCGGTCAGCAGCGCGACCCTCCGCCTCGCGCGCCGCAAGTCCGGCCGCAGATGACTGAAATCCGGCCAGGGATCGCCACCCTTGGACTGAGGCGCGAGGACGGAGTTTTCGGGTGGGACAACGAGTTCGAGGAGCACAGCGTTTTTGTCTCGGCATTTCGAATCGATACTTACAAGGTGACCAACCTTCAATATCTCCGCTTTATGGCAGAAGGTGGTTATCGCGAAAGGTCCTTCTGGAGCGATGCAGACTGGGAATGGCTGCAATCGAACGGCACGCTACATCCCGCGTTCTGGATTCGACGAGGCAATCACTTTTTCTTTCGAACTATGTTCGACGAGGTGCCGCTGCCGCTGGATTGGCCGGCGTACGTGAGTCATGCCGAAGCATCGGCATATGCACGCTGGGCGCACAAGGAGCTGCCCAGCGAAGGCGAATGGCACCGCGCAGCCTATGGCGCGCACAATGGCGCAGAGCGCAGGTATCCCTGGGGCGATGTTCGTCCCACCGCCAGGTTGGGCAACTTTGATTTTCAGTATTGGGACCCGACTCCGGCAGCCGCATTCCCGGCAGGTAGCAGCGCATTCGGGGTTACCGATCTCATGGGCAATGGCTGGGAATGGACGCGCACAGTCTTCGCACCGTTTGAAGGTTTCGAGCCGTTTCCTTTCTACCCCGGCTATTCGGCAAATTTTTTCGATAACCGCCACTACGTCATGAAAGGCGCATCGCCGCGAACCGCCGCCTGCCTATTGCGGCGATCCTTCCGCAATTGGTTCCAGTCGCGGTATCCGTATCTCTACAGCGGTTTCCGCTGTGTTGAACACTGATCTGACTCGGGTCAACTCCGTGATTAGGAGAAGCATGCTCGTTGAAACACTGGCTCAAGACTCCGTCACTGAGTTCGCCATCGACGTGCGCTTGGGACTCATGAAAAAAGGCCAGAAAGAAATCCCTTCGAAGTACCTCTATGATGAAGTGGGCTCCGCGCTGTTCGAGGTCATCACGGTCTTACCGGAGTACGGCCTGTTCCGCGCAGATGAGCGTCTGCTGCGGGAAAATGCTGAGACCATGGCTGCGATGCTGCCGCGCGAACGCGTCGTGCTCGCCGAACTTGGTAGCGGCAGCGGAAGAAAGACGTCTTGGATGTTGGGTGCTCTGGCGACGCAGCGCCCAACCGTCTACCACCCGATCGAGATCTCCCAAAAGGCCCTGGACCAATGCTGCAGGGAGTTAGGCCAACTGCACAACGTCGACATAAGACCTGTGCGACAACCCTACCTGCAAGGGCTGTTATCGGTGGCTGCGGCGCGCAGGCCAGACGAGCAGTTGCTTGTTCTCTTTCTGGGCAGCACGATCGGCAATTTCAGCTGGTGCGCTGGGGAGCGTTTTCTCAAGCAGGTGCGCCAGGCTCTAACCGCGGGAGACGCACTGCTGCTCAGCGCGGACCTTGAAAAGCCGCTTTTGCAGCTTCTCCCGGCCTATGATGACCCACTGGGTGTTACGGCCTCGTTTAATCTCAACGTGCTCGCTCGCATGAACCGTGAGCTGGACGCCGATTTCGACCTTTCGGCATTCCGCCATTTGGCCCGCTATGATGCGGCGGAACGGCGCATCGAAATGCACCTTGTTTCGGTGCGTGCACAAAGTGTGGCGATTCCGCGGGCCCGCTGCAGCGTCTCTTTTGCCGAGGGCGAAACCATCTGGACGGAGAGCTCGCATAAATATCGGCCAGGCGAAGTGATAGAAATCGGGCGGCGCGCCGGATTTCGCCCCCTGAGACAATGGCTCGACAGCGAATGGACCTTCGCGCAAACTTTATTTGTGGCGGAGTAAGTTGTCTATTCGCGGTGCGAATGGAGATCCGCCGGGCGCGCCGCTTCCACGCGCAGGCTTACTTCTCCTGTCCATGGTTTGCCGGCGGCGAGTTCCACGGGCCAGACAGCTAAAATCTGCGAGCCTTGGTACACACGTTCAAAGCCTTCCTCGGATTCCGATATCGTCTCGATCGGAGCGATCCAAAGTTCCCTGGCGCAAGGAGCTTCGACGGTGGCCGCGACATTTTGCCACTCGTCGACAACTCTTAATCGCGACCCTATTTCCGCTGCTGATATGGCCGTGGACCAGCCTAAAGCACGCCGGCCGGCTGGAATTTCAAAATAACGGTTTGGCTCGCGCGGCGTGAGAAAGTTCAGAACGACTTCCACACCGAGCAGAGCGGATCGCGCTTGCACGTTGGCGCAAGAAAGCCTTGAGGTGCAATGGAGATCATAGCCTTTCCTTCCCGAAGCGAAAGAGAATCGTTTTGTGCAGCGCAGCCGTTCGAGCGGTCCGCCCGCATCCGCACCATCCGGGCACGGTACTTCACATTCAAGACTGATGCTCGTGGGTCCGTTCTCCAGGAGAGCGTAAGTACCGGAGGCGAGAACAGGATTCTCTTCGAGCTTCAGTTCCTCGTAGTCCTTGAAAGTCTTATCCGCAGGAAAGAGCAGGAGGCGAAAAGCATTTCGAGGCCACCGGTCATAGCGCAGAAACCGCTCCAACCCGTCCTCTTTGCAGCGCACCTGGTCGTGGATGGATGCGACTTGGCCGCTCGCGCCGGAGGAGGCTTCGCGGAGGCGGCGGTGATAGGCCTCCGGGCGTCGCTGCATGGAGTTGACCAGCGTGACGGCGCCGGGGCGGAAATCGAGTGACATCAGCGTGCCGCCGTCGGCTGGCCGGAACAAGGCAGCTAAGCTCCTCGAGGTGACGTAAACCTCCTCGCGGCCGTCGCCATCGAAATCAGTTTGTTCCATATGGACACCGGCGGCTCGACCACGGCCGAGTTCGTCCAACAAGGTCTCCGCGCGGATGAGCTCGCGCCATAGTTCGGTGCGCAAGTGCGGCGCATAGATACCTCCGAAGACGCCGTGCCAATAGGCGTCGTTGCACTGCCCGCGCAGAAGATGCTTTTGAGCCCGTGTATGTTTGGCGCTGCGCTCTTCGCTCAGTCGTTTTGAGGCGAAGCTCCGATGCTTCTCTGACACGCGGAGCATTTTCTTGTGCAGCAAATTCGACTCCGGATATTTGCTGAAGAATGCTCTCCAGGGCCCGCCCCGTAGAAACCGCTGTACGTCGGGACGATTGGCAAACTCCTGGCAGATGGCATGAAAGTCCCTGCGCACCTTCGTGGGCAGAGCCCATTCCATCATTTCCGAATATGAGGCCGTAGGTAAATCGGCGCGGCCCCGTGGCTGGTGTTCGCGGATGTATTCGCCTGGGGGCTTCACGGCAAGCCACTCCGCGGATTCCTCTAGAGCGGCGAAGAAACGGTCCAGCCAGCCATCGCGGTAGCAGTGATCGTAGGTCTCGGGCCAGGCGCCGAACTTCTCGCAGTCATCCCCCATAGCGGCCATGCCGCCGGGATAACGCTGGGCGCTCTCGCGAAGAAAACCGATGGCCTCTTCGCACGGACGGAACGGCAGCAAGTAGCGCAAGGCCTTCAGTCCTGGGAAAACACGGACTGTCAACCCGCGATCTTCGGCCACATAATCGGCGTGCAACTGTTCGGGTTCAAAGCCAGCGGCGAGAAAATGCACGTCGTCCACCAGGGTGTATCGAACGCCTGCCGAAGCCAGCGCATAAGGCACCTGCGGCTCCCAGACACGCTCGGCAAGCCATGCGCCTTCCGGCTCCCGACCGAACTTCGCGCGCAAATAGTCCCGCATCAACTGAATTTGCCGCGCCTGGTCCTCCGGCGGAATGGACACCAGGATAGGTTCGTAAAAACCGCCGCCTACCAACTCGACCTGCGTGCGCGACGTCAATTCCTGAAGGTGCCGAAAAAACTCCGGATGGCGCTGCTCGCACCATTCAAGTAGCGGTCCGCTGTAGTGCAGGCCCAGGCGAACGCCTGGGTGGCGAAGCAAACACTCAATGAATGGCAAATAAGAGCGCCGGTAGGTCTCTTCCAGTACAGCATCGAAATTGCCGACCGGCTGGTGTCCGTGGATTAGGAGAACGAGACTAAACTTGGCCAACTTAGAACCCCGCACAACTGGGCCTTGTTGCCATCATACTGCCACTTGCGAAAGTTGCAACGAAGCAGCCGAATCAAATTTGGGGCGATGCGCAAAGCGGAAGACTTCCTTTCCAAATTTTGAGAAGCGCTGGATTACATCGGCTCACTGCCGATTTGGCCCAGGATGACCAGGTGAACCGCCCCGTGGTATCTCTTTGGTTTGCTGTCAAGCCAGCCACGATCCCTCCCTTGTGGGCTGGTGCAAGGCGTCGGAATGAGCGTGCTCAACTGAGGGTCGGCTTTTCGTCTAGTTTTCGCTCGAGCCGGTTACAGCGGGCGTTGCTGGAACGGAAGGAGCCACAGGCAGGCGCAGTGCGAAGTAGTTGCGTCCGAAGGCAACTTGCGCGCCGCCCGCTTCTACGACCACCGCTTGCACCGTGTAGCGCCCCATAGCAACGGTGCTCAGCGGCAAGCTGATGCGGAAAGAGGCCGTGCGCGTCCGGTCGTTAACCTGGGCCGGAGCAACGGTAGGTGTTTGGCTGACGCGCGCGCCGTTGCGGAAAAATTCCAGGCCGGCGCGCAAGTGATTGAGATCCGTCTTCTCAGACACGTAAGCTTGAAAGAAAATATACAGCTTCTGCTGATTGGTGAAAACGCGCGTCACGCTCGGTATGATGCGCTCGCCGCCCACGTCGAGCGGCAGTTCCTTGAGCTTGGCGTCAGGCGCAAAGCCTTTTGTCTGCACTTCCGAACTCTTCTGCACTTCGACCAGCTGGCTCGAGAGCACAATGGAGCTCAATTGCATGCGATCAGGCTGCGCCGCCGGCAACCTTAAATCGTCCTCAAACGTGCCGATGCGCCCGGACTCATTCTCCCGCGCCAAAAACTTCAGCTTGTAATTTCCCGGTGGCAGAATAATGCCGCCCTGATAGACCAGCGCGTTCTGCTGGATCTCTTCGTAACGCTCCGTATCGAACCGCACCGTGATGGTGTCTCGCAAAGCTCCCGCGATGCGCCCGGATTGGCTATCGTGAACTTCGGCGGCAAAGTCAAATTCCACCTGGCGCCGTCCGCTCTTTTGCGCCCACTGCAGCGCGCTGGACGCGAGCTTGGCTGAGATGGGAACGAAGATCTGCTTATTGTTGAGGCGGAAGTAGGCGGTCTCCACCGCAATGGGCAATTCCACGACCGGCGTCTCGGATCGCATGGCCTCTTCTAATTGGCGCTCGCGATCTTCAGTGGTGTACCTGGCGGTAGCGAATGCGAGCGCCGGGTACTCCCGCGACTTTCACGCGTATCGTGCGCCAGCGCCCGTCGTGCAGCGCATTCGTGCTGTAGTAGCCTAAAAGATAGTACCCGTCGGTATCGGACTGCACGGCACGGAAGGCCTGGCCGAGATCTCCCAGGTCGAAAAAGGTGCGCCCGCCCGTATCGGAAGCGAGCGTGGCCAGAGTTTCGCGCGAGTCCTGCCGGGCCCCGCTTTGCTGGAAGACTGCGCCGCCGGTATACATGGCATTTCCGTTCGCCGCTCCCACACTGGCATCGCCGCCCGGAATTTCTGCCAACAACCCGCGTGAATCCACCGTGTAGATCGACATATTGGCGCGATTGGCGGCGTCGGTGGTCGCGCGCAGCTGGGAGCGATTGTCTTCGCCGGTTTGTGTGATGCCGCTCGTGAACTGCAGCACAGATTTCTTGCCGGGGATGTCTCGCAGCAAGTCCGCCAGCGATTCGAGCGAGGCCAGCTTGCGGTCTGTATTGAAGGCATTGAACTCCGTGTCATCCGCGGTAAAGGCAGCGTTGGTCTCTTCGGTGACGACCGAATCGATACCGGTGGAAGTGGCCGCCGCCAGCGCCGCAAGCTGAGCCTCTTTACCGGGAAGCAACGCGTCCACTGCTCTGTAGAGCAAATCACGATTGTTGGTGAAATCGGCGATCACGTGGAGCTGATTGCCAAACGCAACCACGCCGACAAGATCGGCGGGAGTCATCTGCCTGCTGAGGAATTGTTTCGCTGCGAGCGTGGAACGCGTCAAATCGTTGGGCTGCAAAGAAGTAAGGTCGAAGAAAAGAACGATCATGCGGCGATCGCGCTCCTGCTGCCGAACTTCCTCCGGCGGAGCAACTGAGCCAATTGCGATGGTAATCGGCGCTGCCTCCGCGGCTTCGGCCTTTTCGAGTTTCTCCACGTCGGAGTAATCGAAGGTGGAAATTTTCTGATCTTTCCCGTCTTCCGCGATGCGGAACTGGTCCTGCCGCAGGCTTTTGAGGAGCTTGCCGTCTCGATCGGTCACTGCAACATCCACTTCCACTAAATTCACCGCCGCCCTGATGGCGCCCTTCTGATTAACAGATACCTGTGGCGGGGCTGGCGGCAGGGCTGGCTGTTGCGGATTCTGAGCCAATCCTGAAGGCCCCAGCAACGCGGCGACTCCCAGAGCTGCGATCACTCGGCGGATTTCATCTCTCATCTTGCGGCTCTCAAAACGTAAACCGCGTAACCACATTCATCGCGCGCATAGCCGAAGCCCCGATGACCTGCCCAAATGTGGTGGAATTCACCAGCGTCGACAACCCGGTAAGGTTGGGCGTATTGGTCACGTTCGTGATCTCCCAGCGCAAATCCAGGCGATGCTCGTGGTCCTTGCCAAAAGGGATCGTTTTGCCAAATTGCGCGTTCCAGATAAACATGCCCGGGCCGGTAATGGTGTTGCGGGCGGCATTGCCCAACTGTCCTGCCGGAGGCACGACGAAACACGAAGTATTGAAGAAATCGAGCGGTGCGCGCTCGCTGGCGGGCAGATTCGGATTGCAAATCTGGTCCGCGCGCGTGGCGAAAATCCCCCCGCTGCCCAGGTTTGCGGCCGACGTACCCATGACTTCCGCCGTATAAGGCGTGCCCGTCTGCGCGCCGACGTTTCCGCTGAATCGCCAATTGCCAAAGACCGCCGCAGTCAAGCCTCTCTGAGCGTAGCGGTGTCCTTCTCCCAGCGGCAATTCATAGAGGTAATTGATCCGCGCCTGATGGCGGATGTCGAACGAAGAGAGGCCATATTCGGCGCCCAAATTATTGGCATCCTGCACCACAATCAGGGTGCCGCCGCCAATCGAACTCGCGTCGTCGATCGATTTCGCAAACGTGTAAGTGCCGTTGATCATGATTCCGTGCGACAAGCGCTTCTGCACACGTACTTGCAGTGAGTTATTGATGGAATTTGCGCCGGAGGTGTCATAGATGAAATCGCCCGCGTTCGCTACGGGACCCGTAGACGAGAGGCTTCCGGGCGCCGGGCGGTTGGGCGCGTACAGCAAGTCGAGGTTCGTGCCTTTCGTTCCCGTGTAGGTCACCACAAGTGCGGTGTTATTGGCCACAGTGGTTTCCACTGAAAAATTCCAGACCTGCGCGTATCCCACTCTGTAATTCGGATTCACGGCATACGTATTCTGTATCGTGTTTCGTCCTGCCAGCGCGGACGGAAATCCGTTCTCCAGAGTCAGCACATCGCTGGCGCCGGTAATGCGCAATTCGGAAGTAGACCAGGGCGGCTGATTGGCCAGTTCCGAAAGCAGTTGCGTGTAGATCGATTCGTTGTAGAACGTGCTGAACCCTGCCCGCACCACCGTGCTATGGCGGTCCTGCAGCGCCTTGATCGGTGGCCTCCAGGCGATGCCGATGCGCGGCGCCCAGTTGTTATAGCCGGGCCTGATGAGCGAGTTGGGAAGGGTGCCGCTAAGCGACGCAGCCTGGCCGGGAATCACGAGGGCCACTTGAGAGCTAGCGGGGTCGAAGTCCAAATTTGCAAGATGACCGTAGAGTTCCCACGGCGGCGTAAAAAACTCGTAGCGCGCGCCGAACTGCAACGTGAAATCGGAACGCGCACGCCAATCGTCGCTCGCGTAGCCGGCAGTGCCCCAACTGCGAAAATAGTTGCTCGGAGTCCCGAAGCGTGCATTAGTGCTGTCGGGAAGGCCGAGGAGAAAATCGCCAAAATCGAGCCCGGTGACGAGGCCGCTGAAGGTGAACAGGCCCTCCGGAGTTGGATCCGACGCGGTGTTGTTTTCGATGCGGCGCACTTCCGCCCCGAAGGTCAGCGTGTGCTTCGGAAGCATATAGGTGACTGCATCCACGAAACGATAGGTCTGATTCCGCACCAGTGAGGGCACCGCCGGTGCCACCTTCGTGAAGTTGTTGAAGCTGAGCTGGGGCACGCTCCAGTCGATCGGCGCCGTGGAAACGCCGGTGATTCCCAGCGCCGTGGCCACATCGTTCTTAAATGCGAAGTTGTCCAGCGTCTCAACTCGGTTCCGCGAAAAAATGAATTGCGAATCGTTGATCCAGCTCCGCGATAAGTTTTGTGTAAGACCCAGAGTGACCGACTGGCCGCGCGTGGCCACGTCGCTTTCAAAATCGGGGAACGATTGGAAAGCATGATTGGTGGACTGGCTGAAACCATAGAATATGCGCGCGTTCAACTTCGGCGAGATGGAGTGTAGGACGCGCACATTAAGCCGATCCTGCAGCGTGGGAACACGCGTTTGCAGATGGAAATTATCGACGACGCCAGGAAGGTTTGGCTCGGGAATGTATTGCAGCAGCCCCAGCGCGGCGGGATTCAGCAAGGAAGAGGGAATTTGGCAGCCGGGATTGGGAATTTTGAGCTGTAGCTGTGGTTCCTGATTGCAGAAATTTCCCGACCGTTCCGCCACCGTCGGCACGGTGGAGAACTGGTCCACGGCGTTGCGCGCCCACGTGCTATCGAAATTGACGAAGAAAAACGTCTTATCGTGCCCGTCATAAACATGAGGTATCATGAGCGGCCCACCGACGTTTCCACCGATCCGTTCACTCCAAGTAGGAATTTTGAGCGCATTGGGCTGGGTGAGCGAGTAGGGACGAGCGTTGAACACCGAATCGCTGTATTCGTTGTAGAAGCTCGCGCGGATGCGATTGATCCTCTGCCGCAGCACCCGCTGCATCCCGTAAAGCGCCCGGGCGCCCTGCGGCGGTGCGTCGCGCCCTCCAGGCCCCGGCCGTCCTCTGCCCGGAGGGCGAAACGCGATCACCGGTCCGCCTGCGCCGCCAGGATTGGCCACAGGAGCTCCGCCTCTGAAGCCGCCACTTGGGCCTCCGAAGGCGTTTTGGCCGGCATCACCGGGTCCTTGCAAAATGACGCTGCCTGGCGGAAGGCCACCGCCGAAACCTGCGTTTTGATCTCCCTGGCCAACCGTGCCATTCATAAGAAACGCGTCTGATGAGGACGCCTGGCCGAGAGGGCCCCCCGGACTGCCTTGGTCGCCGCCCTGATCACCGGATGTTCCGCCCTCTGTTTCCTGCCCCGTTTCGCCTTCCCGGCCTTGATTGCTCGTCTGATTGTTCAGGATCACCTCCTGAAAACCGCCGCGTCGCCCGCCGAAACCTTGCCGCCCGAAGCCGGAACCTTCGGACCCCCCAGGGGCCCCTCGCGCCCCCGCGCCGCTCTGACCTCCAGGCGCACCTCTGATGCCGGGAGCGCCACCGGGAAACTGCCCGTGGCGCAGTCGGCCTGCACCGGACCCTTCCCCCGTGGCTTGCGCATTGTTGTCACCGCCGGTAACGTTAGCAGCAGGATTGGCCGGAGCTCCTGCGCCCGCGGCGGGCTGGCTGGGATCCGCCGGAGTGGCGGCAGCCTCGATGCTTTCGAGCGACGCAACTTTCAACGTCACATTGACTGTGCCCGGGCCGTCGCTCAGATCAAATTCCTGAGCGGCGTTCTCAAATCCCAGTTGGGTGACTTCGATGCGGTAGTGCCCGAGGGGCAATCCCGGCAAATCGAAATGGCCGTTTTCGTCGGTCCAACTGATCCAGGCACGCCCCGTGCTGGTTTCTACGAGACGAAGATTCGCGCCAGGAACAGACACACCATTCGGCGTTCGAACCACACCGCTGGCTTTTGCCGAAGGCGCCGTCTGGGGCGCCGGCGGTTGGTCTTGTGCGCTGACCAGAAGTGCGGCTAAGGGAAAAAGAAACAAGAGCGCAAAGCCAACTCGGCTCATGCGGATAGTGATATGTTTCAGCAAGAGACCCCGAACCCTCTGGCCCGCGACTAGAGTTTAATCGCCCTGTTCTTGTATAACACGCCAGGGCGGCGATTTTCCGTCGCGCCGCCGATCACCCCTTATTATCCTGAGCGAAGGGGCCGCGCGCTCTTTTTTCGAACCGTCTTTTGGTCGCACGGCCACGAAGCGAAGCGCGATTTTTGCCCCCGCTGCCCTTGCGGGGAATCCTCTTCGCCCTCATCGCACACCGGGACATTTTCAATAGTTCAGAATCTTGGACGCTACCTTGGACCCAAAGGTTACTCTCCCCGGCGCGTTCTTTGCGCCCTGGTTAACTTTGCAGGCGGGCGGTTCGCGTGCGAAAATGCGCGCGGATGAATGCGTGGCCTCTTTTCGTATGGCCTACCGTGGGGGCTTGCGCAGGAGTGGCCGGCTGGGCTGCCGTCTCTTCAACGTCACAGCTTTTTGGCCCCACCTTGCACCACACTCCGGATGCTTCCCGCATCGCACTCACCTTCGACGACGGGCCAAATCCGGCGCAGACGCCGCAGCTTCTGGCCCTGCTCGGGCGTTACGCTGTGCCCGCGACTTTTTTCCTGGTGGGTCGCTTCGCTCGCGCCTGTCCAGATCTCGTACGCGAGATGGCCGATCGCGGACACAGTATCGGCAACCACACCGAAACGCATAGAAATCTCGCGCTTCTGCCGGCATGGCGAATCGCAGAGGAACTCAGGGCTTGTCAGGACAGCATTCTTAGAGCCCTCGGGTTCGAGCGCGACGCGGCCCCTGTACTGATGCGCCCGCCCTTCGGATATCGCGGGCCGCAACTCTGGAGCGCCGTTCGCAATGTGGGTTTGCGCGGTGTGGCCATGTGGTCGCTGAAATGTTACGACTGGAAGCCGCAGCCAGCGGCGCGCATGATCAAACGCTTGGAGCGTGTCGCCGAACGAAACCCGCTGCCTTCGGCTATAAAGAGCGAAAGGAAATCCGCGCAAGGGGGTGAGCGCCCGCCGCATTTAGAAAGCTCGGATCAAAACGAATCGTTACGCGACGGTGGACACCCCCCATCCGCGACAGTGGGGAGCAAAAGAAGGTCTAATCACGGCGGAGAAGTTGTCCTGCTGCACGATGGCGACGCCCGCCGATTAGGCGCGGACCGCCGCCACGTCCTGGCCGCTCTCGAATTTTGGCTGCCCCGCTGGCGGGACACCGGCTTCGAGTTTGTTACAATGAACCAACTCGCCGGCCCTTGAGGTTGTCGGCGCCTTCTAGCCTGCGAAAAGGCGAGCGCAGCGCGCGAAAAGGCGGCCGCGGGTGCCTTTGTAGCTCAGGTCGTATCGCCGATGCTTTCCTCGGCGGGAGACCTGAGGCTTTTTGCTTGCTTCAGCTTTTGCGCATGCTGGGTTGAAAGACGGAGTCCCCGGCATGCGCCTCTCGAGCGCGAACACTCGCGCCGTAGAAAAGTCGCGTGTGCTGCGGTGAAAGTCGGCGTCCCCAGCACGCGCCGCCTTTGCGCGCTGGGGTGATCATATGGACGAGCGACAGTTCTATATCGAACGCCAGGAGACAAAGAATCTAACCTTGGTTTGCCCGCATTGCCGCCAGGAAAATTCTTATCCCATTCGCTGGATGGTGCGCACCAAAAAGAAAGAACTCCCGCGCGGCGCCGGGTCGGAGGACCGCAAGCGTTTCGCCAATGCGCGCTCCTATATGGTTCGCATCGACGAAATGGTCGCCTGCCGGAACATTCGCTGTCGCAAGCGATTCGAACTCACGGGGCAGAGCGTCGTCTTGACCTCCGAGAGCGGCGCCCAGCAGCCCGGCGCCAAGCCCTGCCCCGATTTCGATCCCGAAACCTTCGGCAACCGCTGATCTTCGCGGCAGCCGCAGCATCGGCGGCAACGCGTCACGCATCGAGGCGCCGATGAGCCTCATACCAGAAGAAATCGAGCGGCACTATTTACGAAGTAGAGAGTCAGAGCGGCTAACCGGCTCGCGGGCCAACTTGAGCTCCTTCGGACCCAGGCCATTCTTGCGAGGCATCTCCCGCCGAGACCCTCAACGATTTTTGACGTAGGAGGCGCGGCCGGGGCCTATGCCTTCCCGCTCGCCAAGCAAGGATACCGGGTGCACTTGATCGACCCCGTAGACTTTCATCTGCAGCAGGCGATGTCTTATGCGGCCGAGTCAGGTATCCCATTGGCATCGGTCGTCAGGGGCGACGCTCGTCAGCTGGACATACCCTGCGGCAATCGTCTCCAAGCTCTCCGTGAAGCCTGGCGCATTCTCAAAGCCCAGGGCGTCCTGTTGGCCTCCGCAATCTCTCGTTTCGCGTCACTGATCGATGGCCTCTCGAGTGGCTTCTTTCGAGAGGCGGAGTTTCGCAAGATCGTTGCGGCGGATCTCGCCTCCGGTCAGCATCGCAATCCGACGAACCACCCGGCGTACTTCACGACCGCTTATTTTCACCGTCCTGAGGACCTGGCTGTCGAACTGCGCGACGCTGGCTTCGCCGAGATCCAGATACTTGCGGTCGAAGGACCGGCATGGAGCGCGGCTCTGTTTAGCGAAGCTTGGAACGACCCCGCCCAGCGACAGAGTCTGATGGAGTTCCTATCATCGATCGAACGAGAACCTTCGGTACAAGGCGCCAGTGCCCACCTCATCGCAGTGGCCCGCCGCCCAAATTAGGACCCTGCCATCGACCTGCTGCGATTGACGCCCGTGCAAAAACATATAAACGTCCTGCCAGGGTGAATTTGCCGGAGTCTACACCGCGTGAAGCCGGCGTGCGGCCGGACCAGTTCAGAACATGCACCGGATGAACTTGGCGACTGCGGGAACTTGCCGCTGTGCTTTCAGGCGGGTTTTTCACCGGGCACGAAAGGGGCGGACGGCAAGATGGCCTTGTCGATTCTGCTCAAAAAACTGACTGCGACCAGCGTCGTCATACCGAGCGACCAACTGGAGCGAGCGCGGGTCCCCACCGTGTGCTGGGTGTAAGCGACGGATCTCTTTTGAAAAGATCAATCCTCCTCGACACCCGGAACCTCCAGATACCCTCATTTCGACTGCCGTGGCAACCGTTTTCCCTGTCATGTCTTCGATATTCGAAGCTTTCAGAATCCGCGCTTGCGAGAGCGTTTCAAATGGCCCTTGAGAATCGATATAAGAGCTAAGGATTAACTGCCCTGTAATGAACAAAAACAGGGTTCGGGTACCCCATCGCGTTTTCCACAAAAGTGATGAACTCTGGACCTTGAGCCACAGTGCGCAACTCCAAGGGCATCGATGCGCGGCCACAGGCGTATACTCAGGCACCTGTGCCTCCTCAGAATTGCATCCAACCGGTATCCCGGCAGGAGGGTGGTCATGAGCTATGGAATGAAACCAAGGAAGAAGCTTGGCCTGGTGGTACTCGGCAGCATGCTGATTACGGCCCCGCTTTTTGCCGAGCATTTCCGCCAGCAGGAGGCGGCCGGCCAAACAAAGTCTGATCAAGCCAAACCGGATCAGGCCGCTCAGAGCAGTTCAGGGCCAAATGCTGCGCCAGCCGCAAACAGCGCGTCGGTCAATAGCGCCCCCGCTCAAATCGTGGTGCCCGCGGGAACTCATCTCCCTCTTCTGCTTCACAACGGGATTACGACTCGGAATGCCCAACCCGGCGAACCACTCTACTTGGAAACCACGTTTCCCGTCGTCGTGAACGACCGCATCGTGATTCCGGCGGGCTCGTATGTGCAGGGTGAAATCACCGAAGCAAAGCGCCCGGCAAAAGGAAAGGGCGGCGCCGAGGTACATATTCGCCTGACGACGTTGATTCTACCCAATGGCTATACCGTTAAGTTCGACGCCGTACCGACCAACACGGAAACAGGCGGCGGCGAATATGCCGGCAAAGAAGGCCAAATCAACAAGGACAGGGATAAAGCCGCGGATGCCGGCACTGTCATCAAGACGACCGGTGCCGGAGCCGGCATCGGCGCGGTCGCAGGAGGAGCACAGGGTGCGGGAATTGGCGCCGGCCTGGGCGCTGCCGTGGGCCTGGCGACGGTAATGATGACGAGGGGACCGGAACTCGAGCTGCCGCGGGGAAGTAGCGTGGACATAATGCTGGACCGGCCTCTTTACCTCGATCCGACAAAAATTAACTTTACCGACCCAGGCCGCTCGTCGCCGATGCCCGGCCCACCCAGTCGTCCTCCGGCAAGAAGTTTCCCGTTCTAACGGCGCGGTTGAAATTTTCTGGGTGTGCGCACTGGGGGACTTACTTGTGGGCGACTTCGCTGCCGGCTGGATTGTCCGATAAAAATTCAGGCGCCGTTGTACCAGCGCTTCCCGCGCCGGCGAATCGCAGCGGATTGAAGATCTCCCAGTCCATGGAGACACGCTTCTCTACGATCCATTCGCGCAAGAGTTTTGCAGTGATGGGCGTCAGCAAGATGCCGTTGCGATAGTGGCCTGTTGCGATGGTCAGCCCGTCCACACCGGCCGGACCTAGCAAGGGAAGATGATCGGGCGTATCGGGACGCAGGCCGCACCAAAGTTCAGTGATTTCAGCATTCGCGAGCTTCGGAATTAGTTCCTGCGCCGTGGAGAGAATCTTTTCTATGCCGCGTGCGGTGACATGTTTATTGAACCCAGCGTCCTCCAGTGTGCTCCCGGTTACCAGCCGTTGCGGCCCGGCGGAATCGCGCGGCACGATGTAACCTTGTTCGCAACGGATCACGTGCCCAATGGGCTGCTGAGACCGGAGGGCCGCCATCTGTCCGCGAATCGGGCGCGTTGCCAATCGTGGAACGATCCCTTCGAGAAGGCTAGAAAAAGCACCGGTGGCGACGACTACGTCCCGCGCCTCGAAGAGGCTTCGATTTTCAGTGCGTACGCCGGTGCAGCGTCCATGCTTGATCACGATCTGGCGTACATGCGTGGCCGGAAATAGCTCTACTCTGCAAATCGAGGCTGCCGCCAGGAGCGCTTCTGTGAGAGCGCGATTGTCGACGCAAGCTTCATAGGGAAAGTAGGCGGCCGCTTGTGCGCGGTGCGTCAAGGCGGGCTCAACTTTGATGGCTTCATCGATAGGAAGCGGCTCGGTGGGGAGCCCCAGCGCGTGATGCAGAGCAATGAGCGTGCTGAGTGCGCGTTCGGCATCGGCAGAGAAAAGCAACTCGATGGCGCCCTCGGTACGATAACCTGCGCGGCGTCCAGAGATATCCTCGATCTCGGCGATGAATTGGGGATAGAGGCTCAGGCTGGCCCGGCCGAATGGCACCAGAGGAATCGACGCGGGACTGTCGGGCGCTGGGGAAAGCATACCGGCCCCCGCCCACGAGGCTTCTCGGCCGGGCGCATTCTTTTCGACGAGGGCGACTCGAAGGCCTTCCTGCGCGAGGCGCATGGCAATGGCTGAGCCAACCAAGCCTGCACCGATGACGATGACATCATGCGAGGGCATGTATCCATCTTACCAAGGGGACAAGCCCTAAAGAATGGCGGATCGAAGCCTACATCGTTCTACAGAGATTTGACCAGTTCGACTGATAGGACTTGGGCCTTTTGAGCCAGGTTCTGCGCACGGACCCAGTCCCCGGTACGTATTGCTTCATGCGCTTGAGCGAGGAATCCGGCGATCTTTCCAACAAGGTCGTTCTGCGAGGCGCTGAGCTGGCGGCCATAAACAACCTGTAGATTGCGTTCGGCGACGCGGATATCGTCGGTGGTGGTTCGAACCGCAGCGGCCTGGTCTTTTGCCGAAAGCTGCGGCGCGATCTGCACCGGCTCTGGCTCTGGTTCAGCTTTCGGTGCGGCCGCTTCGGCTTCGACCGGAGGGCGGGGTCGCGGCTGCTCAGCGACAGCCGGTACAGGTTCAGCAGGCGGTTTAATGTCAGGGGGCTCGGCAGGAGCGGCGGCCGCCGGCTGCGGACTCACCACGGTCGGCTGCGGGACGGGTTCTGTATCCGGCGGAGTAGCCACCGAGGGTGGAGCAGCGCGAACGATGTTTCGCCGGCAACCACAAAGTCCGGCGGCAGCGAGACATAAGAGAGCAACAAGAATGTTCCGGCGTAGCTTCATGATGCGTTCCGTGCCAGCGCGCCGTTTGCCTCCCGCAAGCGCGAAACTGCGGGTTCCACGGGGCGCGTCAGAGGTAATTCGATGCGAAAAGTCGTACCTCGTCCTATTTGAGAATCAAAATCGATGGAGCCGTCGTGCAATTGTATCGCTTTATAGGCGCTGGCTAGGCCAATTCCGCTGCCGCCCGGCCGAGTGGTGAAGAACAACTGAAAGACACGGGCGCGATTCTCCGGAGCGATGCCCTGCCCGGTATCTTCGATACTAATTTCCGCCCATTCGCCGCGGCGCTCCAGACCAAGCGCTAGCTTGCCGCCGGACGGCATGGCCTCAATGGCGTTGAAAATCAGATTAAGGAGGGCTTGCGTGAGAAGAGGCCGATCGACGCGCACGGGCGGGAGATCCGCATACTGTTTTTCGAGCTGGACGTGCGCGCGTTCCATCTGGGGCCGGGCAATTCCGCTAACTTCATCCAGCAATTCCTCGAGGTGAGTCTCCTCGAGCCGCAACTCTTGTGAACGCATGAAATCGAGAAAGCGTTTCACGACTGAATCCAATCGGTCGATTTCGCTATCGAGGACGGCCACAGCTTGCCGGGGTACGCCATCGCCAGGGGGGAGATTCTCCTTGAGATTTTCCAGCCAAAGCCGCATCGAGTTCAGCGGATTTTTGACTTCGTGGGCCACACCCGCAGTGACGCGACCGAGAGCAGCGAGGCGCTCGGAAACCTGTAATTGACGACTGATGGATTCAAGGGATTGGAGGTCGCGCAACGTGACCAGAGCGCCCATGCGCGTACCGCGTTCGCTGATTACCTGCACGCTGAGACCGACGCGCTGCGGCGGCAGGCTGGAATCAGACGCGGGCACGTCAATCTCCGCGGCAGCCACAGGTTCAAATTCGTCTCCGACGAGACCGAGAGCGGAGCCCAAGGGGTGACCTGCAGGGAAGATCTCGCTCGCCTTGCGTCCCAGCAATTGGTCAGCGGGTGAGCCGAGGAAATTTTCCACCGCGGGACTGACCATCACGGCACGGCCATCGCGCGTGAACAGCAGCAGCCCGTCTTCCAGGCCACCGAGAATCTGGTCGAGATTTTCCCGGAGCGTACTGAAGATTTCGCGCACTCCGCGCAACTGCAATCCGATCTGGCTGATTTTGGTGCTCACCTGCCCGAATTCATCCCCGCGCGCGAGCAGCTTTTGATCGAATTCGCCTCGTGAGATGCGGTCCAATTGCGCGGAGATGCGTTCGACTGGTGCGAGTATAGCCGTGCTCACGATGGCGGCCAGAAGCACGGAGGCCAGCACGGAAATGAGCGCCAAAAAGACGGCCGAGCGCAGCGACGGAGTGATCTCGATGGCCAGAAGGCCGGTGTGCAAGGCCACGCGAATTTCACCGAACGGCACCTGGCGTCCGGGAGGGCCGAGTTTAAACGGATCGGAAACGTCATAGGCTTGCGGCGCGCTATAGATCCAGCGAAGCTGTTGGATGAAGCCCGCGTTGACGAGTTGGCTAAGAGGTGGACGGGGAAGCACTTTGCGACCCGGTAGCGAGGCATCGCTCGAGATCAGGGCGGTACCGTCGCGATCGACGATGGTTACCTCATAGACCAGGAAAGAGTTCCCCACCTCGGCATCGATCAATGAAGTAAGCGCCGAGTTCTGGTCCAGGGCGTTGCGAACGTATTCTCGTACATCCTCAGGCCGATTCGAGGCCGGCACCTGCCCCTCATTGGCTGCCTCGGCTAAGGCATTCTGGGCCTGGAAAAAGACCTGCTGCGCGACGAGGTTTGCACGCCCATTGGCCTGCTCGATGACCTGGCGCGTCAAGGTCAACACATGGAGCCAGGAGGTGACCCCCACCACAGTGAGCACGAGCAAGGCGATGATCAGGGTGATTTTGGTTTTCAAACGCAGGCGCATGGGAGCTCAGCGATTCTCTGCACGGTCCGCTTCGTATTCTTTCAGCTTATTATGCAGTGTCTTCAGGCTAATTCCGAGAAGTTCCGCAGCACGTGTCTTGTTGTTGGTAGCCGCGAGCGTCTGCAGAATAAGCTCGCGCTCCATGGCGTCCACAGTCGTACCCAAAGGGAAACGCAGAGAAGAAAGTTCGGACGCAGCCGTAGCGTGAGTGCGGCCGAAGTCCGCGGGGAGATGGCTGCGGCCGATGAGGTCCCGGTCACACACAATCGCGGCGCGTTCGAGCACATTGCGCAACTCGCGGACGTTGCCCGGCCAAGCATAACTGTGGAAAAGCTCGCTGACTTCGGCGTTGACGCCGCGAACCTGACGGCTGTGTTTGGCATTGAGGTCGCGCAGAATGTGTTCGACGAGCAGCGGGAGGTCCTCCTTGCGATCGCGCAAGGCGGGCAGATGAATGTGAAAAACGTTCAGGCGGAAATAGAGATCCTGCCTGAGCTGGGCGTGAGCCACGGCTTGCTCGGGATCCTTGTTCGTAGCCGCGAGCACGCGCACATCCACAGGCGTCTCGACCTTGCTACCGAGACGCCGGACCTTCCTGTCTTCCAAGACGCGCAGCAATTTGGCTTGGGTCGGAGCAGGCATTTCGCCGATCTCGTCCAAAAGCAGCGTGCCGCCATCGGCCAGTTCAAAACACCCGATGCGGCGCTCCGCCGCTCCCGTGAAGGCGCCACGTTCGTGTCCAAAAATTTCGCTTTCCATCAGGGATTCCGGAATGGCGGAACAATTGATTGCCACAAAGGGACGGTCGTTGCGCGGTGAAAGCTGATGGAGAGTGCGGGCGAGGATTTCCTTCCCGGAGCCGGTTTCTCCGGTAATAAGCACGGATGCGGAAGACGGAGCGACCTGCTCGACCAGGCGCATGACTTCCTGCATGGGTTTAGCCGCGCCGACGAGTTCGCCGATGCGACCTGCTTCCCGCAACTGCCGCCTCAAGGCGGCCACTTGTTGCTGATCGCGGGCTTTCCCCAGAGCGCGATTGAGAAGGGCCCGCAGCACCGCTCCTTTGAGGGGCTTTTCGATGTACCAGAAGGCGCCAGCCTCAATCGCGGCAACAGCACGCTCCTCACTACCCTTTCCGGTGATGATTATGGCTGGAACGGAAGCCAGCACCTCACCAAGCCGCTCAAGCAGCCTTAGCCCGTCCATACCGGGGAGCTCTACGTCTGCAATCAGAACGGAAGGACGGTAATCGGAAAACCGAGCCAGGGCGTCTTCAGCGCTGGAGACGCCCAGAACATCTAACCCCCATTTTTGCAGCAGGGCCTCGTAGCCTCTGCGCGCATTTTCTTCGTCTTCGACAATCAGCACGCGATCCGTCGATTTATTCTGATCTGTTTGCATAATTCCTTTCGGTGATCTGAATTGAATCTACCAGCCGAAAGCAGGAATGCCAAGCTAGCGTGGCGGGGTCAGGCGCAAGCCGCGGTCCGGTAAAACAGCACGGACCTACGTGCGATCGAGCGCAGCACGGCCGCCCAAGCGATACCGGAAAAGCCGGGCCGCGAGCCGCAATTTTTTCAACCTGATTACGCTCGTGGGCACTTTCGGGTACATGTTCACACGCTATCCGTGCGGGTGGGCTGAAGGATATGACTATGGACGACCGGGTCCATGTGCGCCGCGGGTTTATTCTCTTTCCCGCAAAACGCATTCAGTTCATGAGCGAATATAGCGGCCTGTTGTTCGCGGGAACGGCAACGCCGAACTCTACCTTTGGAGCCCGCCATCCCGTCGACCGTATAAGGGGCGTGCGGGTATACATTGTCCCGCAGGCCGCAGTGGACATCGGCCTAGCGCGATGCTTCCCAGATCGGCATTTCTGCCCCCGTTCTTGCAACGCTCGTATTGTTTAGGACTTGCTATAGAGTGGGTCATGTCGCTTCGCGACACCCGCAAAGCATGAAAATGCACTCCAGATCGGCTTATGATCCCTAGGCCTGTGCGGACGAAGGCCGATTATCCTTGGAGCATGAAGCCCGCTATAGAGTCTGGCCTGGACATCGCTCCGAACCCCAAATTGTCGCCTCGCTTCCACGAGAGCACGCGGAGCAGATTGTTTCACCTTTCGATGTCCTCTCGCATAGGCAGGAAGGAGAGGATATGGAGAACATTCTCGCTTGCTGTGCCGGGTTAGATGTGCACAAGGAGTCGGTAGAAGCCTGTGTGCGGCAAATCGAACCGAGCGGTCGCGTGCATAGTGAGACCCGCCACTGGGGAACGATGACTCGAGACCTTGTGGCGATGGCCGACTGGCTGGCGGCCGAAGGAGTCACACATGTAGCCATGGAGTCCACCGGGGTGTTTTGGAAACCCATCTTCAACATCTTGGAGGGCCGCTTCACGGTGCTGCTGGTGAATGCGCGCCATCTCAAACAGGTGCCGGGGCGCAAGAGTGACGTTCGGGATTGCCAATGGATTGCGCCATTGCTGCAATGTGGACTGCTGCAGGGCAGCTTCATTCCCCCGCGTCCGCAGCGCGAGTTGCGGGACCTCACGCGACACCGGACGCAACTGGTGGAAGAAAAGACGCGCACCATCAATCGGATTCAAAAAGTCCTGGAAGATGCCAATATCAAGCTGGCCTCGGTGGCCACC
>QHYS01000012.1:0-3141 GCA_003223325.1 Acidobacteriota bacterium
AACTGAGACTTCATGATCTCTTCTTCTTGCGGAGCGATTTGAAGAGCCTCTGGAGGCCCTTCATCGCCCACTGAGAAGACTCGGGCGCCATCTTGATGTAATGCTTCCGCGTAATCTTCACGTCCGCGTGCCGCATTATGTCTTTGATGACGCTCTCGTTGGTGTTGATCGCATACAGGTTCGTCGCTAGACCTCGCCAGAATGCGTGCCAACCATGCCATTTTACACCATCGCCTTCCTTTTCAAGCAGAGGTGCGATCACGCGGTGGGCCAGATTCGACAGGTTAAGGGGTCGGCCCATTTTCTCGCCGTCGAAGATGAAGCCCTCAGCAGGGAAGCCGTTGCGGTGCGCTTCAAGGAGATCGTGAAGCATGGGCGCAAGCGGCACGGGGGCCTTGCTTGCTTTGGTTTTGGTTTTGTCTCCAATGGGCGTGTTCCAGACCGTCCGTTGGACACGCAGTTGATTGCCCTCTAAGTCTTCCCACTTCAGTCCTCGCAGTTCGTTCTTTCGTAAACCTGTTAATGCCGCCGTAGCGACAACGGTCGCTGCAACTAGCTGAGTTTTTTCAAGCACTGCAATCATCTTCACCGCATCGGGTTCGTATCGCGCAGACCTCGTTGCACGCAAACGTGAAGATGCCAGTGATGAGTGGTGTGCGTCAGTTGTGGATTGGCCGCCGTTATGGCGTCCAATATTGTCTGGCCTTCTACAGGGCGAAAATCCCAAACCCTTTATCTCCAAGACGTGTCTTCACATGCTTGGTGAACGTGTGACGGTATCCATTGATCGTGGAAGGCCGTTTCTGTACGTTCGGGAAATACACAAACTCGATAAAATCCTTTACTGTCTGCGTTGTGTTCGCCCGGACCGACGCCGCACTATTGACTTGGGCAAGGTAGGGTTGGCTAAATGTTCTACCGCTCGTTCGTTCTTGAAATGGTTGTCGCGAGGAACAAGTCGCACGACGACATCTTTCCAAGCCTTTTTTCCGTTTTTGAGAACAGGTTCGCGATAGCGAAGAAACCAACTTGGACCTTTCTGGTAGATTCTGCCGGTCTGCATCGAAATTCCTATTTGATGGATTGAGAAGTCATTTTCTTGCGACGGATGGAAGACGATTTCCGAACCGGACCGCCCGTTCTTCTTTTTTGAAGATCTCGCGCATCGTCCGCGGCCAGTTCTTCGAGCCATTTGCATACGGCATCCCAATCAAACCTCATCGTTCTACCCATCGGTATGGCTGGAATGGGCTTCGCGCAGCGCGGCGGTCAAGCAATTCGGAAGCTGCGATTTCTTTCATGATGGCTTACCTCGTAATGCGTAGACTTCCAATTCAGCCAAACTGCGAAATTTGGTCGCTCCAATCGCGAACTCTCGGCTTACATGGTAGTTTCCGAAGATCCACGTCTCGGGGGAATGAGTTTCAAACATCGCTTGAAAGGGCAACGCTGGTCCTAGAATTGTGCGCGTCTCCCTTGGCTACAAGACAATTCCCGATCAAGTCGCACAGAACCGCCCTCACGGCAACTTGCGGAGCTTGTGGGATAGGACGAGCCGCGGCTTCGCTCTTGCGTACAAAGCGACTGCTTCGTCCAGTTCTGCCACACTCAACTCCTCGTCGCGGAAATAGTATCGGCTGTTTTGCACCACGCGCCAATTGGCCGATCGCGCCGTTCTCATCGATCGCCGACGCCACAATGCGCTTTGTCAGCCCTACTATTTCCGCGATCGTTCGTGGGCTGAGGGGAGGATCCTCGTCGCACAGGGCATCGGCGAACTCTTTTATTTGCTTGTTGCCGAAGCTCTCCAAAAATAAGGGACCAATTCGAGGAATGATCCAGTTGTGCGAAAGTGAGGTCCACAACGCTACCGTTGAAGGCTTACACGGTCTTCGCTTACGTTGGCTCAAAGCGACAGGAAAATCGGAGTTTGCGATGCGAACGTCTCCATAAACCCTTCTTCTCAAACGGCGACGCGGGAATTGATTGCCTTACCCATTCATGGGAACGTCATTTCCTAAGGTATTTCACCGATTATCGCCACGAGCACATTTCCATTGTGTCGAGGCACAATATTTGCCGTTCACCAATTAAACTCCCTGAACGTTTGGTCGCCACTGGCCGCGATGCCGCCTTATCCCATGAGCATTACCCCCGAGCGGATGGCGCATCGCGGCTCCCCTGAATCAAGCTATCCAGGCTTCGACCCAGTCCTTGTCGCCCGTCTCGCCGATTTTGGCGCGCGTGGTGGAGCCGACGTTGTATTGCTTGTGCTCGCAGCGGCCGTCTCGCATCTCCCAGACAGCGACACGGACCTTGACGCCCATCTGTTTCACAAAATCAAGTCGCTACGCAGAAAAGCAATGACGATAGCGCAGACAGTGAATGAAATAATTGCGATCTGGATGGTCTTGAAATGCAGCAAGTAAAGAATGAAACCCACCACGAACATAATGACGAACGGCGTATAGTGTCGTTTTCGTAGCTGCTTTCTGTGTTTCGCAAGTCTCTCTTTAAGAGAGATTTCGCCGATAACCGAGGCAATGCCGCCCACCGCAGCGGCCTGAGCAGATCCTCAAATCCCTACCCTGAAGCTACTGTCGAGGTTAAACAGCGATGGTGGCGTCCAATACTGAGGAACGAATAGGATACTTGTGAGGGCGAGCGGGGCTGAAACTAGGCTGCCCCAGAGTATGTGGGCGCGGTAGCTCTTACCGACGACGAAACAAGTCACCCGTGCCGCCGCAAAAATCAGAGTCCCAACCAGGTACGAATAGTGGTAACTCACGCGTTAGTGGTTGGCGCAACCTCGGGCATCGGCAGGGCTTTTGCGGTAGCCTTGGCACGAGAAGGCGCGAAGGTCGTGGTCTCCAGCCGCAATCGCCAGCGCAGCATAATCTAAGGCCCCGAAGCCGACCGCCCCAAAGCCGACGCCTCGGTACCATCAGTGTCACGGTCCTTGATGTCTGGCATTTCCCTCGACATACCCTCCGGGCTGGGAGTAGCCCCAAGCTTCCGAAGTAGAGATGCCGTCGTATCCGATTTGACGTGGAATCCGGTGGTGTCAATACCCTCGGCGATGAATAGGGGTGTCCATCCCATTTTGTTCTTGGCATTCATGTTGGCGCCGTGGTGCACCAG
>QHYS01000012.1:3165-15956 GCA_003223325.1 Acidobacteriota bacterium
TTAACGTCGTTGCCAAGCTCCACGCACAGCTTGACGGCCTCGAGCGCCTCGCTCTCAATTGATCGGGTGATTCCAGGCGTGTGGTCGACGCCCGCGGCCGCCATCAAGGGTGTCGTGCCATTCTTGGTAGTTAACTTCGGATTCGCGCCGTGAGCGATGAGTTCGCGCATAACGGCGATATCATTTCCCCTGGCAGCCAGCAGAAATGGCGTCGCGCCGTCCAGGCCTTGCATGGACCCCTTTATGTACACACCAAGTTCGGCTCTTGCCCCAAACTTACGAGCCTGCGCATTCGGATCCGCACCATGGGCGAGGAGTGCCTTCACGAATTCCAATTTCTCGGGTTCCCGCAACCCGCCCAAAGCGCTCCATTCGTTGTCTTCCGACAGGATCCCGTTGGAGTTGTCAGTCAATTCGGTATCGTATGTGGCCGCCGCCCAGTGCAAGGGCAGGAACCCCGGACCAAGGTTCGGATTCGCACCCTTGTCCAGCAGAAACTCGCCGTACTTCGTATGCCCTCGCATAGTAGCCACAAAGAGCGCCGTGGTACCGTCCTTTGCAGCCTCGTTAACGTCCGCACCCGCAGCTAGCAAGGCCTGCGTCGTTTCCAGATGGCCTTCCCGAGCCGCCAGGAGCAACGCTGTATACCCCGCCGCAGACCGCGTATGCACGTCCGCGCCGTGCTGGATCAGAGCTCGCACAACCTCCGTATGTCCTTGCGCCGCTGCCCACATCAACGCGGTCTGGCCTCCGGAGGATTCCTTCGCGTTCCCGTCTGCGCCGAAGGCCAAGAGCGCCCTGACCGCGTCTAGCGCGCCTGCATACGTGCACGTCATCAACACCGTCTCGCCACTCGCCTGGGCAGCGTTCGGATTCGCTCCCGCTTTCAACAGCTTCTCGACAAGCAGCGCGTTCCCGTTCGTGCAAGCGAGTGACAGCGGCGTCACACCATAATTGTCGGCCGCATTCACCCGAGCGCCGGAGCTGATCAGGAGGTCGGCCATCTGGAGGTTATTCCCCAGCGCCGCCCAATGCAGCGCCGTAACACCATCAGGCTGACTGGCGTTCACCGGCGCGCCTTGCTTCAGCAGCGCCCTCACCGCCGCGACGTCTTGGTCCTTCGCGGTGTTCACCAACCGAAGATCATCGGCGCCAGCAATGGCCAAGCTAACGACTGCTAGCAGGAAGATGAACAGCCCCACGGCGCATCGAATGGTAGCGCGCATTTAATACCCTCCTTGAGGTCGGTTAGCCGCCTCACTCCCGCTTAACGCCCGGCACCTATCTATCGCTCCCAAATTGTCGAGCGGCCTCGGGTTACTATGCCACTCCCGAACTGATCGGAATTGCGGACCCGGCTTGCCTTCCTCCAAAACACTTGTTTGGTCTCGCGCCCGTAGCTCAGCGGACTAGACGCCGGAAAGTACCCGCACTTCGGCAGTGCTGTCGCCGAGATGCTCAATTGGGATTCCCATCTTGTCGAGAAGCGTCACATGTAGATTGGACAGCGGCGTACCCTGCGGCAGCCGCACATGCCGGCCTCCCTGGAGCTGGCCCGCGCCACCGCCCACCACGGCAATTGGCAAATTCTCAGGTATATGCGCGTTGCTGTTGCTCATCCCTGCGCCGTAGATGATCATTGAATGGTCGAGTAGAGAGCCGTCGCCGTCGGGGGTTGCTCGCATCTGTTCCAGAAACCTGGCGAAGATCCTCATGTGAAACGTGTTGATCCTGGCCAGTTTTTCCAACAGCTCAGGTTGCTCCTGGTGATGCGACACTGGGTGGTGCGCGTCCGGGACGCCGATCTCGGAGTAGGTTCGAACGCTTTTCTCGCGACCGATCAGAAAAGTACAAACCCGAGTCAGGTCGGACTGGTACGAAACTAGCATCAAATCGAACATCAGATTCGCGTATTCCTCAAAGTTATCTGGAATGCCCGCCGGCTCCGCTAACTTCGGCAAGTTTCGATCCTTTTGCGCCTCCGCGATTTGGATACGCCGCTCGATGTCCCGGACGGAATCGAGATAGCCTGCCAGTTTGGAACGGTCGCCTCCACCGAGTGTTCGCTGAAGGCCTGTCAGCTCCTCAGTGACCGAGTCTAAAATACTGCGGTCATCCCGGAAGCCACGGAGCCGCGCCTCGCGCTCAGTGCTGCCTGCGGCGCCGAACAGGTGTTCGAAGACCGCGCGTGGGTTAGTCTCCATCGGCAACGGGGTGTGGGCATCGCGCCAAGCGAGCGTGGCGCTGTAGGCACAGCCATACCCGTCTTCGCACTGCCCCACCAAATCGTTGGCCTCTAAAGACAACTCAAGCGACGCCAGTTGCGTCTCTTTCCCCAGTTGTCGTGCCGCAATCTGGTCCATCGACATGCCAACCTCAAGGGTGGTGTTCTTTCCCGCTGCTTTTCTCGCATGAGCGCCCGTGAGGAAAGCCGCCTGACAGCGGGAGTGGTCTCCATCGCCTTCATTCAGCAACGGCCTCGCCTCATGGTTGGCCATGCCGCTCAAGAGAAGCACCGAATCCCGAACCGGCGTCAGCGGGACGAGAATCGGCGTGATCTCCAATGCGCCCTCCGTCGCCGGCAACCACTTCCCCATGCTCATTCCGTTTGGCACATACACTGCCCCTAGCCGCTTCACGGGCTGTGTCCCAATAGAACCGACGGAGGCGAAAGCTGGAACCATGCTGTCGAGCAACGGCAGCGCGATGGTCGCACCCAGGCCATGTAGAACCGCGCGCCGCGATAAGACCTTCTTCGTGATAATCATCACAACCTTCCTTTCCGGAATGCTCAGCGTACCGCCACAGACCTGCTACTAATGCTGCTGGTTGGCCCTTGCCAGTTCCGAATTCCTCGCTGGTTCCTGTGCATTTCTCATTTGAAATGGTCGGCTCTTGATGATCCCGAGAATCAGAGATGACCAGGGGTAATCATTCGGAGCTGCGTCCCGAATGATGGTGCGGATTGCAGGCATGTCGTAGTACTGCACGGCTCTACCCAGAGCGTAAGTCATAAGGTTGACTGTGAACGTAGTGACAAATTCGTCTCGATGCTTGAGCAATGCTTGTCGAAACTCGTTAGGATTGGAAAACTTTGTTCCGTCAGGAAGTACTCCCGAGGCGTCAATAGACGAATTCCCGTCTGCCGTTCGGAACTTCCCGATGGCATTGAAATTTTCAAGTGCAAAACCCAATGGGTCCATCCGCGTGTGGCACGTCGCACACACGGCGTTCTTGCGGTGTTCCTCCATTCGCTCGCGCATGGAGGCGGGTGGATGGCCCCCGTCGCCAACCTCTTTCAGCGGCGGAACGTTCGGCGGCGGTGGCGGAGGAGGCGCTCCGAGGACAGCTTCCAACAGAAACTTGCCACGAAGGACCGGAGAGGTTCGCGTCGCGTATGACGTCACCGTCAGAACGCTACCTTGGCCAAGCAATCCGGCTCGATAAGGATCAACCAGCAGAGCGCGCCGGAAATGAGTTCCGTATACGTTCGGGATCCCGTAGAAACGAGCCAACCGTTCGTTGACAAACGTATAATTCGCCGTGAGAAGCTCTTCCAGCGGGCGATCCTCGCGTATCTGACTTTCGAGGAACAGCTCTGTCTCCCGCAGGAAGTCCTCACGCAGGTTGTCGTCGAACTCGGGAAAGATCCTCGGATCGGGATCCACTACCTTCATGTTACGGAGGCGTAGCCACTGGCCCCCAAAATTTTCCGCCAAGGCGGCGGTCGCCCGCGGATCGGCAAGCATCCGCCGGGCCTGCTGTTCCAGGATTTCTGGATCTTTCAGCTTCCCGCGTTCTGCAATGTCGAGGAGCTGGTCGTCGGGAATGCTGCTCCAAAGGAAAAATGACAAACGAGAGGCTAGTTCGAGATCGCTGATACGATAGACGGCGCCTGCCTGGATGTTCGTTGGATCGCGTTCGACGCGGAACAGGAATTGCGGGGACACAAGCAGTCGCGCCAGCGCCTCCTGGAGACCGCTCTCGAAGCTGCCCTCACCCCGAGCAGCCCGGTAGAACTGGAGCAGCTTCTCGATGTCCCCATCAGTGACTGGCCGCCGATAAGCCCTGCGCGCCAGCATCGCCAGGATTTTCTTCGCGCAGGGCTCTTCGTCCGCGGCCCCAGAAGGATGACAGACAAGAATCCGGCGTCGGCTGGGGGTGTCTCCGGGTCCCGTAGCGTTGTAAGGTCCTTCGAGCCGGACAGAATCAATATCCATCCTCGGAGCATCGTAGGTAGAACTCGTGTGCCGTGGCGGCAGCAGCGCTGGACCCGACCCTTCCGTTACCATACTTTTCTTTACGAATGCGACTCCGAGCGCGTGCATCCCGGACGTCACAGGAAAGCGGACGTGCAGTGCAGCATCCGCGTCTGTGACGTAATCCCTACATTTGGGATCCTTGGGGGCGTACAAACTTTCTCTCGGGGCCGACCCGCACTCGCCGCCGATAGTGAACCGTGCGACCCGGGCGCCATCCAGCAGAACGTCGACCTGGTCGCGCGTGTTAATACCGCGAATCACCGCGCTAGTGAAGTTTCTTCCCAGACGGACCGCCACCACGTATTCGCCGTCGAGCGGGAAGTAATAGTGAATGAGGGTACCACCCCGCGTTCCTATCGGAAGATCGTCACTCATGCGGTCATCCTGCCGGAGACCGCGCGAGATCTTAAACGTTTCCACCGCCGGACTCGTCGCCGGATCCCCGATGGCGAGCCGACTGATTTTCCGCGCCGCCAGCATGTACCGTTCCAGCAAGGTCGGCGAAATCGCTAGGACTTCAGCGATGTTGTCGAAGCCGTGGTCTGACTCGTCCGCCGGCAGCAATGACTCCGCGTCAATGTCCAGCCCGAGCAAGTCCCGAACCGCGTTGCTGTACTCGAACCGGTTCAGACGATGCTCAGAAGGCCTTCCTGCATTCGGGTGTGCGACCGCCTCGGAATCCAGCTCGCTCTCCAAATGCGCCAAGAACGCTTCGAAGGTTGCCTTGTCAGGCCGGGGCATTCCAGCGGGCGGCATGGCGCCGCTCCGAACCTTCTGTACAACTTTTTCCCAAACATCCGCGGCCGCACCGAGGTGCGAAATGTCCATTTGATCCAGCATTAGACCGGCCGTTTTCAGATTTTGATTATGGCAGACAATGCAATATTGCTTGACGAGCGCACCGGGAACTTGCGCGACGGCTGGAGCGGCGCCGGCGGCCGTCTGAACGGGGGTGACCTCGGTACCTTGTGCTTGGGGCGCTGGCGGACTCGCTGAAACTAGTCGTGGATCTTGGAAGTAGCCCACGGCAACTATAGCCGAGAGGGATATCGTGGCGCACCGAACAGTTCGGCACAACCTGAAGGTCCTGGTGATGCCAATCGCCATAGCAACCTCCCTGGCAGTCAACCAGTAATGTCGCGCTGATCATTCCATCAAGAACGGGGCATGTCAAGGACACCGCCCCTAACCCCGATCCGTTGATAACGAGGGCTTGTGGTAGGCCGGTGGCTGGCGAAGAAGCGGTTTGAGCCCATGAATACACCGGAAGACCGCAACGAGAAAAGGCACCTGGGTTGCTTTTCTTAGGAATGAGGAGGAACACATGCGCTACTGGAAATTTCTTGCCATCCCTACCCTGATCGCCGCTTTGCTGAGCATTCCGAGGTCTGCACCTGCCCAAGTCTCCATCAATATCGGACCAGAGCCGGTGTGCCCGTATGGCTACTATGACTTCACGCCGTACGACTGCGCCCCATACGGATATTATGGGCCCGAGTGGTTTAGCGGCGGCGTGTTCATCGGAGCTGGGTCTTGGTTCCACGGCCCCCACGACTTCCACGGCCACGTTGATAACCGCTTCGATCCACATCGCGGCTACGCTGGTCCACATCCGGACCATGGAGACAAGCCCTTCAATCACTTCCACGGAAACGAGATGCGTGATGGACGCGGCCACGCAGGTGGTGGAAGCCACCGCTAGACAGCGTCAAATTCAGAGCAAAATGAGTGCTACTTACTGTAAGGGCGCACGGCTGGTCGGCTCCGGGAATAACTTTCCGGTGGCCGACCGCCTTCGTTCCAAGGTGGATAATTCCCTGAAGTCGTCTGATCGGAAAGTGTCTAGCATCAAATTATCTTCTGCTCGCCAGAATCCACAACGCATGTTTGCAATCGAAGGCATCCACCCCAGGAAGACAACCACAAACGTCCAACGTTCGGTACCGCGCAAAATTTCGGTTCTGGGCCGAATGACTCAGATTCGTGGCCTAAGACCGTTCTGCGTGGTCGCTGCGGCAAAGCAATCTTTTACACTGCAGATCCCACAGTATGGCGACACGGAATCCTCAAGTTCCTTGGCAATTGCGCTGTCGTTGATGCGGCAGGGCTCAATCTTCTCGTGGCCTTGTCGTCGCTCGAAGGCAGTCATCGTTGGATCGATCCAGATCAATATGAGCGGAACCTTTCTGTTACCTGGGCGTAACAACTATCCTTTAGGAAGGTGAGGCTTTGCGAAGCTGGGGCCACGCCGAGTCGCGATTTTGTTCACAATGTGATTTTCTGCAAGCCGCTGGCCCCCCGCTCGAGTAGAATCAAGCATGCTCACGCCTGCACTGCTTGAAAAGAGGCCGCCCAATGCATTACGTCTCGAAGATTAGTGCTGCCGCAGCACTTACCCCCAAAATATACGATAAGGTGAGCACGGGTTTCCGGCGCGCCACTTATGTGGATCATGCCATGGGATCGGTACACATGGGTGTGGGTATTTGCCACCTGGCACCAAACGGTTTCATTGAACCCCATCTTCATTCGTTCGAGGAAAGCTTCCATGTTCTGGAAGGGACAATCCAGGCGCAGATCGGCGACAGGAGCCACGTGATTGGTCCCGGCCACTTCGGGTTGATCAGTACGGGCGTACGCCACGCCTGGTCCAATGCAAGCAATGGGACCGTTCGGTGGCTGGAGATGCAGGCTCCCCAACCTCGTGCGCTTGAATATGGCCTCGATACCTTCTTCGCCGGCGGCGATGTTGTCCGGCAGGCAGCGGGACCGGGGAGACCAGACTCAGCAAATGCGCTCCTGGGCTATTTCGATGAATCACAATTGCCGCGCGCTGGCGGACCATCGCAAATGGAAGGATTCAACCCTACGACGGGTGTGGCCATCAAGATGTTTGTAGACCGTTCTTTCGGAGCAATCCACCAGTCGCTATTTCTAATTCAATACCTACCGGGCGCAAAGATCGATCCGCACGATCATACCTTTGAAGAATCGTATTTCATCGTGAGCGGGCGAGTTCGTGCCACCGCGGACGGCAAGTCGTACGATTTGGGTCCCGGCGATGTGATCTGGACAAGCGTGGGCTGCATCCACAGTTTTGAGAATAGAGGTGGCGAGCCAGTGCGCTGGATCGAAACACAGGCGCCGCTTCCACCGGCCAAAGAAGTATTTCGATTCGAACGTGATTGGGCGCATTTGGCGCGGCGCGATGGGGAAGGAGTTTCCAAAGCCGCCGGTTAGTTTCGGACTTGAGTCTCTTTATTCCATAGAATTACCGAGGCTGAGTTCCCAGCCGCGTCTAACCCTGGCGAAGGTAACGGGAAGGCAAGACCACGATGCTAGCGAATGAGAAGGCCGACGCTGCGAAAGGGAAGTCGGCGGGACGCACGCGCCCGTTCACCGCGCAAGAATACATCGAGAGCATACGCGATGGGCGCGAGATTTGGATCTACGGAGAGCGAATCAAAGAGGTCACGGTCCATCCCGCCTTCCGCAACACCATTCGCATGCTGGCCCGCCTGTACGAAGCCTTGCATCAGGATGAACGCAAGGGCGTGCTCTGCATCGAAACCGACACGGACAGCGGTGGTTACACGCACAAATTCTACAGGGCCACGCGCAGCGCGGAAGAGTTGGTAGGCGCGCGCGATGCAATTGCGGAGTGGGCGCGGCTGACCTACGGCTGGATGGGCCGCAGCCCAGATTACAAGGCTTCCTTCCTGGCCACGCTAGGCGCCAATGCCGAGTTCTATAAGCCTTTCGAGGAGAACGCCCGCCGCTGGTACAAGAAAGTGCAGGAAGAGGTCAGCTTCGTCAACCACGCAATCGTCAACCCTCCGGTGGATCGCAACAAGGAATTGGCGGAAGTGCGCGATGTCTATATGCACGTGGAAAAGGAGACCGATGGCGGGTTGATCGTCAGTGGCGCCAAGGTCGTCGCCACCACGTCGACGCTCACGCATTACAACTTCATCGCCAATAATGGCGCTCTGCCCATCAAGACTAAGGATTTCGCTTTCGTTTGCATCGTGCCGACCGACGCGCCGGGCTGCAAGCTTTTCTGCCGTCCCTCTTATGAAATGAACGCGGCGGCCACGGGCAGTCCTTTCGACTGATAATCGAGTCGTTTTCATCGACCCGGCTGGATAGCGGGTCGTTTTCGATAAGGTCTTCGTGCCTTGGGAGAACATATTTGCCTACGGCGATATCGACAACGTAAACAACTTTTTCCCGCGATCCGGCTTCCTGCCGCGCTTTATGTTTCAAGGCTGTACGCGGCTAGCGGTCAAGCTCGATTTCATCGCTGGGCTTTTGCTCAAGGCCTGGCGCTAAGGAGTTTCGTGGCGTTCAGGCGCAGGTAGGTGAAGTACTCGCGTGGCGCAACCTGTTTTGGGGTCTCACGGATGCGATGGCCCGTACTCCTATCCCGTGGACACCGGGCTATGCGCTGCCCAATCTGGATTACGGCTTGGCCTACCGAGTGATGTCGAGTATGGCCTATCCGCGTCTGAAGGAAATCATCGAAAATGTGCTTGCGAGCGCGCTCATTTATCTGCCTTCACATGCGGTTGATTTCAAGGTACCGGAAGTCCGCAAATATCTCGATCAATTCGTAAGGGGTTCCAATGGTTACTGTGCCCTCGACCGTGTCAAGCTCATGAAGCTGCTGTGGGACGCGATGGGCACCGAGTTTGGCGGCCGGCACGAGCTCTATGAGCGCAATTACTTTGGCAATCATGAGAGCATTCGATTCGAAGTCTTGATGGTGGCCGATATGCTTGGGCAATCCGCCAAGTACAAGGGCTTCGCCGAGCAGTGTATGGCAGAATATGACCTCGATGGCTGGACGGTACCCGACCTGATCAATCCCGATGACATCAACATCGTCATGAAGAACGGTGCTCCTAAGCGGTAAGCGAGCGGAAATGGAACAGGTGCGCATCCAGATTCGCTTCACGGCGACTTTTGCAATTGGGTCGCCGATTCTGCCCCCACCTGCACAACGCATGAACTCCGTACAGAATTGCTTACACGATTTTGATTTCCGCTTCAGCCAGGCTAAGGACCTTCCGCCGATTCGCTCCTGCGCAGTGCCAATCTATTCCAGCGGCGACAGCTCGGTGCCGACCGGTGGCGACGTCTGGTTTACACTTCGGGCGTCAGATGTTGTCTCGGCGCCGTTGCGAGTCACGGTCTCTACTCCAGACCAGGTGGTCTCCGCAACGTTCGATCTCGCAGCTTTGCGTTAGCGTTCTATTTCGCCGGGCTGTCAATTCGGCAACTTTGGAGTCTGTGCCCACCGGTTCGCAAGTCAGGCAATGATTTTTGGAGTACGAAGCAGTATCATTGGCACGCATGGGCTGTGCACGGGCCGGAGGGTTCACGAACACTTGCAACAAACCTGAAATTGGAGCATAAGGATGGTCACAGATAAGGCCGCGATTCGACCGCGGAGGGAGGTCTGAGATTATGAGCAAGAGAACTTCGTATATGGGAATGGTGATCGTACTTGGCGTGCTCTTGGCCACGACGCTGGCCGGAGTGCGCGCGGCCCAAAAGACCGGAACTCTTCGCGTCGGCAGCGCCGACGTTGGCGGCGTGGTCACCAGCCCCAACGGGCCTGAGGCAGGAGTCTGGGTAATCGCCGAAACCAGCGACCTGCCAACCAAATTTGTCAAGATCGTCGTCACTGACGATCAAGGGCGCTACCTGGTGCCGGAGCTTCCCAAGGGGAACTACAGTGTATTTGTTCGTGGCTACGGCCTATTGGATTCGCCGAAGGTTCAAGCCACACCGGGCCAGACCGTTAATCTGAAGGCCGTCCTCGCGCCGGATAAAAAGGCCGCAGCGGAATACTATCCTGCGCTGTACTGGTTCTCGTTGCTGCAGATCCCGCCCAAGAGCGATTTCCCCGGCACGGGGCCGAGCGGGAACGGTATTGCTACAAGCATTAAGAGCCAGGGCCAATGGATACGCGAGATCGTCAACACAGATGGCTGCACTGGCTGCCATCAGATGGGTGACAAGGCCACGCGCGAAATTCCCGAGAGCATCCTCCACCACTCTGCGGACTCGAAAGCCGCCTGGGAGCGCCGCATTCAGTCCGGCCAGGCGGGCGCTGGTATGGCTGCACGCTTCAACCAGGTTGGCAGTAAGCGCGCGGCGGCGATGTACGCGGACTGGACCGACCGGATTGCCCACGGAGAGCTGCCGAGTGCTGCTCCTTCGCGTCCTCAGGGAAAGGAGCGGAACGTCGTGGTCACAATGTGGGACTGGGCAGATCCCAAGGTTTATTTGCATGACGACATCTCGAGCGACAAGCGGAATCCCACCGTGAACGCCAACGGCCCGATCTATGGAGCGCTCGAAGAGAGTGGCGATTACCTGACGCTCGTCGATCCGGCGCACACCGCGACGACGCAAGTGAAGCTGACCGTTCGCGATCCGCATACGCCGAGTTCCGCGGATACGCCGCCGCTCGCCGCGTCGCCGTTCTTCGGTAACGAAGTGATCTGGAACAGCCAGACCACGGTCCACAGCTTCGCCATGGATAAGCAGGGTCGTGTGTGGGCTGCGGCACGCATCCGTAAGCCCGAGACGCCGGCATGGTGCCAGGCGGGATCGGATCATCCGTCAGCGAAAATGTTCTCGATCACTCAGGGCCAGCGCGGGCTGGAGCTCTACGATCCGAACACCAAGCAGTTGACGACGATCGACACCTGCTACACGTGGGGCCACGTGAATTTCGACGACTACGATGTGCTGTGGTCGTCGTTCGGACCTGCCGGCGTCGAGGGCTGGTTCGACACCAAGATCTGGGACAAGACGCACGACGAGAAGAAAGCGCAAGGCTGGAGCGCGTTTGTCCTCGATTACAACGGGGACGGGAAGCGCGGCGCCTACACCGAACCGAATGAGCCGGCGGACCCAACCAAGGACAAGCGCATCAACGTGACGTTCTACGGCGTCTCGCCGGCACCGGACGGCTCGGTGTGGGGAACAGCCATGGGAATGCCGGGCGCGATTGTTCGTTTCGTTCCTGGTTCTCATCCACCTGAGACGGCGCTGTCAGAGTACTACGAAGTGCCGTGGAACAACCCGAAGGCGCCGGTGCAAGGCTACGCGCCTCGTGGCTTGGACGTAGACAGCAAGGGCATCGTCTGGACGGTGCTATCGAGCGGACATTTCGCGAGCTTCGACCGCAGCAAGTGCAAGGGCCCGCTCAATAGCCCGACCGCCGCGACGGGGCAGCACTGTCCGGAAGGCTGGACGCTCTATCCGTTCCCAGGTCCGAACTACAAAGGGGCGGTGGAAAACGGAAGCGCCGACTCGGCGTATTACAACTTCGTTGATCGGTTCGACATGCTTGGCGTCGGTAAGGACGTGCCGCTCGCGACCGGGAATCTGTCGGAGGGATTGCTGGTGCTGGTGGATGGCAAGTTCATGACACTGCGCGTGCCGTATCCGATGGGCTACTACGCAAAGGGCCTGGACGGTCGCATCGATAATCCGAACGGCGGCTGGAAGGGTAAGGGGATCTACACGCCGATCTCGACGCGAGCGCCCTTCCACATGGAAGGTGGCAAAGGGACCACCAGTAAGCTCGTGAAGTTCCAGATGCGACCGGATCCACTCGCTAACTAATCAATAGTCCCAACTCCTAAGTTTCTATCTTGGGAGTTGGGGTGCGCTTATCGGCTTGCGCCTTTTGGCGGTATCGGATTCGGTTTGGCGAACTTCGTCGCGTCGATGGGAACGTTCGCGCGCAACTCGCTCAGCTCGATGGTAGAGCGACCGTCCGTCCAGGTCACGATCCAGCGATATGGCAATTTGACTCCGGAGACGTCGCGATAATCGGAGTAGTCGATCTGCGTCGGATTGATGCCAACCAGCGAGTTCGTATAGCGGACCAACCGCACCAGCAGACCCGAGGTGGAATCGAAGTACAATTTTACCGGGAGCCCTCCTGGGGTTAGCCGTCCCTGAAGAACTTGCACCTCTTTATTGTCGATCATCTCGGGAAAGCCGACGCGCCAGTCGGTAAGTGTTTGTTTGATCCGCGCTGGGAAAGACAGCTCGGCATCTACTTTGGCGCCATCCAGATCCCCTCCCGTAAGCTCGATGAGGGGCATTGGTTTCAACGTTTCTGGTGACGCAATCCAGCCAAAATGTCCGTCGAAGGTTGAGGTACTGTCTCCATCGAGCATGTGGGCAATCGTGGCACGCTGATCCGGAGCTTTGGCCAGAACGTCTACGGGAACCTTCTGAAATGCCGTCTCATAACCAGCATACGTACCTTTGGCGGCAAAAGTCGTTAGATTCGACACGCGTTGTGTTCCGCCCAGAGCCTCTATATATTTATTCAAAATTTGATCGACGGAGGACCCTCCGGAAGTTTGGGCCAGAATCTCATCCGGTTCTGCCTCCAGCATATCGCTGTACTGTATCGACGAGTCTGGTATGACCCTGGGGCTCCTGGTGCCCCGGTGGTAAGTCCAGCAGGACACCATGCGCTTTCCTCCGAAGGAT
>QHYS01000012.1:15975-41782 GCA_003223325.1 Acidobacteriota bacterium
GTGTCGTCGGCATATTTTGCCCAGTTGCCACTGCTCTCTTCGCTGTGGCATTCAGTGCAGTTCATACCGGTAGAAGCGGCGAAGAATCCCATCGTCTCCAGGAACTCGTCTATAGGGACTCCTTTGAGGAGTTGGACATTTTTGAAGGCCTGTTCCGCCAAGAGCGGTTTCTGTTCCAGACCTGCCTGGTCGGGTGACTGCCCCGTTGCCAATACAACCCCGAGGAGGCACACGCATATCATTCCCATCGCACGGAGGATTATTTGCGCCGACCCTAGCCTCATCTTGCTCCCTTAGCCGCGTATTGTTTGGATTTGGTCTTGGGCTTGATTGTAGGCATCAACCCTAGATGGCGGCGAAAACCGGAGCCCAGACACCGGACAAGGTCTTCGTCCGGCCGACACCCGATGCGGCAAAGCGAACGCAGGGCGAGCGAGAAAAGCATGAACCTGCCCTACATTTGTTCAGCCGCTAACGGGCTGGCGCTGCACTACTGCTAGCGGATGGAACTGCGCCGTCGTTACCTGCTGGAGCGGGGGTGGGGTTGCCGGTGCGAAGGCGAGGATTGAACTCCACACCGTCGGCCCGGACTGCCTTGATCCAGCTAGCAGCGGGCTGCCCATTCTTCATCGGATGCCCTGTGATCGTCAACTTGGTGCCGGTGGCGAAATCGCTTTTGCGGATTCCGGCTCGCATTAGTGTGCTGGGCCCCTCGGCCTCGAAACCCCAGGTGGTCATCGAGCCATCCTTGTTCGTCACGTCCACAAGCAACCAGGAGTGCGGGTTCGTGTACTGAAACTCCTTCACGACGCCCGTAACCGTGACTTCCTTCTCGGCTTCGAACATAGATGCCGCATGATGCGCTTCGACAACCAGCGGTGCCAAGACTAACAGCGCAACCATGAGCAGTGACGCGCGCGTAATGCCGATCATCGGCGATTCCCCCCTAGTGATTGGGTTGGTTCTTGGATTTGTCCGTGAAGGTAAAACCCTTGAAATCGGTACCGCCTTCTTGCGTCTTGGTTACATCGTTATTGGGGTTCTCGCTGCAGTCCCAGTAGCGGATGCGCATGCTCTTATCAGGATTCGGAACCTGAGTGTAACGCCGCTGAACATACCAGGGCTCGAGGTAGAGTCTGGGATCGAAGAGCCACACATCGACAACGATATTGTTCGCGTCGGTCTTCTCCCAAATTTCGACGGTCTCCATCTTCTCACTCTGCATGGGCTGATTCCGACCCATGGGGCGGCTCTGAAGCTGATTGGTGTGAATCACCAGCTTCTGTCCGTTCCAGAAGCCGATGGAGTCCCCCTCGGGCAACGGATAGCGGTCCGCCTCCGGCGTATGCCCGCGACCGTCGGTATAAACTCTGCGGATCTCGTTGGCCTGCTCGGTGAGCAGGTAGGTCTGATCCGGCGTGACGATTTGTTCCCGCAGGAATGGCTCTGTTAGCCAGCGCGGAAAGCCGGCTGGACCGCAAGTGCTCAGATTTTCATCGTAGATCAGGCCCTTGGCGGTCTTCTCCTCACCGCTCTTCAGCTCGGCCATCGCCACGGGCGTCAGCTTCGGCGTCACGCCTCCCGGGCCGGGACGGAAGTAACACTGGCTGCCGCCTAAACAGTTCCCAAAACTGTCGACACTATCGGCCGTCCATATGCCAGACCAATCGGGCAAGGGAGCCTTCGGCACACTCGCGGCCTCCTTCTTCAGCGCATTATAATAATCCTCAAGGCTGCGGTACTTGAGGACCATATCGTGCTTGCGTTGCCACTCCGTGGGTGTCTGCGCCGGCCTCGGCGCGCCTCCCTGTTGTGATCCCTGCCGAGTCGTCTGTGCGATGAGCAGAGGCGAGGCAATTACCAGAAATGCGAAAACGACCCATTGTTTAAGCATTGTCTCATCCTCACTTGGTGCGCTGCGTTATTCTGCGCAACGTAAGCGACTGTTGTCAACATACGGGACCATTTGCTTCTAGAAAGCACATTTCCAGGCGAATGGAATTAACCGTGGATTCACCGATTGCGAAAAGCATCTGACTTCTCGAAAGTACGCGCTGTAATTCCCACTGAGCCGACTGAGCCGTGCGTGCCTTGACCGTGGGACGAGGCCATGATAAAAGGCTGCGTCATAAGGGCGCCGGTCGCGTGCATTGGTCTTGCAAATCCCTCCCTTCTATACCCATTGGCTATACCAATCGGAACAAATTTGAACAGTATGCAAAAATAAGGGGCTGCGAATTTGGCCGTACCTGAGTTTTTCGGCACCATAGAACGGAGCGGACTCAGTACGTGGATTCGCGAATCGCCTTCGTTGTTTGCCTTCTATTTCATCCTTCTGCTTCATACCGTCGGCTTGTCCCTGGTAGTGGGCGCGAATGTGGTGGTCGACTTGCGCATTCTCGGTGTTGCGTCCGCTCTTCCTCTCAAGCCGCTGAAGCAACTTTTCGGCATTATGTGGGCGGGTCTCGGTATCAATGGCGCGACAGGCATTCTGCTTCTAATTGCTTACCCGACCAAGTCCCTCACAAACCCCTTATTTTATGTCAAGTTATTGCTGATCGCATTCGCCGTTGTCACCTTGCAGAGGATCGATGCGCGCGTGTTCGGCGACGGGAGCTTGAGTGAAGCGAGCATGGTCGCGCGGGGGAAGATGATGGCGATGTGGTCGCTCCTGTTATGGATCGGAGCCATCGCGGCAGGCCGCCTGCTGGCAGAGACCTTCAGGTATCTGACCTATGCCGATATCTTGAAAGGCAAAGCTTGAGCCATGACGAGACTCTTGACGTTTAGACTCGCCTTGAGGGCGAGCGGGGTAAGTTCCATATGAATTACGCGCATCTGCATCTCTTACTGAATCATTTTCCGATCATCGGCACAATCATTGGTCTTAGTCTGTTGTTGCTCTCTTTTGTCGGAGACAATCGCGACCTGAGACGAAGCGGTCTGATAATTTTCGCGGCCGGTGCTCTGCTGGCCATTCCGGCTTTTTTGAGTGGTTTTGGCGCGCGGATCATGCTGAGCGGGGACCCCGGTGTTTCAAGCGCCTTGCTCGAAAGGCACGAGGCGGCGGCGATGCTTTCGTTGTGGTTTATGGAGACGACCGGTGGCCTTGCCTTGGTCGCACTGTGGCGGTCTCACCGAACCCCGCGTCGGGCGCGCTGGCACCTGCCAGTTGTCGTACTTTTCGCGCTTCTAACCGTCGGTCTGATGGGCAGAACCGGCGAGACGGGCGGCGACATCCGCCATCCAGAGATGCGGGCCAGCCAAGAAGCGATAGTGGTGGAGGGGACGTTGGGGTCCGTGGTGCACGCTTTTGAGCCAACCCCTGAGAAGTTCAGCCAAGCTGTGGTTGGCAGTTTGTGGCTGTGGGGGCCGCTAATGTTTTTGCACTTCGTGGGCCTCGTCCTGATCGTTGGGACGGTAGGAGTTTTCGATTTACGAATTATGGGATTTATCAAGCAACTTCCCCTCTCACCCTTGCACCGGTTCATTCCCTGGGCAATGGCTGGATTGGGCGTCAATGTTGTGACGGGCCTGCTTGCCTTCATAGGTTCGCCGGACCGTTATGTCACCAGTTCCGCCTTTTGGCTGAAAATGTTGTCCCTATTGCTGCTGGGACTGAACGCGGTGGCCTTCTACCTAACGGGCATTTCCGAACGAGTCGAACAGCTGGAATCCGGGGAAGACGCGCCGATGCGCGCGAAGCTGATCGCGGGAAGTGCGCTGCTTTTATGGCTCGCGGTGATTGTTTTTGGCCGCTACATCGCACCCTTGAGCGACACACTCCCTCCACCGGCTTACTAAATTAAATTAGCTGAGCTTTCTCAGTTCGCCCGGAAAGCCAAGCGCGCCTTCAGGCGACCGGTGAGCCTTGACATCCTGAGGACGGCTGGCGTATCACGGATTCACCGTTGAGCTCGACGGAACTAACTAAGAGCACGGACAGGACGGGCACCCTCACGGGTATCGATTGGCACAACCACAAGCATATTTCCATATGGACTTGAAGGACGCCGAAGGCGCGGTGTCGTCGTGGCATCTTGGAGAATTCAAAATGAGACGGTTGGAAATGAAGGAGCGGCATGCCTATTCCGTTGCGAGTGCGGGAGCCATTTTGGTGGCTTTGTGTATGATTGTCACGCCTGCTCTTGCCCAGCAGGCGAAAGCTCCCGAACGGATCCCTGGTCCCGCTGCAAAACAGAATGCCAATTTTGATCCTCATAACCTGAACGGATCTTGGATTAGCACGCAAGGCCCGCAGGGCGTCGGTGACAACAACCCCATCCCCGAGCCACCTTTGACACCCTGGGCCAAGGAGCACTTGCTTATCAAAGGTGGCATCTCTCATGCCGGGTTGAACGCAACCTCGAAAGGCGTGCCGTCGAGTGGATCGCTCCCGGACGGCGCCGTAGCTTTTGACGCGAACGGTGTGCCGACCAACGTTCCTGGGGGCCATTACCCGGGTGAAAACTGCGAGCCACAGGGCGTGCCGGTGCAGTTCAACTTCACTGTCTTTTACCCTTTTCAATTCGTCATGCTGCCGGATCGGATCTATCAAATGTTCGAGGACCATCGCGAGTGGCGGACTATCTGGCTTAATCGGGACCATCCGAAGAATCCGTTCCCCAGCTATTTTGGGGATTCGGTTGCGAAATGGGAGGGAAACACGCTTGTCGTCGATACGATCGGTTACAACGGCCGGTTGTGGATCAGCGAGAATGTCGGGCACAAAATGAGCGATGCGTTTCACTTGGTCGAGCGGTATCACCTGCTCTACGCGACGCACTTGGAACTGGAAATGACGTACTACGATCGGAAGGCGTGGGGCGATAGGGGATGGCCCGGCTGGAAGAAGGAATTCACGCTGGATTCAAAAGGCGACTCTCTCCTGGAAAATATATGCGATCCCGCCCACTGGCGAGAGTACGATACGGTGATTTCGGACCCGATTAGCAAGGATAGCAAGTAGCACTCGGATGGCGCCCGATGTCATCGGAGGGCTCGTGCCCATGCGCCGAGTGCGACAACTATGCCACTATTTTCCTTCTTCGTTAGCGGTGCTTCCCATTCTTGAACCGCCGGACACCGAAAGGGAGAGCTTATGAACAGAACGAGACGTCAGTTTGCCGTCGTGTGGATTGGCATGGCGCTGATCCTTGCGTATGGGCTGCCCCTGCTTGGTCGGGGCGGTCGTGGGGGTCAAGCCGGAGAGGCCAGGGCGAAACTGGCCGAAGCGCCTCTGATTGGGTTCTTCGGCAGCTACCGAGTTGCCGCCGATAAAACGGATCCGTCGAAACTTCCGATCATCGGCGCTTGGCGGATCAATTTTGATAAATCGGATCCCGTCATGAAAGCGCAAGCGCGCTTCAAGGGAAGCGGGACGGTCATCTACACGGCCGTAAACGGTGGCATCAAACAAGAGGTCTTCCTCTTTTATCCGCCAAAAGACGATAGCTACAAGACCGTCTATACCGATGACGGGCGCGAATTCTGGTTCAAGCTCGATGGCAAGAACATTTACGAGAATCCACAGGGGCCGAACGGTTTGGGTCAGACCGTCGGCATGTGGCTCGTCGATCGCAACACGCTTTTTCGCGAACGCGCGACGAAAGGCGTGATCGATGAGCGCGTACTGTATCGAGTATCTCCGGATGGCAAGACGCTAGTCTGGACGACTTTCAATCCTGCCGGCGATAGCGGTCACGTCGTGTGGGACAGAATCGAGCTGCCGCGACGCTAATCCAGCCGCGCTTCCTCTTTCTAGGTTTTGTCGGGGCGGTGGCGGGGGTGGCTAAATCCGCGTAAAAAACTTAAGTCGGTAAGCCGAAGATCACAACGGAAGAAACCCTACTCGTTTGGCGTCGATTTCACAGGCAATGGCCGGCCATCAATGTAGGTGATCTTACCAACAAGAACGCCCATGTGAGCGCCGTTCTTCGCGGGATGCAGAGAGAGCTTAATCCCGTCGCCAGGCCTTAGAGTGTCTCTTGTCCATCCTTGGCTCATTAAATTCCTTAGCGTGCCGAACTCGACGGCCCAGCGGTTGACATCGCCCTTTTCGTCCTTTACGTCGAAAGTGACTGACGAATGGGGGTTGGCCAGCGACAATTCCGCAACAGTCCCGCTGACGGTTACGGTTTTGGCCAGATCATACGCTGCGTAACCGTGGTGCGCGTACACTCGCGGTGCAAAACCGAATCCGCACAACAGCGCTAGATAAAATATAGCCAGAAGCTCACCCGTACGGCATTCTCTCGGAGGAGAAAGATTACGCATTCCCACCTGCCTCAGATGTGTTCCGTTTGCTCCTGGCGAGCATACTCACAGCAGCTTGCCGATGTCAACGAAAGTGAACTGAGCGACACGGAGCGACTGAGCTTGCTGAGCGTGGATCGGGATCAATTCCGGGTTAATCGGAATCGGCACTGATATGATAATGTTCGCGCTGAAATTGGCTCAGAGGAGCGAGGGTACGACTATGTCCGTGCGCCGGATTTGTCGCTCGCTATACAGTAGCGTTGCAGCTGCGCTCATTATCTCAGCTCCGTTCGCGGCTTCGGCTCCGAAAGAAGGTCAATTTGATTATCGCGATCTGTCGGGTGTGTGGTGGGTTGATGCTCCGGGCCCCGACAAGTTATTAGACCGGGCGGAAAACACCGATGCGGGAAAGTGTCAAACGTGTCATATCTCAGAGCACACAGTACCCGAGCCTCCTCTGACGTTATGGGCACGTCAGCAGCTGATGATTCGGCCCCAGATGATTCAAAATAAGATGGGTGAATGTAATCCGATTGGCGTTCCTGCACAGTTCTGGTACACGCAGCTGTACCCCTTCGAATTTGTGGTAACCCCAGGGCGTATCTTTCAGCTTTTCGAGAAGCTGAATGAATGGCGCGTCATCCGGCTGAACCGAGGACATCCTAAGGATTTGCTACCTACAAACATGGGAGACTCCGTTGGAAAGTGGGACGGACATATTTTAGTTGTCGACACGATCGGCTATAACGGCCGAACTCTGATTGAACCGGTTGGGGTAGATCATCAAATGAGTCCTGCCTTCCATTTAGTGGAGCGGTGGCACCGCATCAGCCCCAACGAGTTAGAACTGGACGCCACGTATTACGACGCGATGGCCTGGGGAAGCCAACCCTGGGGTGGTCTGAAAAAGAAATTCATATTGCAACCAAAAATGGAACTTCTTCAGACGCCCTGTTCACCGGAGGCCAACAAGAAGTTTGACGACCGATTTGCCAATCCAAGTGTCCCTCCACTCTAGTATTAAAGGAGCAGGATCATGAGAAAGGGCCTGATGCGCTCTACCGTGGCTGCCGTTTTGTTGTTCTCCTCTACTCCAGCCGTCGGTCAGGAACCACAAGGGGTTAATCCGGCAGGTGGAGGCGTACCCATGACCAGCCTGGAGCACCTCAAGGCGAAGTCGTCCGGACCGGCGCCCCGCACCGCCGATGGCAAGCCGGACCTGTCCGGACTCTGGGGGCCGGATCGCAACTTCATCATAGACATTTCGGCCGCGCTGAAACCGGGCGACAAGCTCCCTTTACAGCCTTGGGCTCTCAAGCTCACCGAGGAGCGACAATCGAAGCCTGGCGCTAAGCAAGCGGATCCGAAAGCCAATTGTCTACCGGATGGCGTGCCACGCGAGGATCCCTTTCCATGGAGGATTATCCAGACTCCGCGGCTGATTGTCTTTCTGTTTGAAGGCAACGTGCATAGTTACCGGCAGATCTTCATGGACGGGGGCCATCCCAAGGACCTGGATCCACTTTGGTATGGCGACTCAAGGGGCAGGTGGGAAGGAGACACGCTGGTCGTAGACACAGTGGGATTCAACGACCGGACTTGGTTCGATGGGGTCGGCCACCCACACACAGAGAAGCTGCATGTGATCGAGCGATATAGGCGTCCCGATTCCGCGCACCTGGAGTTCGAAGTCACCATCGACGACCCCGGCGCTTATACCCGGCCCTTCACGCTCTTGGGTCACTCACCATTGCTGGTGAACACTGAAATCATGGAATACTTCTGTGCCGAGAACGGCGCTCAAGACGTCAGCCATATGGTCGGGCCAGCGACATTCGGGAAACCGTGATGTCAACTGGTCACTCGCTCGCGCGACAACTACCGGGCTCGCTTAGGGATCCTGTCATAGACGCTGGGTAATGGCAGGCCTTGCTTTGAGGGCGTTTAGGACGCGCTCTGGGGTGAACGGGATTTCACGGAGACGCACCCCTGTCGCATCGAAGATGGCGTTGGCAATGGCCGCAGGAACCACAACAATCGGGGTCTCCGCGGCACCTGTAGCGGGCAGTTCTGGCCGGTTGATCAGTTGGATCTGCACGTCTGGAACATCCTGGAATCGCAGCACCGGATAGCTCACCCAATCGAGACTCTTCACGCCCGTGGCATCGAATTTCCTCAAGCAGTGTGCGGCTGACTCCTTGCATGATATTTCCTTCGATCTGATTTCTCACGCCGTCCGGATTGATAATCAAGCCGCAGTCGTAAGCGATAGTGACTCGCGTGACTCTAATTTTTCCGGTCGAGGTGTCCACCTCGACTTCGGCCACAAGCGCTGGGATGCTGCCACCTCGCTGGTTGACTGCTACCCCTCTCCCCTTGACGATTCTCCCGCTGCTTACTGGCGCAGGCGAAGGCCGTTCTGTCCATCCGGACTTCTCCGCCACGGTGCGTAAAGCTTGGCTGATACGCATGTCCTTCTGCAGATAGGTTAGGCGAAACTGCACCGAATCGACGCGCAACTCCGCGGCGATCTCGTCCACGAAGGATTCCGTCGCGAAGACGCGCGGCGGTTCACCCGGAGATCGCAAAGAGGCGGTCCTGAGAGGCATGGGCTCCACAAACATCCAAGGAATTGTCTTCGATTCCATCTTCATGTTTTCGAAATCGTAAATCTCACCACCCCCGCCGGCGCCATTTGGATTTCCAGGGTTGGTCGGCTCAATGCCGATCTGCCTCTCGGCCAATTGCGGCGTGCCTTGCGATTCGGTCCACGGGAAGCTTCGATCCAGGTAATCCCAAGCCGTGACTTTGCCCTGGGCGTCAAGCGCGGCACGAACCGTCATCAGCTGCTGCGGCCCCTTGGGATCCCACACCTGTTCATCCTCCCGCATCCACTGCACCCGTACCGGCTTGCCCACCGCCCGAGACATCAACACGGCATCTTCGGCGGCATCGTCCGCGGTCAGGCGGCCGTAGCAGCCTGAAGACTCCACATAGTGCACTTCCACATTTTTCTTGGCCACATTCATCATGCTGGATATCCGATCTCGTGTCGTAAACGGACCCTGCGCGCCGGTCCAGATCGTGGCCTTGTTGCCTTGAACATCCGCTATGGCGCACGACGGGAGCATCATGCCGTGGTTTTGAAACGGCCAGTGATAAGTTGCCTGCAGCGTTTTGGACGCCTGGGAAAAGGCCGAATCCACGTCTCCTCTTTTTACCGCTGTCAGTTCTCTCACCGGCATCGTGTTTGTGAGATACGTGTCCACTGCTTCACGGCTGGCTGGCATCTGGGTCTGCGCTTTAGACCAAGTCACCTTCAAAGCCTTGGCCGCCTGGACCGCCGCCCATTCGGTTTTGGCTACCACTCCAATGAAGCTTCCCTCCCGAACAACCTTCACAACTCCCGGAATATGGGCAATCGAGCTCTCATCGACCTTCAACGGTTCGGCAACAGCCGTGTATGGCCGAACGGGCCGGCCATGCAACATGCCAGGAACTCGAAAATCCGGCGTATACGTGTATTCACCGGTGAATTTCGGCGGCAGATCCACTCGAGAGACAGATGTCCCGACAATTTTGTAATCCTTATAACTCTTGGCTTTGACTTCCGGCGCCACTACCATAGCAGTTTGGTAACCTGTGGCTGTGATCTTTACATTGAAACGCTTGCTCCCGATGAGCTCACCATAGGAAACCCTGCTCCCCGGATTACCCAAAACACTCACAACGCCATCGGTAACCGTTAACTGTTCAACTGGGGCGCCCAAACGACTCGACGCGAGCTTCCGTAGCTCGGCCCGAGCTGCCGCAGCTGCCTGTCGCAACTGCGGCCCTCCTCTAGGAATGGAGTTGCTTCCGACCGTGCGACCCTGGTCAACCGTTTTCGCTGTATCTCCCATGGCCATCGTGACTCGATCGAAAGGCACGTCCAATTCCTCTGCCACGATCTGCGCCAACGCTGTTCTCGTGCCCGTGCCGATGTCAACTTTGCCGGTAAACATGGTGATGCTCCCGTCTTGCATCACCGCCAGCCAGGAATCGAGCTCCCTCGGATCGAGATAATCCCCGGGCCCCGGTATGAAAGTGCCCAGATCCACCCGTTCCACCGCATACGGGCGCGGCGCCGGCGTTTCCTGGGATTGGGCTAGGGCACGGCTTAGCGGTCCGTACAAGCTGAAGCTCACAACCAACGCGCCACTGCCCTTGAGAATTTGTCTGCGGGAGATGGATTTCGTATCGACTCTCATCTTTGATCTCCTCTCCTTAAGCCTTCACTCCCCTATTTCCCGGCGCCCGTTTGATCGCACGAACCACAAAGAAAGGCAGCACAAGCGTTCGCGGTGCGGGGTAGCTGACACATTCGGAAGTTTAATGCTGGACCACTGTACTACCTTTTGTCGAGACCTTCGTTTAGCTCGATGCGGGTGCCCATCGGGTCGGTGATGAAGGCCAGCCCGAGGCCACCTTCGCGCACGCTGTAGGGTGTATCGAGTTTGATTCCGTCAGCTTCGAGTTTCTTGCAAAATGCGGCGAGATTTTTGATCTCGAAACCGATATGGTCCAGAGCCAGCCCTTTGGTCGGTGCAGCTTTGGAATCTTGTTTGGAAAATCTGAAGTTCACGCCCGAGAGATTGCTCTGCGCCATCGGCGCGGAGGCCTGATTGCCCGGCGCCGGGCCGGTGAGCTCCGCCCTGTCAATTTTTACGCCGAACTCTTTCGCGTACCAGCGTTGCAATTCCGACCACCCGGAGCCTCCATTGGGACCGGGATCGGCAACGAAGAAATGGACTTGATCAAACTGAATCGGAACGCCGAGCGTGGTCCGCTGAATGATTTCGATCTTTACGCCGTCAGGACTATAGATATAACCGCCGTAAATCCGGCCCTGCGGGTCTGTGCCATTGCTGACGACTTTCACGCCCTCCGCTTGCATCTTCGCCACTAGGGCCACTCCGTCTTTCACCAGAAAGCCAATGTGATTGACCGTTGAGCCTTCCATGCCCCCGCTGGGATCGGCCTTTGTAAAAAGAAAGATGGCGCCCGGATACTTGACGCCCTCAAAGGGACCGCTTTTGATGGCCGTACCGCCCAGCTGCAGATAGAATTTCTTGGCGGCCTCGACGTCGTGCACATTCAAGTGCACATGGCCTATCGTCACCCCTATTTCGTTCGGCGGATTAAGCTGAGCCAGCGACGCAGTTGCAGAAAACAGAACCGTAGCCACTGTCCCGAGGGTAAGCAAAAAACCTCTCATAGAATCCACCTCGTTTTCGATAGCGAGTAACGAACGTCCGGGCGCCGGCAACGTAGCACTCTTCGGAAGGAGAAGCAACAATTCGGATGCGTCGGACCCCCCTCGGCCGTAAACTTAAAAGAAGCTGTTGGTGTACACTCATTGGCAATCGTGGATTCCGGAATCGGAATCCGGCTGAATGAGGGCCCGGTGGCCGGCGGTATTTCGATTGCGGTAGATACCACATCGAATTTGGAGGTCCCCACGATGTTGTCCTTGAGAGTCAATCGGAAAACCTACAACCTGGATGTGGAACCGGAGACTCCTCTCTTGTGGGTCATCCGGGACACGATCGGCCTCACTGGAACGAAGTTTGGGTGCGGGATGGCCTTATGCGGGGCTTGCACTGTTCACCTGAACGGCAAACCGGTCAGGTCCTGCGTCACGCGAGTCAGTCAGGCAGTGGGACAGGAAATCACTACGATTGAAGGCTTGTCTGCTAACGCTCAACATCCTGCGCAAATTGCTTGGCGCGAGGGGGACGTGCCGGAGTGCGGCTATTGCCAGTCCGGACAGATCATGGCAGCGGCGGCGCTCCTGGCGAAGAATCCTAACCCAACCGATGTTGATATTCAGCGGGAGATCACCAACCTTTGCCGCTGTGGTACGTACCTGCGAATCCGCCAGGCGATCCACCGCGCAGCTGAACTCGCGGCTAAGCCTTAGTTGACTCACTACCAGCGCATCGGCAGGTGCTCGGTACCCCGGATCAGGAGGTTCCCATGAAAGCTGCTCGCGGAATGAGTCGGAGGGACTTCGTAGTAACGACCCTCGCCGTTGGTGGGGGTCTTGCGCTGGGATTTTCATTTCCTAAGAACGATGCCGAACGGGCCGCCCTCGCCGCCAGACTCTCCGGCCGGCCGTGGGAGTCGCTGTCCGGCAAAGGCGACGTGGAGGTTGGCCCGTGGCTGATGATCGCGCCCGATGACACGGTAACGATCCGTGTTGGTCAGTCCGAAATGGGTCAGGGTGTAATTACGTCTTGCGCGAAGATGGTCGCCGAGGAGCTGGAATGCGACTGGGCGAAAGTGCGTGCGGAATACGTGTCGGTTAATCGCCACTTCCGCGAAAATAAGGTGTACAAGCGTTTAGTCACTACTTCCAGTAGTTCGGTTCGCCTCGGCCGCCCATATTTGCAGCAGGCCGGCGCCAGCGCTCGGGAGCGTCTCATGGCTGCAGCTGCGCAGACGTGGAGCGTGCCAAGGTCGGAGCTGACGGTCAGAGATGGCCTAATTACCCACAAATTGACCGGTCGTACGCTCCGCTATGGAGAAGTTGCGGAGAAAGCTGCGGCTATCAAATTACCCACGGAGCCGAAGATCAAGACACCGGACCAGTACACCCTGCTGAAAAAGCCCACAAAATTGCTGGATACGCCTTTGAAGGTGGACGGCAGCGCCACCTACGGAATTGACGTGCGCTTGCCGGGCATGGTCTATGCGGCGGTGAAAGCCTCGCCCGTGTTCCAAGGAAAGGTGAGGAGCTACAACGCTGACGTGGTAAAGAACCGCCCGGGTGTGCATTCGGTCGTGGAATTCAGCGGCGAGGAGATTGAAGCGGGAATCGCCGTGGTCGCGGATAGTTACTGGCACGCGAGGACCGCTTTGGACGCCATGCCAATTGAGTGGGATGAAGGCACCCACGGCAGCGATAGTTCGGAAGAATTCTTTAGATCTTCCCGAGCAACGCTCGATGAACCCGGCGCCAAAGTCGTTACGAGGAAGGGAGATCCAGAAGCAGTACTCAAGAACACCTCCCAGGTAGTGGAGGCGATCTATGAGGTTCCCTATCTGGACCACACCGTGATGGAACCGTTCAACTGCACTGCCCAGGTCACTTCGAATCGAGTGGATATTTGGGTAGGGTCCCAGGATCCTGAGAATGCCGCGATCGACGCATCGAAAGTAACGGGAGTTCCCGTAGAGAACGTTTATCTCCACAACTGTTTCTTGGGCGGCGGGTTCGGGAGGCGTGGAAACCAAGACGACGTGCGTCAGGCAGTCACGATTGCCAAGCAGTTGGGTGGACGCCCCGTCAAGGTTACCTGGAGCCGGGAAGAAACGACGCGCCACGGCTACTATCGCCCGATGCGTGTGTCGAGGTTCCGCGCTGCTCTAGGAGCAGACGGAATGCCCGTTGCGTGGACTACCCGCGTTGTCGGCATGGACGAAAACTATCCCGGTGACGAGCAGGTTCTCCGAGGGCTGCATAAACTTCCATATTTCGTCCCGCACCAGCTCTTCGACTATCATCTGCGCAAAACCCACGTTCCGACCGGGCCTTGGACGTCCGTGGGAAGATCTCAAAACGAATTCTTCTTGGAGACGTTCGTCGATGAGCTTGCCCACGCAGCGGGAAAGGACCCCTACGAGTACCGGCGCGCTTTACTCGAGGCGAATGTGGAGTTTCCTTTTGCGAAAGGCTGGATCGACGTGCTGGGCGCAGTCAGAGAGAAGTCCGCCTGGGGTCAGAAGTTGCCAGTAGGCACCGGGATGGGAATCGCCATCGGGGACAGCCGTCGCCTCAGCCGGACCGAGATCACTATTTGCGCCGTTGTGGCCACTGTCTCGGTCACCCAGAAAGGCGAGGTACGGGTGGAACGGTTTGACGTTGCGATGGACACCGGTCCGTTCCTTGTGAACCCACTCGCCGCGGAGCGGCAGGTCGAGATGCAAGTCGCGATGGGGCTAGCTGCAGTACTGCGCCAGGAAATCACGATCGAGAAGGGTCGCGTCGTACAAGCTAACTTTGATACTTACCCGCTGTTGCGACCGACTGAAATTCCCGAGATAAAGGTCCATTTTGTCCGAGCGACCGACGACCCGATTGCGGGCATGGGAGAGGAAGCGATTGGATGGGTGGCCCCGGCGGTTTGCAACGCCATCTTCGCTGCAACCGGCAAGCGAGTTCGTTCGTTGCCCCTCAAGAATCACGACCTTAGTTGGACATAGCGAGTTCGGCCAGGGCCGGTAGAGGTCGCTCCAGTCCGGGTTTAGTTCGGGAAGAACGGAAGAACAGAGGTGTCGATCAGGAGCAGTTGCGTATTGCATGGCTCGCCCCGATTAAAAGGTCCTGAAATTCAAGCCGCGCTCATATCCGGCACACCGGCATCCGCTGTATATTGGGGGGAAAGCTCAGTTCGGTTTGCGCCAATAACTGGCGCCATTCAAGCGTAAACGAGGGACGGCGAAGCAGGGGGGAAGGCCATCTCAAAGAGGAGGTGCAGGGTTAACCGGCGCGCTTGAAGTGCGTCGTCGTGGTGCGCGGCGCGACCTTCATGGTTTTCATCTTCTTGATGTATTCGGGGTAGGTCTGTTCGGCGCCGCCTAAGGCTGCCTCCGGGGGTATCCCGTACTCAGTCGCAAAGTCGTAGAGAACGTCGTTCTTTCCGGGCAGATAATTTGGCACGGAGCCAGCCGGCAGTATCGTTCCATCGGGAGTCATTTCGCAGGGGAATGGCGGGATCACCTGGTCGGGTGTGTAAACCCAACTGTACTCCCGAATGTAAGGCTCGGTCAGATACGCTGGATCGTTAATGATGAACGTCACATTTAGATAATTGCCGTAGCGATGGATGCGCGTGGTCACTGTGGACTTGGAGCTGCGCGGAACGCCGGTGCGCGTGAGATAGGCTTCCTTGAGATGGTCGGTTGTGTAAACCAAGGTGTTGCCTTCCCAGTGCCCTGTCGAAAACCCGGACCATTTGTGAGGCGCATTCGCGGAAGGATGCGGACGATCATCGGTATAGATCACCTGCTCCGGTTCCTGCCAAGCCACGTGGAGGCGATAGCCGATTTGTTGCTTGGTTTCGGGATCGAGCTCTTTGGTGATCAACAGCTGAGACACAGAAACACGCAGTCCGATGTCGATGGGGTGCGGTCGGCACATATTTTCCGGTAGATCAATCTGATCGGGGTGCCAACTTTCGGCTCTCAAGCGCCCGGCATCGTTGAGCGGGATTCCCGTGTAGTCGCCAATATCCATGCCATCGTTGTAAACGCGAGGCGACCACTCGCCGGTTATATCGGCCTGGGCTCGGGCCTGCCGAGCCGGCAGCAAGAGTAAGAGCGGAAGAAACCACAGAGCCTTTATTTTCCAAGCGCTGTTTGTGGATGTCATCTGCTCAACCTCCAAGAAAATCGAATCAGCGCGGTTCGTTGGCCCGGCATGGAGTGGGATCCCAGCCGGAATTGTCCGGAAGTTTCTTGAAATGCGCATGGGTGAAGAGCGGCTCGATGAGGTATTGAGGATCGGTGACCACTGCGGTCACGGTCAGCCAGGTATTGCCGCTATACGGGTCTGAGAAAGTGTCGAAGTCTTCTTCCAGTTTGGCATTGGCGCTAAAGGGAATTCCGTTTTTCTGCAAATAGCCGGGACGCAAACCGCTGGTAACAACTTTGAGATAGTCGGCCTGCCTCAGCACTCTGCCTCGTATGAGTCGGCCTGTTGCGTCCTGTATGGGTCCACCCTGGCCGTCACGCGTGTCCACGCTTTCGTCTCCCTCCCACGAAGCCACCGAGAATCCTTGCCAACTGGGTGGGTCGTTCTGCGGCAGCGAGCCGCCGAAATGAAAGAGACGAGTCTGAGTACCGGAGTCGGTATCAACACGGAGAGTGTGGTCATCTTGCCAGTAAACGTGCAACCGGCCGGGTACTCGCATAATAGCGGGTGCTGCGTAGGAGCTGCACTCCTCGCCGCTGGCCTGATCTTTGGCCGGATCCCAGGTGTCCGCGACTTTGCGGCCTTCGGGGTTGAGCGGGACAAACTGATAATCGTTTTTGTCCGGCACAAGCATGCGGTAGCGCCACAACTCGGTGACGACGGACACCCAATACCCGGTGAAATCCTTGGGGGCGGCCTCCCGCGGCGTTTTTGGAGGCCCGGTTTGAGCGGGGCCTCGGTCCCGAGCGCCGAAATCCTGAGCAGCGAGCGCGACTGGAAGCAACAGCAAGGTTGCGAATAGAAGGAATCCGCGACTCGCTCGTATTGTTTTAGTTCCGCAAAACATTTCCATCTTTCCTTAAGGCAACCAGAGCATTCGTCATCCTAATTCGCTTTGTGACTCGCACTCGGTTCTGGTTTAGCGGTGAGGCTCTTGTATGCCGCTTCCACGAACATGTCCGTCGTCCAGTCACCCGTAGTACTGCCATAAATCGGATCGTAATCGCGCGTCGGTTTGGCCGCCTTCACCTGTTCAATCGTCAGGCCGCGCTTGATCATGTCCTGGAGACGGTCGCGAATGATAACCAGCATTTGGTGGTACACATCCAAATCGGCCACGTCACAAATCCTTCCATGGCCGGGTATGAGCATCGTGCCGCCTTCCTGATGGTCCGCCGGAACGGCCATCTGCTTGAGGCGATACAGCCCGTCGATCACTCCCTGAAGGCTTCCGCCGCTTTTCAAATCGATGATCGGGTATTCAATAGGATCGAAAATATCGCCCGTGCTGATCACGTCGGAGTGCCGAAAAAAGACGAAGCTGTTCCCGTCCGTCGTGGCCGGCTGATGAAACACCTGAATCGCTTCGCCGTTGAAAAAAAGATTCTTCTGGGGTGTGTCGTAGGTGTCGTTGGGCCAGCCCTTTTCCGGCGTCGGAGCGATCTGGCCGGTCGGAGCGCTCATCCGGTCCAGGACCGTGTTGAACGCAACGATCATGACGCTCGCCTGGGAGGCCCGGTCGATGGCTAAGGGCCGGCCGGTCCTTGCCAGAGTATCGTTACCTCCCACATGATCGCTTCTGTGATCGGTATTAATAATGTAGGTGAGCTGACCCTTAGATAATGGCCGGATGGCCGCCAGTACCTTATCACCCATGCCGGCCAGACCGGTGTCCACCAGCACGACCCCGTCTTTGCCGGCTTGTACGGTGATGTTGCCGCCTGCACCTGCCAGCATGCTGACGTTGCCTTGCTCGGGCAGAAGTTCGAGATAGCCGCTCTTGGGCGTTTGGCCTTCACGACTCGGATTCGGCCCAGTTGCATTCGGCGTGGTGTTCTGACTGCCGCGGTTTTGGGCCGTCTTTGGGTAGACGAACTGCCTTGTTCCCACGGCTCCAACGAAAAACAGGGCCGAAACGACGCACATCAGCCGCGGCCCGGATGAAAGAAAATCCATATTCCTTCTCAACATCTGCCAAGGCAACAACGTGATTTCCCCAGAAGAACTGGTTTTCCGACCGCATGATCTACTCCGTGCGAATCGAATGTCAAGATGAGAAATTCGGTTCACGACATGCTCACAGCAAAGCCGCTTGGTAGAGTTCAAGGGACTGGAACGGTAGAGGTCTGCGGTTCAAGACGGGCTCGGCCCTCTTATTATTATTACTCATTCGTGACCTTCCGGGTATAGCGTGTTATGGGCATGAACATGGCGATTACACTGGTAAGAGATGCTCGCGCTCCAACTCCTCCTGGTAGCCGTCCTTTTGCTGATTTGCGGTTTCGCCCCGGGCTTCTTCCTCATCCGCCATCTGCGATGGAGCCCGATGGAGAAACTCTGCGGGTCTATCGGTATGTCGTTTGTGCTGTTGTACCTCGCTTTCGGCGCCGTTTACTATTTCAGTCCGGTCGGGGTTGAGACGCCGCCCAAGTTCTTGGCACTGGTCTCCGTAGCCTCCCTCGTTTTAGGGTTCGCAGTCCGGCATGATGTCGTTCGGCTTTTTGGCTCGTTTCGCGTTCGCCGGGCCCTGGCAGGATTTTCTTTTTTGCTGGTCTGGACGCTCCTAATCTTGGGGATGATTCGGAACTATTCCGGCGCAGATTGGTACGGCGATTGGCTGGAACATTTTCAGCGATCGCTATTTTTCCTTCATCACTTCCCTACGGACACTCCGATTATTTTCGGCTACCAGCTTTCCGCGAGGCCACCGGCAATGAACGAACTGGCGGCCTTCTTCTTGGCGCAAACCCGGGATCGCTTCGAGGTTTTCCAGGTGGTTTTCGGCTTTCTTAATCTGCTCATGTTTCTGCCGTGTTGCCTCCTCATGCCCGCACTAGTCGGATCACGCAGGATTTCTGTGCGACCGCTGGTCGCGCTCTTCGCCCTGAACCCTATGGTGATGCAAAACGTCACCTACACTTGGACCAAGGCGTTCACAGGGTTCTACGTGATTCTTGGCCTCTGGTTTTATCTCGCGGGGTGGAGAAAGAACGATCTTTTGCGGATGACCGCCGCGTTCATCGCTTTATCAGTGGGCCTTTTGGTGCACTATTCGGCTGCGCCCTATCTTCTGTTCCTGACTCTTCACTATCTGTTGTGCGTGTTCTCAAAACGGCCCCGCCGGTGGCGGGAACTGGCCGCCATCACCGCGCTTTGCGGTTTGCTGCTGGCGACGTGGTTTGGCCGGTCGATGGCCCTTTACGGAGCTCGAGCGACATTCGCCTCGAATACCACTGTAACTACGAGCCAGCGATACCCAGGCAGTAATCTTGTGAAGATTGCGGCCAATTTGTTTGATTCCATTGTGCCCGTTGTTTTGCGGAACCATTTCTTGCTGGACGACTTCAACCATCAGGGGCTCGCCGGAACCATTCGCGACGATGCGTTTATTTTTTATCAGAGCAACCTCGTCTTCAGCATGGGGCTTATCGGCGGCCCGTTAGTTCTGTGGTTGCTCTATCGCGTCATCCACAGCCGCTCCCGGTCCACCCCTGAACGCTCGTTTTGGTTAGCAATGATTGCGTTTTGCGTCATGGTGGGCATTGCCTCTAGCGGGGAGAGAGATCCTCTTGGCGAGGCTCATCTGACGCTTCTACCTATGGAAATCCTCGGATTATCCCTGCTTTCTGCCATGTTTCCCTTGCGCCGGACCCTTTTGACCCTCGTGGTTGCCGGGTGTCTGATCGACTTTTCTTTAGGAATATTCCTGCACGTACACATCCAGAGTTTGGAAAACTCCTCGCAAAAGACGATCTTCCCTGGCCTCAGCGTCATCGGTGGCAAACAACCCGATCCGATCGTAACTTCGGACTCTCTTTCTGGAGCGTCATGGAACAATTGGATTCTCAAGCATCAATACGCTCAACTCGTAGCGCTCTCCGAGTCTCATCGCCTTGATGCCACCGTCGGCCGGGTCCAGATGCAAAAGTCGCTCGGGGACGACGAAATATACTGGCATCGCTGGTATGCCCGAAATAACGGCGCCATCGGATTTTTGGGCGACCACACTGCCGGCGAATCCGGAACGGGTACGACCGTGCTGGCCTGCCTGCTCGTAGCGTTGACCTTCGGGCTCGCAGGCGTGCTGCTGAAATGAATTTTGCGGAAATAGATTACGACCACTGGCGATTCAGGAGAGATCTGGTGCTTTGCCCTCCTTGAGAGTGCCCACATTGGCTTCAACTCACTCGAAATCGGAAATTGACATCGCAGGCCGCGGAAAATAGACTCGCGCCATTGACCCTCCGACGTAATTTGAAGGACAGAGAGGAACAGCAATGCGGATTTGGAAAAGAGTTGCTGGATCATCCATCATCGCAGCCGGCGTTGTTGCTTTTGTATTTATGGGATTAACGCTGCGAGTGAATGCCCAAACGCGGGTGTCGAAAAATGTGCCCCTGCCTGTATACAAGGTCGATCCCTTTTGGCCTAAGCCCTTGCCGCACAAGTGGATCCTCCAGGGCATTCCGGTCATGGTTACAGACAAGGACGATCACATTTGGGTGGTGAGCCGTCCGCGAGACATCAATCCGGACGAGTCCGGTGCAGCTACAACGCCTCCACGCACCGATTGCTGCATAGCGGCGCCAGCGGTTCTGGAATTTGATACCGCCGGTAACCTGCTGAAAGCCTGGGGTGGTCCGGACTATGTGCCCGGCTGGCCGGCCGAAGGAATAGCGAAACCGGGAGCTGGCGCCGAACATGCCATTGTGGTAGACCGGGAAGGCAACGTGTGGCTCGGAGGAAACGCCCGTTACGACAGCATTCAGAAATTTACCGGCGATGGAAAGTTTTTGTGGGAATTCGGCCACCGGCACCCGAAAGAACCAGCGGGGCAAAACACAGGGCCGGTACCCCAGAATAATCAGGACACCGATCACATCGTCATGCCCGTAGAACTTTTCGATCTGGACGAGGACGCTCACGAGCTGTACCTCGTAGATCAAAAGCGCGTGGTGGTGTACGACATGGATACGGGGGTCTTCAAGCGCGGCTGGGGCGGTCATGGGATGCCTTTGAGCGAAATCAGTAACGACCCGGTGCCACCCTATGATTGGAAGTCCGGCGCGCTGCCTGCTGACCTGGAAGAATTTGTGCCCGCGCTGCACTGCGTGCACATTGCGCCGGATGGACTCGTGTATGTCTGTGAGCGAGGCAGTGATCGGATTCAAGTGTTCACGAAGAAGGCAAATTTGTGTCCAGCTTCTTCGTGCATCGCACCACGCCTTCACGGGGAATGGAGTGCGGCGGTCCCGGCTCGACGGTGGACGGGATGTGCGGAACGACATACAACCTCACCTTCTCGCACGATCCCGGCGGCAAGTACGTGCTGATTGCGGACGGCACCAACGACAAGATCTGGATTCACGATCGCAAAACCGGAGAGCTGAAAGGTTCCATTGGCGATAACGGCCGCATGGCCGGCGACTTCCACTGGATCGATGCCATCGCCATGGATTCCAAGGGAAACCTCTACACGGGCGAAGTAGAAACAGGAAAGCGGATTCAGAAATTTATTCTGATGAATGGCGACGGCCAATCGCGCCCGCGTCCTCACGAATGAAGGTTGCGCAGATCACCGCTGCTTTGGGGCAATGTCACGCTGCAAGATGCGACGGACCGGCTACCTTGGCGGAAGGCAGCCCCGCTCTGCTGCGCGGCGGGTCTTCTACATTTCACTGAACGCCTAAGAAATTCGGGCCGGGCTCCTGTCGGATAGGGGCCTGGGCTGGCCGAACTTCGCCACGGTTTGAATTGCTTCGCCGATATCCTTGACCGCCTTGAGATTCATCCATTGCTCGATGGCGCGGTCCGCCTGAGCTTTGTCCACATGACTGAATTCAGCGATGCGGTAATACTTGGCTTTGAGCTCCTCATGGGTCATCGGCTTGATCGGCCCACCGTAGAATGTCCGCTCTTCTCCCGATTTTTTGCGCACGGTGAAAATGTCTCCACCGTACTCCGGATGTTTGTTCGGCGAAAAGGTAATTCGGGCCATGAGTTCCCTCACTTTCGGATCCATATACTTTTCTCTGGTGAAGGAATCGAGGTAAATATAGCCGTCCAGGAGCATGCGGGCGACGTTGTAGGGCGCGCTGTGGTCGGCGGTCTCGCGGTTGCGGGGATCCCACTTCGGGGGATCACAAATCTCCTGCCATCCGAAATAATGGAATTTGGCATCGATGGATGCGATTTCTTCGGGCTTGGTCCAGGCAAGGATTGCCGGTGCAATATTCTGGTGAAAGTTTTGATTGTTGCCTTCCGTGGCAATCCGCTTATATCCTCCACCGTTTCCATGTATCGTCTCGATGGCCAGCCGTCCATCAGGACTAGTGGGAAGCTTCAGATCGCTGGTGAACGGACCGATGTGAGCAATCAAGCCGTCCCGGCCTTCGAACGGCATGCACGGACCCGTCATCCCCTCGCGCGCCAGCATGGCGGCCCAGACGCCGTTACGGACCTGCTCCGAGCTATGCGTGCCTTTCCACATGGACTGCGTGCCGATATGGCAGACATACATCGGCATATGAGGAACCAGAGCAAGTGACAGAGCGTTGGCGAGCTGATCTTGATTCAGGCCCATCAGTTTCCCACACGCCATAGCCACACCGACACTATGGTAGGGACTGTCCCAGCCGGCGGGGTCGTAATCGCCCTTTCCTGTGTTTCCGATCGCCGTTACGACCTCGTAGCATATGGCCATGGCGACCAGCACCTGCGAACCAGTGGAGCGAAGTGCCTCACCAGCCGCCAGTACTCCCCCAAACATCTCGTTATTGTGCGGGGTAGCGTTGAAATCGGTATGGCGGATCATGGCCGCGTTTGTGAAGGCGGCCATCTCGTACGTCGTCTTGATGCCGTAACCCATAACCGTGCAAGGGCCCGGCATCGTCTGCGACAGCCGCGCGTTGATTCGAGCGGGGTCACTTTCGAAACCACCATAGAGGCTGCCCAGCGTATCGTTCTGCAAGTAACTGATCGTCTCGATGCAGGAATCTGTCAGATCTGATTCGGAGAACCCGTGCACCCATTCAACGATCCGGCGGCTACACTCATCCATGGGCCCATTGCCATTCGCGCGGCCTGAGCTATTCACCCAGCCGGGACCAGTCTTGGTCACGTAACCCGGCTGCACAGTGGTTATGACTTCCTCGCTCTCGGTAATGTCGGGGAAATGCTGAACCCTTAGCGATGGTGCCTGGTCCAGGCCGGCCGTCGGCGGGGGCGGCGCCTGTCCCTGCTGTGAGAATGCCGCGGGGGCCGTCAGCACCCCTGCCACCGCGACGCCGGCGCGTGCTCCCAACTTCATCAGGTCGCGTCGGCCGAGTCTAGACACACCCTTCTTCCTATCGTCCTCTTTATGGTTGCCCATTGCAGACTCCAATTTTCTCAGTTTAAGAGGGCGCCCTGCCCTCATGGTCGCGAAAATGTGACAGCCAGAAAAGTTAGTCTAATGGCTGAACGCGGACGAGATAGCCGTTGTAGTCCACGTACCAGACCGTTGGCGGCTTGGTGGAAGTATCAATGACGGTTCGCCGATCGTACGAATACGGCTCCGGCATCTGGTAGACGGTCCAATGATCGGTCTTGGGATTGAACCGAAGCATCTGAGCACCGTGCAGCACGCCGGCCCATACTTCGCCGTTCTTGTCCGGCATGGCTTCGTAGAAATCGGTATAGGGATGCGGCGCGATGGGCGGCGTGTATTCTTCGATGCGCTTCTCTTTGGCATTGAGCTCGATCAGAGAACCGTCGGCTCCGCCCCACCACGTGTTTCCGAAGGGATCGAACCCGCCGCGCTTGGCGGTCATCATGTGAGCGCCGCTGTTGAGGTTCAGTAATTCCCCGGTTTGAATATTCAACATTTCGACGGTGTTGCCCCAATTCGCCGGACCGCTGCCGCCCCAGTATTTGCCGTCATACGAAACGGTGTTGTCGTAAGTGCTGTCAGCCTGCAGCGGCCAGTGTTCGAGGACTTCGCCGGTGTTGGGGTCCATCTTCACAATCAAGCCGTGACGGCCATCCCAGACATATCCTTCCGAATCCAGAGTGAAGTTTCCGAAGCTAGGCGCATTGATTGGAGTGGGGCTGGCAATCTTGGCTTGCTTCACGTCGCCGGTCTTAGGATCCAGCCGATTGAGCTGATGCGCCCAGTTTTCTGAAATCCAGGCGATGCCGTTCTTGTCGATTACGGCGTGGTGCGTACCGGGCATGGCGCCGGGCGTCAATGGAATGGTGTAATCAGTGACGATGCCGGTCTTTGGATCGAGTTTGCCGACGTAGCGAGTCTTATGGCTCGTGTACCAGACGTTGCCTTGCGCATCGAGCGCGGCGTCGTGAAGCATGAGCAAATTCCGCGGCAACTCGTATTCGGTAACCACGACCCGGGTCGACTCGCCACGAGGCCGAGGGAAGAGGCGAAGCGGCATATCCTGCGATTCTGGACCCCGGACTCGCGTAAGGAACTTGGTGAGCATTTCGGCCTCGGGATCGGGAGCATTCGCGGGCTTCGTGCGAACCGCGATAGCCGTGCCGGCGAAATGCATCATGCGGTCAACGATCAGGCTCCAACTGTGTTCGTCATAGCGATTGCGGAAAATCTGCTGCCAGGAGTGGCACCCGGAGCAGTTTTTCTGCAGCATCGCCTTTTCTTCTGCCGATCCGGGGAGGTTCCAGAGAATTTCCGCGCCGCTGAGTTGGGATTCGAGCAGTGCGGAGGCCGACAGATCGTCAGAGGGGGCGACCCTTTCGAGGGCGATGTCCTCGAGTTTCGTGGCGCCATCGATAGCAACGGATTCGCGCACGTAAGGCTTGAACGGGGCGGGCGAGGCAATCCGCAATGTGTAGGAACCCGTCTGCATCTTGGGGAATTCGAATTTGCCGTCGCCGTTCGTGTATACCGTGGTTCGTATGCCATTGGGCGCGATCAACTGGACGCCCACGCCTTCTGGCGAATCTCCGCTCTTGATGCGCACGAGACCCGTTGCGCCACCGGTGAGCCCGCTTTGCACCGACCACTTATGCGTCTCTGCGCGGTACCAGGGATTCAAGGGCGGATTTTCGCCTTCCACGCAGCACTTTCCGGAGTGAATGTAGGCGATCAGGTCCGCTACGTCGGAGTCAGACAGGTTATAGTGGAACGCCGGCATGAGCGGACCGCCATTCTTGATTTTGACGGCGACGTTTTCGTCGTTGACGGCACCGCCGCTTACCAACGTCTGCCGGCTATAGAGATCCGCCAAGTACGGGCCGCCCTTGGTGTATTTGTTGTGACACATCCAACACTTATAGGCGTAGATCACTTCGCCGCGGGCAGCTCCGCTATCGCCGTCGATGCGATAGGTATCGAGGAGCAAGGAACGCTGCAGATGGTCAACGGTGGCTTTATCTTTATCGGCATCGGCCGCTGGCTTTGGCTTGGGCGCTGCGTTGATCGCAAACCAGGCCGCGCCAACGATAAGCAGCGCCACTCCAAGTGCAAACGAACGGAGAATTACACTCAGGCCACGATTACCGCTTTCCTGTGTTCGCATGTGTCCACTCCGGAGCTGATTTTTGGGTTTCCCGTGCCTGAGAGTATATACCGATTCGGCAGTTTGGTCACAAACTTCGGCTGACATCGCCGTATCGAGGCAGCCTGTACCGCTTGCGCCATTCGTTGATGTGTAGAGCTTCTTCTGAGAGCTTCTTCTGAGGGATTAGTGATGTTCCTTGGTGACGGTGTGAGTCAAATCTCTTTCGCTGCAGGGCAGCGATTCCGGCAGCATGGCGTCGGGCTTGGGATTAAGCAGCGCCACCCGCGGAGTCGTGGTCCAGGGCTCCAACAGCACGTCCGGATCGTCCACCGTCGCCGTCCAGGCGAGCGTATTCCCGTCGCGGTGGAAGCGCTCGATCACGCGCATGTTCTCACTGTGGAAGTAACCCCCGATCTGATCAAACCAGGTGCTGCTATTGAATCCCCAGGTGTCCACGACCAGAGTATCTCCCTCCCAGTGGGCGATCCCTTCTCCCGTATAGGTCCCGTCCAAATCCTCCAACGGGGTGTGCTTGCGGCCATCCGCCGGAATCATGCGGTACATCGTCTGCGTGGCG
>QHYS01000133.1 GCA_003223325.1 Acidobacteriota bacterium
CGCCTACTTCGTGTAGTCCTTAGCATGGGTAGGTCAGATATTTGTAAGTGTAGGCTAAGAGGCGTCCCGCAGTGATAGCTCCAATCCACAGCAAGAGCGACCATTTGGCGAGCGTCGCGCCGCGCGCCATCATGGCCGCCTCATCCAAGTTGGCATCAAACACTCGGTCCTTCAACAAAGTAATGATCCATATGGCAAAACCGATGAACGTCAACTTCAGGTAAAAAACCGGATTCGTCAGTGCCTTCGTGGGATAGGCGATGATGAGCAAGACGCCGGTCAAGGCATTTATGCCGAAACCAATCCACATAATGCGGAACAAGCGCTTGAGCGGCGCGAGTGATATCTCGCGCGCGACGCCGAGGATGCGCAGATCGATCACCGTATTGGCGCCGACCAACAAAGCCAGGCCGAAGGTGTGAAAGAGCAGGACAAAGTAGAATGCAAACGGCGACTCGGACTCGCGCAGCCAAGTGCTGAACCCGCTATCTTCGATGGTCCGCAAGAATGTGGGTGGGACCAAGTCATCTCCTTACCGGAACAAGGTTTTTGGTCTTCCGGAGCTCGCGAAGGATATACACTAATCTGCCTGTAGGCAAGGCACAAGATGCGCTGCGCCGGCTGTCAGTCATGAGACACGTGTCGGCGTAGCCGTTTTGCCTCGTAGCCTGTTCCACAATCAGGCAACGGTTGGGATCAGGACAGCGACAACAAAGCAGCAGCTCGACCAAGCCTGCTAGCCTTGCGGCTCTCGGCAATTCTGAGGATGCATTCCAGGTTCGTGTTTTTCGTTGTACGACAATGTGCCAGACGAGGCCAATCGGAACGAGTAGGCCTATTTTGATGAGGAAAGCCGGATTGCGCAGATAACTCTCGGCGCTGCACGCAAACAATAAGAATCCGCCTCATACGGCGATTCCAAAGCCAATCCAGCTCCACGCAACAACGGAATCAGAAAGTTGCGAGGGTGTCTGACCATTCTTGTCGATTCCTGATAGTCGCAAATCGACGGCCCAGATCATTCCGACCCGCAAGGAGAGCCCGGAAAAATGGATTAGCTGAACACCGCTCCGGGGTGGAGCTATTGACCGCAACCATCCGTGGAACTTGTTCCAACGCTCACAAACGCGGAGCATCATGCCGATAAGCCCTGGAAACGGCGTGTATACTAATTTTCGAAATTCTCAGGGTCAATCGTCATGCGGATAAATCCTTGTTAAGTAGCCCCTTCTCCTTGGATGATGGAGGTGAAGTTGACGCCGCAGAAGTAAAGATGGGAGAATACCGCCACAAGGGAGTGAACTGATGAAAGCAAAATCATTAGCAGTTGTGGCCGTTCTCGCCGTTCTGGTTTTCTCGGGTATCATGTTCGCTCATCATGGCACTGCCGCCTACGATACAAAAAACCCGCTTACCGTGAAGGCCACCGTTACGGAGTTTCGTTTCATCAATCCGCATTGCCAGGTTTATTTCGATGTCAAGAATGATAAAGGCGAGGTCGAACACTGGCAGGGCGAACTCACGGCTCCCAATAAGCTGGCCCGAGCCGGGTGGACCAAGCGCAGCTTGAATCCCGGCGACCAAGTCACGATCACGGGTCCCGTGGGGAAGTACGGCGGACATTCGATTTGGATTCAGAAGCTCATCGGGCCTGATGGCCAGCCTATGCAGCTTTTCGAGGAGTAATCACTCTCAAGCTAATTACTTCTACTGTGCTGAGAGACATGTACGGCTGCGGCGCGTGCAGGGGGAAGGAAAATGCTTAGAGTCTCCGCGAGTTCAATATGGATTGCGTCGGCGTTGCTTACAGTTCCCTGCGTTTCATATGCTCAGTATGGAGCAGGCAAAGCACTCCCGGGGCGGAGCAATAATCCGGAAGCTGCGAAGCCCAATGCCGCTGCTCCGGCCCCTGCACCTAAGCGCGATTTGAGCGGTGTCTGGATGATGCGCAATCCGCCTGGGTCGAATCGCGGATTTACAAACTACACCTATACGGATCCAAAAACAGCCCCGCCTTCGCTAACGCCGTGGGGCGAGGAGAAGTTCAAAGAAGCCAAGGATTCAAATGGCGGGAATTACACTCTGGATCAAACGAATGATCCAGTCCTCATCAAATGCTATCCGCCCGGGACGCCGCGCGTCTACTTTCATCCCTACCCATTCGAATTTGTGCAGGCTGCCAAGTACATGCTCATGATCTTTGAATACGACCATACGTTGCGCCGCATATACACGGATGGGCGGCCGCTCCCCGAAGACCCGGATCCAAGCTGGATGGGGTATTCGGTGGGTCATTGGGAGGGAGATAACACGTTTGTTGTCGAGACGGTGGGCTTCAATGAAAAAACGTGGCTCGATCGGCTGGGCCACGCGCATAGCGATCAACTTCACGTCACCGAGCGCTTCCGCCGCGTGGATCACGATCACTTGGAGCTTGATATGACCATGACCGATCCCAAGGCGCTGGCTAAGCCGTGGACTACAACCTTCTATTACCAAAACAGGCCGGATTGGGAACTTGGGGAAATCTCCTGCTCGGGCGACTACTTGGACTTCAGCAACTTTGAAAGCTTCAGCTTCAAGAAGAAAGACGATGCGCCGAAATAGGCCGCATTCGTTTCGGGTATCCTCTCTCTGCCACTCACAAACTCTTACTGTGTGTTGTAAGGTCGAAGAGCTTCTGGCGACTCCGCTTAAAAGTGGCCGCGTTTCGCCTTCATTGACAGCGCGCTGCCAGAACGAAAGCCCTACCTATTAATAACGTGGCATCCAGTTTTAATTGCGGTCGTCGTTGACCAAGTGGTTGTAGTCGTGCTCGACGCAGGGAGCCTCTTCCAGAGCGTGCCCACCCTTTAGTCCATGGATTAAGTGGCGCTCGATCACCCAGGGACGGGTAAAGATCTTCGGATCTTCAATGGAAATCACCCAGTCGATCGCATTGCCTTCGCGGGTCAATTTTTCGACCACGTGCATGGCATCGCTGTGGATGGTGCCGTTCTGGCTCAGCCAAGTGTCGTCGACGAAATTGGCGACATCAATGACCATGGTGTTGCCTTCCCAGTGGCCGATGGAGTCACCGTAGTAGGATGGGTTGAGGGACGGGTCATGCCCACGGCCGTCGGTGGAGACGATGCGAAAAGCATTTTGCTCCGAAGAGTTTACTGTGTCGTAGAGGAAGACGACCTCATCGGGCACCTGGACGATCTCCGTCGGCGGACCCACGCGCGGAAAGCCTTTTGGCGCGCACTTGAATGCGGGGTCCTCGTGACTCTGACGCTCACCGAGATACTTCACCTTCTCGACGAACTCAGGCTTGTAGGGCGGAAGGTTCGGCCCCTCTAATCGATTCTTCAACTCGCGCTTTTTCTGCGCCGATTGGACTGGCCCCTCACCTCCGCGCTGGGTGTAGCGGGTCTTGCCGTCGGCGCTTACGCCCCCCTGAGTGACGGCGTAACCCCAGCCCGCCGGCGCCCAAAAGCCCGTGAGGTCAGGATGACCGTCGGACAAGTGTGGCGTTGGGGTCTTCTTAGCCGCCTCAACTTCTGCGGCCGGCGGTTCCTTCCAAGGAAGACCCGTTCCGTCCGGGTCTGCTCCGGCAAAAGGCTGATCTTTATCGAGGCCGTAGCCGATCGGCACATTCTTATTATCAATTCCGGGCTTGGTCTGGGCGCTGGTGGGTGCGGGCACCAACCACATGAGACCCGCGGCGAGCCCAATCGCCGGAATAAAGCTGACCACTCGAGCGTTCATCGCTCCTCCCCTTTTCATTCGGCTATTCGACTCGTTTTTTTGGCAGCGCTAATTCTTACCTTCGCTATCCTCGGCCCTGCCAAAAAGAATCTGGTGACCATCTGCAAAACGGACCGCGTGCAGAAGCCCCAGATGCTTGGAGCCATCTTTGGCGATGTAGGCTTCAATCGTAACAAGATCCCCAACGTTGAACATGGTCTTGAGCACACCGGACCTTCGCAGGGCTCCTGGAGGGCCGCCCTCAAACGAGTAAGGTGTGACCACGCCGTTTTCGTCCTTCACGTCGGCGTATATGTACGTGTGTGGGTTGACCCACTCAATTTTCGTAATCGTGGCCTTCACCGTAAACGATTTCGAGCTGTCGAACTCCGCGGTAACCGAATGGTGTGCGGGCAGAGGGATCGCCGAAAAGAGTAAAACGAGAGCCACTGCCGCCAAAGCGCCGAGAGGCTTGCGTATCATCGTCATCTCCGGTTATTTGTCCTGTTTTTTTTCGCCGCCCGATTCCTTTTCCTTGAGCGCCTTGTATTGCTCAACTTCCTGATTGTTAGTGCAATAGTATTCGAGCAAGTCCTCATGGGCGAGCGTCCAGACACGGGGCGCGGAGGTCCAAGGCTTAGATAAGACCTTGGGGTCCTCGATGGTCACCTGCACGTTGAGATAATTCATAGAGGGACGGGAAATGCGCTCGACCACGCGTTCTTGATCGCTGTGGAACCAGCCTGTGAAATTGTTCCAAGTGCGCTCATCGATGGCGATCACGTCGATGACCAAGGTGTCGCCTTCCCAGTGGCCAACCTCATCGCCGTCAAACGAGGGGTCCGGGTCGGGATTGTGCGCACGGCCGTCGGTGTGGACTACACGAAAGTTGTTATTCAGCTCGTCCAACTGCACGAACAAACCAGGCGTCTGCACGATCTGGAAGGGATAGGGATTGATCAGAAACATGCCGGGAACGCCGCGCGGTAGACAATTGACGGACGCGCGCCCGAGTTCGAAATCCGTCGTGGTCATGGACTTGATCTTCGCTGCCGCCCAAGGCTGGAACTGAGGCGGCTCTTCCGGCGTCACCTTGGGGTCAAATTGCTTTCGCAGCGCGGGATTATACGTGAAACCGCCAGCGGTGCCCGCAAACCACACCCCCGAGAGATCGGGATGGCCGTCCGCGGTGCGGGGGGCAGGCCCGCCCTTCGGCACCGGCTGCTGCTTAGATTTAGCAGGTTGCGAACTGTTACCCTCTTGTGCCCCAAGCGCTGAAGCCATGCACAAAATTTCGAGAACGGCTACAGCAGCGGCCAGATAATAGGCCAAGCGTCCCTTCATCTGATTCCTCCTCAGTGCAGGCAAATCGAGCGCAGGCAAACCACCTTGGGCATCAGTATTCGCTAAACTTTCCCTCTACATCCTGTCCGATTCTGTGGACCTGTCCATCCGGCAGCTTGATGGTTTCGGCCGCGGCTCGGTTCTTCGCGCCGTTCTTGGCCAAGCAGGCCCTGACCGTAACCTGCTTTCCGATGCTATTCTCGAAATCGCGCCTCTGGGTTCCGCTCCTCTTTAAGGTGGACAGGGAAACGGTTTCAAAAGTCCAAGAGGTTACGGCGCCGCCCGAGTCTTTTACATCCAGGTGAAAGTAGCCGTGCGGGTTCTGCCACTCGTAACTGGTGAACGTGCCGGTGAGATCCTGGCATTTATTGGCATCGAACTCTGCCGCGAAGGAGTGATGTGCCGGCGCTGGACGCGCGGCAACGAGAAAACCAAAAGCGACCCCTAGAGCACCGTAGAGCATGCGTCGCATGAGTATCTCCTTAGAAAAGAATGCTGCCGGCCACTGCTTTGTCGTTGGACCTCTATCTTACTATGCCAGTTCCAAAATTCACATCCCCGGCGCACCGCAGCCCATTCGGCCGGTGGCTTTGGACCACCATCTGAGACGCCGCCGGGCACTTCGCGCCGCCCAGAACTCTCGCTGGAGCTGCGCCAGTTTCACGCTGAGCAGTCCCCGCAAGTTCACACCGAGCACGCTCCGCAAATTCATCCGAAGCAACCGAAATATCTGTTGAATCGTAGGCGTCAACGGGTAGAAAACCTGAGGCGTCCCCAATTTGTTCAAATTAGCGAGACCCCTCTTTTCGGGCTTCCACATCGTCCAACAGGACGGCGCGGATCTATCTTTGTGACTTCCGGTTGGCAAGAATCCATGTGTGCAGGGTTCTTGTAATCGTCAGCCGCCGTCATGTTGTCGGTTGCACCATCGAAGACGAGGTATTTCTGGCTACGGGGGCCGCGGTATTCCATGCTGCTGTTTTGAAGAAACGAAGCGAGGTTCGTATCAATTTCGTATCAATGGAGTGGTCCATGTGAGGACTCATCTACCGGAGGCGGCGGTTGTTCCTATCGGATGGGTTGCTGTTGGAAATCCATCCGTGATATTTCCGGCCGATCAGCATGAGAAGATATGGGCTATCCAGCGGGCCCTAAATTTCAATTTGACGGTGTATGGATTGGACCGTCCCGAGGCCGATATGACTAGGATTACTCGGCACGTGGCAGCTTCGCTCAACAACCACAGGAGTGACTCAGTCGAGCAAGACTGTTAATTTCGCTTTAAGCGGTAATTATCTCCACTGTAGCTGGTCACTCGTGCGGACGTGGCCGCTTCGCTTTGTCGCCGTTCAGCAGCACGAATTTTTGCACGCGCTTTCCCGTGTCGACTTCCCCGGTGTAGAGATTGCCGTGGGAGTCTATTGCAATGGCGTCAATCCAGTGGAAATAGCCGGCCATGCGGCCGTTGTCCCCGATGGAACCGGCGAGCTCGCCGGTCTTGCGGTCGTGGATCCAGACCTTGTCGTTGGTTCCGTCGGCGATCATCACGTATTTCTCACCGACGTCATGCGAAAACGTCAGGTTATAGGTCGTGCCGCACATGCCGAACATGGTACTGCCCGGACCGCCGCACTCTGGGCCGCGAGATGGCGTGGAGGGATGGACGAAAAAGCTGCTGACGAATTTGCCTTCCTTGGTAAAGACTTGAATTCGGTTGCTGCCCCGTTCGCAGACGTACACGAGCCCGTCGGTAGAAAAGTGCACACAGTGAAGCGCGGGTGCGAACTGCTTCTGGTCTGGAGGCGGTCCGGTTTTCCAGTCGTAGGGCGGGGTAGGGTCGTTATCGATTTCGCTCAGCGGGATGCCGTGGCCGCCCCAGCCTCGCTTGAACTTGCCCTCGTAGTCGTAGACGAGAACGCGCTTGGCGTCCACGATGTAGATCTCCTTGGCGTCCTCGTCGAGGTCGAAGAAGAATATGCCGGTGGGAAATACGTCGGTATCCTGATTGTTTTGCTTCAGAGGCTGCGCGGCCTCACCGGGTTTCGGGCGCGGCCCACGATGGCCGAACTCCCATTGAAGCTTTCCATCGCCGGTAAACTTCATTATGGTGTCGCCGCGCGCGCTACCGGAAATCCAGACATTTCCTTCGCGATCGACCAAGATGCCGTGTTCTGCGCCAGCTCCGGGACGCGGATTGCCTTCTGCGGGCCATCCAGGCACGTAGCCCGGTCCTCCCCATCCCTGGAGCAAATTGCCTTCGGTATCGAACTCCAACACCGCTGGCGCCGCGACGCAGCAATCGGTTCGCGGAGGAGTCGAGGCTGCGCCGATCTCATCCGGATTGACGTCGCGCGGACGATTCATCACCCAGATATGATCGTCCTTATCCACGACCATGACGGGAACACCTTGCATAAGCCAGTGGTGCGGCAGCGGCTTGGGCCAGGAGGGATCAACCTTGTAGACTGGGACGTCCTTCGCTGCGTCTTTATTGGTGTCCTTCGGTTCTGCGCTTGCAGTGATGCTTAAAGCGCACGAGACGCCCAGGGCCAGCGCAAAACTCCTGGTCCAATACATCGAGGCGCGGTTCGAAGGGCGGTTCAAAGTCAGCATCGGCACTCCTCCGGATGACAAAGAAAGCAATGGGCGGAGTCTAGTTCTCGTCAACTGCGAAGTCAAGGTGGGGCACGGGCCTACTAAACCCTTTCGATGAAAGACTCGCCACCGCGGTAGGTGGCGAGATAGACCGCCAAAAGCAAGGGGTGTTCGCCATTGCCAAGCCACCAGTGGAGAGCGATCTCAATGGCTGCCACGGCAGCAGTTGCGACAACGACCAGGCGTCTCACGCTTAAAATTCAAAGGCTAGCGGGAACTCGTCTGATTGGCAGTCACGGGAACGAACTTCTGAATGCGTTTGCCGTCTTCGACCTCGCCCGTGTAAACATTCCCCTTGGAGTCCATGGCAATCGAGTCGATCCAGTGAAGCTGTCCCGCATATCGACCGTTGCCGCCGAACGAACCTAGGACGGCGCCGTCGGCGCGATTAAGAATCCACACCATATTGTTTGTGCCATCAGCCACCAAAAGATACTTTTGTTGCGGATCGGTCGAAAGCGTGAGGTTGTATACGGTCCCGCAGGGCGGATCGGTCATGCTCCAGATTCCACCACAGTGAGGGCCGCGCGCTTCTGTCGATGGGTGAATCCAGAACTGTTTTACAAATTTGCCTTGCTTGGTGAATACCTGAATCCGGTCGCTGCCACGCTCGCACACGTAGACGAAACCATCGCGAGAGGGATGCGCGCAATGGAGCGCGGGCGCGAACTGCTTCTGATCCGGAGGTGGACCGGATACATCATAGGGCGGAGTGGGATCGTTGTCGATCTCGCTCAAAGGGATGCCGTGGCCTCCCCAGCCGCGCTTGAAAGCGCCCGTGTCCATATCGTAGACGAGCACGCGCTTGTTCAGAAAGCCGTCGGGTATGTAGATCTCGCGGGCGGCTTCGTCGAAGTCGAAGGCCGCGATGCCTGGCGGGAAAATTGCCGTCTGTTGATTATCTTGTTTCACCTGTGACGCGGGGACCTTCGGTCCGCGATGGCCAAAGTCCGAGAGAAACTTCCCCTCTTGCGTGAACTTGATAATGCTATCCCCGGGCATGGTTCCGGAGAGGTAGACATTCAGGTCCCGATCCACGCCGATGGTCTGCAGGCGGCCGGGCCAGCCCGGAACATAAGTCTGGCTGCCCCAGGCCCTGAGAACATTCCCGTCAGCGTCAAACTCGAGTACCTCCGGACCCAAGACGCAACATTCGGTGCGGGGCGGCGTGGTCATAGCCCCCAATTCATCGGGTCGGGCGTCATCGGCTCGATTGATCGCCCAGATGTGGTCGTCCTTATCCACATAGATGTCGACGACCTGCTGCATGCTCCATTTGTTGGGCAATCGCTTGGGCCAAAAGGGGTCTACCCGGTATTCAGGAGCCTTCTGCGCATGCGCTGCGGGAGAGGCCAGACCGGCAAACGAGCAGAGTACAGCAACCACCACAGAAACAGAAGTCGACCGATTCCGCATCAGCATTAGCGGTTTCTCCTTCTCTTGGTTTCCCCGTATGTTTCCGATCTTGACCGTGGGTTCGTTGTCGCTGGAAAGGACGGGCGTGTCATTGCGTTTTGTGCATCCCGTTCATGCGCGAATTCTCGCACCGCTGCGTGGAGAGAGTCAACGCCAGTGACGTCGGGGACCGGCTCGCGCTCGGCGAGACACCGCCTAGGAATCCGCCTGCGGGTCGAAATCGATTGCGTCAATCTAATTTGTGCGGGCAACGGCGAGCGGGCTTTCGGCTATAATCGCGCGCCATGCGTCGCACGCCAGAAAGCCGCGTGGCGAAGGCGCCGGCATTCGAGCCGCCGCGTTACATCGCCATCGAAGGGCCCTTGCGCGTGGGCAAATCGACCCTGGCGCGATTCCTGGCCGACCGCATGCACGCGCGGCGAATCATGGATTGCGAAAATAATCCTTTTCTCGCTGATTTTTACGGCGAGAAGCGGGGCTCGGCATTTCGCGCGCAGATGTATTTTCTGATCGAACGGCACCGGCGGGTGCAGGAGGCATTAGCCGCCGCCGGGACCGTAATTGCCGATTTTCTGTTTGAGAAGGACAAGATTTTTGCTTATCTCAACCTGGACAACGAGGAGTTAAAGCTGTACGAGCGCTATTTCGAGCGCTTCGCCGGCGAATTGCCACGCCCCGGACTGGTGATCTACCTGCAAGCCTCCCCGGAAGTTCTCCGCGAGCGCATCGAAAGGAGAGCGGCGCCGGGAGAATCGCGCATTTCGCACGAATATGTTGAAGAGGTCGCGCGCGCCTACGATCATTTTTTCTTTCGCTATGCTTCGTCCGATCTGCTGGTGGTGAATACTTCGGAGATTGATTTCGTCAATCGTAATGCGGACTTACAACAGCTTCTGCGGCGGCTGGAGGAACCGGTGAAAGGCACGCAATATTTCCTGCCACTCGGAGGTGGTTGAGACGTGCTTCTCTCGATCGAGTCCACGTAAGCGTACGGCGTTCGCCCGCGTTCGGCTGGGCCATGACGCCCGGCGACCGCGCTGCTAAGATGTGCCGCGCAGCGGATTTGCAACTCACCGTTGCGCGCTGTCTTTCGATGGATCGAGTTAACGTCGTGATCATCGGCGGTGGTGTGGTGGGTTGCGCCATCGCGTACGAACTTTCCGGCCGTATCGAAGACGTCTTCCTGCTCGAGCAATCGCCGCGATTGGGCATGGCCACCAGTACCCGCAACAGCGGCGTCATTCATTCGGGCATCTACTATCCTCCCAAATTTCTCAAGGCGCGCTTTTGCGTGGAAGGGAACCGGCTGACCAAGGAATTTTGCGCGGCTCACGGCGTCCCGCACGCCGATTGCGGGAAAATCGTTGTGGCCGCTCACCAATCCGAAATCCCGGAACTAGAAGAGCTCGCTGAAAACGGGCGGCTCAACGGGGTCGAGGGCCTCAAGTTGGTAGGGCCGGAGCGCATCCGCCAGCGTGAGCCGCATATTCGGGCCGCCGCCGCGTTGGAAGTGCCGTCCACTGCGATTGTCTCTGCAGAAGAGCTGGTGAAGGCATTTGCGCGCCTTGCTGGCGATCGAGGCGCCAGTCTATTGACCAACGCTCGCGCCAAGAAGTTGGAGGCGCGGCCGGACGGTATCGCGGTAGAGGTGGAATTGGGCGATCCAGCGGAACCAGAGAGCCTTAGGACAGAAAGCGTTGAGGCGAAGTGCTTGGTGAATTCCGCGGGGCTCTACGCCGATGAGATTGCCGCCATGCTAGGAAACAACAGCTACCGCATTTATCCGGTGCGGGGTGAATATGCGGAGGTTAGGCGCGCGCGCGCCGAGTTGGTCAGCGCGTTAGTCTATCCTCTGCCACATCACGACGGGCTGAGCCTGGGCGTTCATCTTACTAAGACATTGTGGGGGACTGTACTGGTGGGGCCGACGGCGCACTACGTGGCTGATAAAAATGACTACGAGCACGATCGGCTACCGCTCGAAGAATTTCTTCTGGATGCGCAGGGCTTACTGCCTGAGCTTCGGCTGGAGGACCTGCGGCTGGCGTATTCGGGGATTCGTCCCAAGCTCGTGCCGCCCGGCGGAAAGGGTATGGCTGATTTCGTGATCGCTCGCGACCCGACGCATCCGCGTGCAATTCATCTGGTGGGCATCGAGTCTCCCGGATTGACTTCCGCTCCCGCCATTGCCCGGCACGTGGCTACCCTGGTGTCTGAAACACTCGATTAGCCAGCAGCGGAATAGAGTGGCCCAAGCCAGCTAAAGGCAGTCGAGCTGCTAAGCGGCTTTGCGGGTTCCGTTCTTCAGCAGATCGAGGGCCCGGCGAACGACGGGATCATCTTTCGAAGGGAGTTGATTGAAGCCGAGCGGCGCCGGCGCCAGGTCTTCGCCTCCAGGTTCCGGAGGAACCGTGGCAACTTCCGCCGTTGGCACTACGCCATTTTCGAGAATCGATTTATTCTCTGGCGTGTAGTAATAGGCGACGGTGAGCACAAGCGCGGCGCCATCTTCGAGCGGAATGATCTTCTGTTCGGATGCGGCCCCGAAGGTGCGTTCCCCAACAACATCGCCTCGATGATTATCGCCGACAGCGGCAGCAATGACCTCAGCGGCGCCCGAGGTGCTCGGCGAAATCAAGACGGCAATGGGGCCGTGCCAAATAACTTTATCCGGCGTTGCGTCGAATTCCTGCCGAGACACTGTCTGTCCCTTCAAGCTCGCGATTGTGCCGGACGAGATGAGGAGCTGTGCAGCGGCAATTCCCTCTGACACGGGCCCCCGAGCGCAATCGCGCAGATCGAGCACCAGCTTATGCAAACCTTGCCGGTCGAGCTGCTGGAGTTTATCCCGCAGCTCGGCAGCAGCTCCTGTTTGCAGGGAAGGAATGCGCACATATGCTACGCCGTCATCAATTTTGTCGCCGGTGATGTGAGGCACAGGAACCACTGCACGGGTGAGAGTGACAGGCTGGGGTTCGGTCTTTCCGCGCCGTACCAGGCCGACCTTTACTGCGGTTCCGGGAGCACCCGCAAGCAGCGCATTGGCCTGCCCGAGAGACATCTCGCGCGTAGTGAAGTCGGCTATCTCTTCGACAATGTCGCCGCTGCGCAGTCCTGCCTTTTCGGCCGGGCTATCGGGCAATACGGAAACGATCACAATGTATCCAAAGCGCTTAGCCACGGTCGCACCGATTTCGCCGCGCGTACTGTTCTTTTGCTTTTCCTTGAAATCCGCGTATTCCCGCGGGCTCAGATAACCGGAAAAAGCATCCAGCGATTCGAGCAAGCCGTGCAGACCGCCGGCGGTCACGTTGGAGAGATTGGGCTCATCCACATAGTCTTCCTGCACTCGCTGCAGCACTTCACCATAGACGGTGAGGGAACGGTATGCCTTGTCGTCGTCGGCCTTGCCCAGCATGTAGCCCAAGCCAACGTAGGAAAAGATCAGCAGGGACAAGGATACAATTGTAATTCTGGTGAAGCGGCTCATGCGATTTTACTCCCAACGCGAGTCGCGGTTCTGCAGGGACGATACCGGATGGCCCACCACCCGCGAAGTTATTGTATCACGACGGGATGGAACTCACGTCATGGGCCAGCGGCCTCGGCTCGGCCCTTCTGTTTAGAGAATCTATTGCTCGTCAGTCGAACCCAAAACTACGCTTGGTTCCCACTCCTCAGCGGCTCGCGCTGGGCTGGCTGCAGGGCTCACTGGGCGGCACAATATCGATCGTGACGCAGGTTTGCGAAATACGATCATGCCAGGATAATTGATCCTCGTCCCAAAGGGCCCAGAGGAAACCGAGCATCATCGTGCCAGCCGAGATCAGATATCCCAAGCTTCGCCACAGCAATTGGCGCGGCGACGGATCAAGGCCGTCCAGGCTAGCCACACGGAGCCGGCGCAGCATCATTCCCGGCGTCGCGCCCGCGAAATAAGTAAACAGCGTGACATATTGCGCGTAGAGGAGTCCTAGCGTTGCTGCCGTGACGACTGCGTCCAGCCTGCTCAAGCTGAAGCGGCCGCCAAGAGCACGAAAAAGCATCAGGAAGCCGCCGTAGGCAAACAAGAGGAACATCACATCGAGCGCCCCGGCTCGGCGTCGCTCTACGAGTGAGGCGACACAAGGGACTGGCGAATCGTAGGAGGAGATAGCTTCTTTCGGGCTAGCATGGCTGTCATCGCTGAAATCAAAGGTGGGTTGCTCAACATTGATTTCCAACCGCTCCACTCGTGCGGGACGAAAGCGCCGTTTCGTGATCGTGGGGGGAGGCGCTTCAAAACTGTGTACCTCAGCACATACTTCGGCTGGTTCGGGCGAAATCGACGGTTCGAAAGTCAATTCCGGTTGTGTTCGGCTGTCGCGAGACCGTCCGCGGCTCAGGTGATAAGCTTCCAGCTTCTGGGAGACCTCACTACGCCAATCGGGCTCCACGGCCAGGTTGCCTTCATTGCGGAGCGGGGCGGATGCGGGGACAAACGTAGCGTCCGGATTTCTTGAGAGGCGCGTATCGCAAAGGCAGCAGGTACGCGCTTCGGCGCCATTGATGGCGCCACACTGCATGCAGGTTTGTATCACCGTCTCGTTTTGCGCTGCGGACGGTGCCCGAGGCAGAGCCTTGGGGCGGATACATTTTATAGCGCCCGCTCTGTATGTAAGCCAAGAATATGGCGCGGATTGTTGCCAATCATGTACGGAGCATGTACATGACATGAATCGTCTTTAGTCAGGAACAAAGAGGCTCCATGAACGCCAAAAATACAAAACCGTACGGCTGAGTTACAATTCGCAGCTTCAGAAGTCAAAATCACTTCCATGCGTAAGCTTGAGTTTGCGAGCATCGAAGCGCTCTCGGCGCTGCTGGCGAAAAAGAAACTCTCGCCGGTAGAACTGACCGAACTCTATTTATCGCGGATCGAGCGGATCAACCCAAAGCTGAATGCTTTTCTAACGGTGGCGCCCGAAGGCGCCTTGGCGGAGGCGCGCGCGGCGGAAAGGGAATTGGCCCGGGGAAAATGCCGGGGCCCGCTTCACGGCATACCTGTGGCATTAAAAGACAACATTTGGGCGCGAAATCTCCCCACCACCGTCGGCTCACGTATCCTGCGCGACTTTCTGCCGTCCGAAGATGCCACCGTAGTTCGGAAGTTGCGCCGCGCCGGCGCAATCGTGCTCGGCAAGACAAATCTGCATGAATTCGCCTATGGGGTGACTTCGGAGAACCCGCACTATGGTCCGGTACGAAATCCTTGGAAGACGGACCGAATCGCGGGAGGATCGAGCGGAGGATCAGCGGCGGCCGTAGCTGCGGGTTTATGCGCCGCGGCTATAGGCAGCGATACGGGTGGTTCCATTCGCATTCCCTCTGCGTTGTGCGGCGTTGTAGGTTTCAAGCCCACCTTTGGCCGTGTCAGCGTTCATGGTGTTTTTCCGCTGGCGCCTAGCTTCGATCACGTTGGTCCAATCACGCGAAGCGCCCGAGACGGCGGGCTGATACTGGAATGCATTGCTGGGCGCGACCCGCTGGATCCTACCAGCCGGGCTCTCAGCGAGAAGGATTTTCGGCCCGTGCTGAAACGAAAACGTTTGCGACTGGGCCGCCCCAAGGAGCATTTCTGGGTCAACATGGATTCAGAAGTGCGCAGGATTACGGAAATCGCTGTAACTAATTTCGTCAAGTCAGGCGCGGAGCTCGAAGAGATTTCCCTGCCGAATATTGCCGCCGGCGTCGAGGCGGCCAACCTGATCGCTGCAGTCGAGGCGAGCCAGGTGCATGAGCGAGCGGGTTACTTACCGGCGCGCGCGAGTGAATATGGCGCGGACGTGCGTGGGCGCCTTGAGCAAGGCGGCAAAACCCGCGCAGTCGATTATCTGAACGCGCAGGAAGTGATGCGGCGAGCCAGCAATGAACTCAAAACCGCCCTGGAGAACGTAGAGGCGATCATGATCCCCACGGCTCTCATAGCAGCGCCGCCAATAGGGTCGGAACGCGTTCGGGTAGGCGATGTGGAGATGCCCATACGCAACGCCCTCGTGGATCTGAATCGGCCGGGCAACTTCACCGGCTTGCCGGCCATCTCCATGCCCTGCGGAGTTACTCAAAGTGGTTTGCCAACGGCGCTGCAATTCCTTGGCCGACAATTTGACGATGCCCGCCTGATCGCCATCGCCCATCGGTTTTCCGAAACCGAGCGCGATTGGCAGCCGAGGCATCCGCCGATCAGTTGAACGGATTCAACCCGCTACCGAACGTGCCGAGACAACCGGGGGGGCGCGCCGCAGCCGCGCCACCGTGCGTTCTTGCCCCAGAACTACCATCGTGTCAAACAACGGAGGCGCTACAGGCTGGCCCACCAGAGCCACGCGCGTTGCGTTGATCAGGAGCGCTGCCTTTACGCCAGATTTCTCGGCGAGTTGGCGCAATACGCGATCGCATGTATCGTGAGTCCAAGCTGGCAAGGCGGCCAGCTCATCGGCCAGCTGCGCCAGAAGGTCCGGCAGACGCTCGTCTTTCCAGAATTTTTCCTGTGCGGCGAGATCGTAATCGAAGTCGTCGCTGAAAAAGGCTCGAGCCCAATGAGAAAAATCAGGCAGCAAGCGCGTGCGGGGACGCAGCAAGTCGACAGTGCATGCAAACCAATCTCTCTGAGATGTGGCCCATTCAGGGTGCCAAAGGCCGGCTCTTTCCAGTTCGGCCTGAATCGCAGGAAGCAATTCGTCGATAGGAAGCTTTTGCAGATATTGCTGGTTGAACCATTCGAGCTTGGCGCGGTCGAATACAGCATTGGTCCGGCTGACACCGCCGAGGGAGAAGCGCTGAATTAATTCGGATGTGCGAAACACTTCGGTGTCATCGCCGCTCGACCAGCCTAGCAGGGCCAGGAAATTGCGGAAGGCTTCGGGCAGAAAGCCTTCGTCGCGATAGGAGCTGACGCTTGTCGCGCCGTGGCGCTTGGAGAGGCGGGTGCGGTCGGGGCCAAGAATGAGCGGAACATGCGCAAAGATGGGTGGCACGGCACCGAGGGCGCGGTAGAGCAAAAGCTGCTTGGGCGTATTGGAAATGTGATCGGCGCCGCGAATTACGTGCGTGATGCGCATGTCGATGTCGTCGACTACGGCGCCGAGCTGATAGGTGGGCAAGGCCGTTCCACCGATTGCGCTTCGAGCCGAACGGAGCAACACGAAATCCTCGATCTCCTCGTTCTGAATTTCGCGCGGGCCGAAGACGGCGTCGTCCAAGCGGGTGGTGGCACCCAGAGGCACGCGGAAGCGCACCGCGGGATTCTGCGCGGCGCTGGACGGCATGCCCTCGCGGCAAGAGCAGCGGACAATCCGCCGAATTTCGTTTTTGCCACCGACAGCTTCGTCCGCGAAATCACCGCCCGCGTATTTTTCAGGAGGACAATAGCAGAGATAGGCAGCTCCGATGGAGAGCAGCTTTTCCGCTGCGGCAGCGTAACCAGCAAGGCGCTGGGACTGATACAAAGGTCCCTCATCCCAATCGAGGCCCAGCCAACGCAGGCCATCGAGGATGCCCTCGACTAATTCAGGGCGATTGCGCTCAACGTCCGTGTCTTCGATGCGCAGAATAAATGTGCCGCCTTGATTTCGAGCGAAAAGCCAATTGAACAGGGCGGTGCGAGCGCCGCCGACGTGGAGATATCCGGTCGGCGAGGGGGCAAAGCGCACGCGGACATTTTCTCTCCGAGAATCTTCGGCGCTGGCTTGAGGACTTTCCGAATGTGTCACGGCTGGCCAGTTTGTTGAATTACGAGAAAATTATGATAGCTGATGCGGGCCGCAAACGCGAGCGACGCAAAAACTTTGGATACTGCGTGAGTTGAACCATGGGCGTTTTCCTGCGAGCATTACACAGGTACGGGCAGATGTTCTCTTTTTGGTACTCCCGTACCGTTGCCCGCCCGCAGTCGGTAGTCTATAGTCACGAACGCGGAGTGTCATAAGATCGCGTCATAAGACTTTTGTCAAATTTCAAAGGCAAGAGACCGATGAGAGAAGTAATCGATTGGCTGCGACGGCTGTGCATGATCCTTTAAAAGTTCGCGCAAGCCACTGGTGTGGGGAAACTGCCCAGTGATCATGCATATCGGCATCGTTTCGTTTAGTATCCTGGCAGTCCACGCACTTGCCGCGGGTTTTTTCACCTACCTCCAGAGGATCAAACCGCAGCGTTATCTTCAGGTATGGACGGTCGGCTGGTATTTGCTGGTAGTACATGACCTGACCATTGGACCTATCTACTGGTCCCGATCGGTAGAGCCATCAAGTTGGCTGATGTTTAGCAGCAGATTTCTCATCGCGGCTAGCGGAGTCGCATTCTTGTGTGCGGCCCGGCTCTACGTGAACTCCCGGGCATGGGCTCCAGCCGTTTTGTTGCTGAGCTCTTGGTTCGGATTGTACGCTGTTTCCGTGCGCCTTGAGCACCTGTGGATGGCTGAAGAAATTGGGATGGCCGCCATATACGTTTCGGTGGCCTATGTTCTCCGGCAAGCAGCGCGTCGTCAAGAAAGCCGGGGTGATTGGGTGCTGGCGGGGACGTTCGCAGGCTGGGCCATCGTTCCGCTGGTGAGACTGGCTTTCGGGCCGTTGAGCAGGCCCGCAGGAACGGACTTCGCGGTGATTGCGAGTTTCCCCTCCTTACTGGCTGCCGTGGCAATGGTCATGGTGCTGTATGAGGACCAGAGGCGGCGAGTGCAACTCAATATTCTCGCGCTTTCCAGCTTAAACCTCACCACGTCGAGCTTCATGGGGGGCGAGATACAAAAGTCCCTGGTGGAGGCGCTCGAACGGGTGTTAAGGGTCGTCGGGCTGCCTTCCGGACTTTTGAGCGTGCATCGGCATGGAACGCATGAGTCGGCCGTCACCGCCTCGGTGGGGATTGATGCGGCGTTTGTCCGTGCATTTGGGGAAGAGAACCTGGACAGTGAGTTTCTGCAATTGGTTTCGCGGCTGGGAGGGTTGGCGGTCTTCCGCGAGCTTGAGCATGATAGCGCCTGGCGCGCGTTCGAACATGAGGCGGTATTCTCGCGTTTTCGGAAGTTCGCAATGAGTCACGGCATGCGAACCGTGATTGCCATTAGTCTGCAAGCCAAGGAAGAGCCTTTCGGCTTGCTGCTGCTGAGTAGCGCGGAGAATCGCCGCTTTACGCAGGCGGAGCTACGGCTGCTACTAACCCTGGGGCACCAGATCGGCATGGCTGTGGAGAACAGCTATCTAATTCAGCAGACGACCCGGCGCTCCGAGGAGTTGCACCTGCTGAATGAGATTGGGCGCGCACTGAGCTCTACGCTCGACGTGGATGAGCTTTTCAACAAGATTTTTGCGGCCCTCAAGAGGATGTTCGACGTCAGCAACTTCTATGTCGCGTTGTACGATGCGGAAGGCAATCAGATTCGTTTCGAGCTAGAAATTGCGGAAGGAATTCGCCTGCCCAAGCGGAGCCGCGCCTTTGGCGATCACCTTACCGAGTACATCATCCGTACTCGGAAGCCCTTGTTGATCAGACAAAACTTGATGCAAGAAGCTATCAAGCTGGGATTGCGGCCCGTTCAGGAGACCGGCTCATTCTGCGGGGTGCCTCTCGTTGCCTATGATAAGGTCATTGGGGCGATGGCACTGAGAGGGGTGCAAGAGAACCTTTACGACGAAGGCCATCTGGAAATGATGCGGGTATTGGCCAGCGAGGCCAGTATCGCCATCGAAAATGCGCGCTTGTTCCGTGACGAACAAACCAAATCGCGCCATCTGGAGCTGCTGAACAACATTTCGCGCAACGCCATCTCCACGCTCAATTCCGAGGAAATGTTAGCGAGAGTGGCGGAGCAACTGGAACGCGGTCTTGCCTTTGACCACGTGGGCATCGGCTTGCTGGACTATGCGACTAAAGAAGTCGTCATCCAAGCGGAGGCTGGCCGGCGGCGTGGCGCTCTCGGGCGACGCTTGCCGCTCGGCGAAAGCATCATCGGCAAAGTGGCTCGCAGCGGGCAGATTTGCGTGGTACGCAATCTCGTAGGCGCGGAAATGCCTGGAACTGTTCTGGAAGGATCGGATTCGGTGCTGGCCCTGCCCGTAGTTTACGCTGACCAGCTCCACGGTGTGCTCTACGTGGAAACGGCCGAGCCAACAGATTTTTCCGAAGAAGACGTTCGGCTGTTGCTTACGCTGGCCGATCTAATTTCGGTGGCGCTGCACAACGCTTTGACCTTGCAGAAGGCCCGGGAGCAGGCTATTACCGATGGTCTGACTGGCGTTAAGACTCATCGTTATCTGATGGAGGCGCTCTCGGCCGAATGGAAACGTGCGACCCGCACGGGCCGACACTTTTCGCTGGTTTTGATCGATTTGGACCGTTTCAAATTCGTGAACGACTTCTACGGCCATCTTGAGGGCGATCTGGTGCTGCACCGCGTAGGCCAGATCCTGGAGCAGAACTGCCGACGCTCCGATGTGGTCGCCCGCTACGGCGGAGACGAATTTGTCATCCTCATGCCCGAGGCAACCGCCGCGCAGGCGGTGCAGATCGCCGAAAAGCTGCGGCCGGCGGTTTGTGAGGATCCCTTGCTCCGCGAGAAGACTATCACCGCGAGCTTTGGCATTGCCAGTTTCCCCGAGCATGGCTCGACGCCGCAGGAACTTATCCAGGTTGCGGACGCCTCCATGTATATTTCCAAGCATGAGGGCGGCAATATTGTCTCGACCGCCGACCATTGTGATGGAGCGGAACGCAAAAAGTGGAAGCGCGATGTCCTGGAGGCTTATCTTGGCGTTACGCTGAAACGCCTTTTCTCTACCGGTCCCGAAGCGTTCAATGAGATTCGCGAGCGCCTATGTCAATTTGCGGCGTCGCTCACCCCTGCCGAACTTGAACCGCAGAGTTTGGAAGAAGGATGTTCCGAGACCGGAGGGCCGTTCGCGGACGTGTCCCCTGCCCTCATCGATACGGTAACCTCGCTGGCGCTGGCGATCGACTCCAAGGATCACTACACGCAAGGGCATTCGCAGAAAGTCGCCGCGTATGCGGCGCTCATTGCCGACGCCGTTGGCTTAAAGGAAGAGGAGATCGGCGAAATTCGGCTAGGGGCGCTTCTTCACGATATCGGAAAAGTAGGCATTCCCGAGGACATTCTGGGCAAGCGCGGCCCTCTTAATCCGGATGAATGGGAAAAGATGAAGGAGCATGTACTCTACGGCGATCGAATGCTGGAGCCGCTGCAAACCATTTCACGCATTCGTAAGATGGTCTGCCATCACCATGAGATGTTCGACGGGTCAGGCTACCCTCGCGGCCTTGTGGGTGACCAGATACCCATAGGATCACGCATCATCGCCATTGCCGACGCATACGACACAATTACCTCCGAACGAATTTATAAGAAGGCGCGGACTCCGGCCGCGGCTTTCGAGGAACTGGAACGCTGTGCCGGTTCGCAATTTGATCCGGAGCTGGTCCGCAGATTCATCGAGGCTGTGCAGAACCTGCCACAACGGACTCCAGAACGTACCGATCTTCCCGCCGAACGGAGCGCCTCCTAATCCTGGCCCACTCCAGCTGTACACCGCTTTGCTTGTCACCACGTTGACGATTGCGTAGAATCGCGCTTCCTTAGACGTAGGCAAAACAGTTGAGGGATCGAATCGCAGAGGGACAGGTGATGGGCAAACGCCTTGCCGCAAAGATCACGGGGGTTGCAGGGTATGTCCCGCCGAGGTTGCTCACCAATGCGGACTTGGAACGTATGGTGGATACCAGCGACGAATGGATCCAGCAGCGCGTTGGCATTCGCGAGCGGCACATTGTGGATAAAGGTATGGCCACGTCGCACCTGGCCACCGCCGCCGCCCAACAAGTTTTGGAAAAGACTCGCACCAGGCACGGAGCAACGCGCGCGTGGGGTTTCGATCTTTCCGGAGCATGTTCTGGATTTGTCTATGCGTTGACTATTGGCGCGCAGTTTGTCGGGGCCGGCACTCACAAGAAAGCGCTTGTCATTGGCAGCGACGTGATGAGTTCGATCATCGATTACCAGGATCGTAATACCTGCGTTCTTTTTGGCGACGGCGCGGGAGCGGTACTCCTGGAACCTTCAGAGTCCGATGCCGAGGGCATTCTCGATTTTGTCCACGACATTGATGGTTCGGGCGGTGAATTTCTTTGCATGCCCGGAGGCGGTTCGCGACATCCAGCATCGCCCGTGACACTGGATCAAAAGATGCATTACGTCCATCAGGACGGAAAGCAGGTTTTTAAATACGCAGTACGTCGAATGGCCGAAATCGCGTGTGGACTTCTCGAACGCAATGGGTATTCCCATAAAGATGTGGCGCTGGTGGTGCCTCATCAGGCGAACCTGCGCATCATTCGCGCCATGCAGGAGCGTCTCGGACTGGACGATTCCCAGGTCTTGGTGAATATCGATCGGTTCGCAAACACTACGGGAGGCACAATCCCTTTGGGCCTTAACGATGCGGTTGGCCAAGGCCGGCTTAAGAAGGGGGATCTGGTGGTGGTGGTGGCGGTTGGGGCGGGCTACACGGCAGGCGGCGTTTTGATGCGATGGGCTTATTAATTTCCGTCGCTGAAGCTGTTTTTTCCAGAATCATTCGCGCCAAATCCGTTGATGGTCACGGACAATATCGGCTAGCGCTCGTCGCCGGGAGCGGCGCGACCCGTTGATGGCGGTGCGGGGCTTTGCGCGCAGAAATACTGACGAATCTCGATCTGCCAAGCGAATCCCGAGAAATTGGGGATAAAACGCTGCTTCCAGGGATAAGCGACATCGCGCGCCAAATAGCGAGTGATACGGTCCCCGCATTGCGCACTAAGCCATTCGCCTGCATTATTCATCGCGGTTAGTTTATCCAGCGGCGAAGAACCGCGGATCCAGAGTACGCTCGCTGGCTTAGGGCGCCCTGCTTCTTCCCATTGCTTGGCATCCCAGACCGAGGGATATGGAGCGCCGGTGAAGCGCCAGGGGGAGTTGGGTTGCCACGGCCTGAGGGCATAGGTGAGATAGAAAAAGAACGAGTTGTCATTGCTGATTACGGCGGAGCCGCTGCGAAGGGCCTCCGCGGCATCCTGGGCAACACTGCTCCAGGGCTCGAAGAATTGCAAGTCGGCGTAGTAGCGCCGATTCAGCGCTCCATACCAGCCAATCGCCGCTATTGAAGCCATCGCCACGGCCATAGGGACGCGCCATTGCCATTTCTCGATCGTGCCCAGGGCAATTGCTATTGGCAATAGTAACCACGGACCGACCAGCAGTAGCCGCTTAGGCTGCAGAATTCCGGACAACGCCATCAAGGCAAACAATAACGTGGAAAAAATCAGGAGGCGGCGTGCTTCACCACGGATGCCTGCGAGCACAAACACGAAAAGAACAACGACACCCAGGGCAGCGGGGATGCTGAAGCGCCAGAACCAGGGCGCGACCGACTGGCTCACCAACAGAATATAGAAATTGTAAGCTGCGCTCAGAACTAGAAATCGGACAGAATGGGGCCACACCAGATGAGGATATAATTCGCGGATGAAGACCGCCCAGCGCGGCGTGAAGCCAACAACCAGCACCGCAGTGGTGGCGAAGATTCCTTCGAGCTTTCGTTTCTTTTCCGGCCGCTTGCTTTCGGGAGCATCATTTTCCGGGTGTCGCAAGCAATAATCAATCCCAAGTAAGACCAGCAGTGCCCAAGTGAAATCATTGGTGTACAGCAGAAGTAGAGACAAAAGGCAGAAGACGATCCAATCGGAGTCGCGATGGGAGCGGGTGTAGCGAAAATATAACCAAGTGACCGCGGCAATCAGCAAAAATGTGAACGTATACGGCCCGGTCAGGCGTCCTGCGTGAAATCCAAACGGCCAAAGCATGCCTAACCACACCAGCGCGTTGCCGCTTTCTTCTCCCCCCAATTGGCGCGCCACGCGAGAGAGGAGCCATAACCCCAGCAGAAAGCAAGCAATGGCCGGTGCGCGCAACCAATCAAACGCACCGCCGGTGATCCGCAACCAAACGTGGAGTAGCAGTTCGAATATGGGAGGACGAGCGTTCCCGACGGCAGATCGAGCGGCGGCGAGAATCGTGGTGACGTTCTGAGCCGCTCCGTCGAGAGTGGACGTTTCGTCGTCCGTCAGCCCAAGCCAGCGATTGGTATAGAACAGAGCCGAGCCCAGCATAAAGAGAGGAGCGACATCGCGAAGTAGCGGCGTTATGGCTCGGTGGGGCATTGGTGGGCGGTTCTTAAGCAGATCAGCCATAGGGGAGGATTTCTCCGCGCAATGCTATCCGCGTAACGCACCTAGGTCAAACTCCGTCGCGTAAGTGTGGGTGTTGTGATGAGTTTTCGTCACGCTCGCGACGTTTTAGGGGTCTCCGCAGCTGCGGCGGCGTGTGTTTGCTGCCGGGACCCGGTTCTACCGGAGCAGCTTTAGCCCGAATCGAATTCTGTCGCGCTTGTGGACGTGCTTGGTCACCGCTCCCGCTGTTGGCGAGGCAAGTCCGGCAGCAGTTGCCGTGGCCCCGGGTGTAAAGGGCGTGTTGAAGTTGGCGATTAGCAGGTTGAAGCATGCCGCTTCTTCTAAGTGGGTCATGTCGCTTCGCAACACCCGCAAAGCATGAAAATGCGCTCCAGATCGGCTTATGATCCCTACGCCTGCGCGGACGAAGGCCGATTAACCTTGGAGCATGAAGCCCGCTATAGAGTCTGGCCTGGACATCGCTCCGAACCCCAAATTGTCGCCTCGCTTCCACGAGAGCACGCGGAGCAGATTGTTTCACCTTTCGATGTCCTCTCGCATAGGCAGGAAGGAGAGGATATGGAGAACATTCTCGCTTG
>QHYS01000135.1 GCA_003223325.1 Acidobacteriota bacterium
CCTGGCATCGCAGTACGCCCTAAGAGTCGTTACACCATCTATAAGGTGAATGCTGGATCATGCCTATACAGGAAACCCCCTAGGCGTCGCCTATCGATTACCGGCTGCGAACGTAACTGGATCATTTTATCAGCGTCGGCTCCCGGGCCAATTCCCAAAGGTGTGACCTTGGGGGAAGGGTTGCCTAAATGTGCCTACTGTGCCTCTCGAAAATGTCGAAATATCTGAGCGGATGGGGGTTACACTTCCTTATGCTCATTTTTCTCAGGACACTATTTGCGTCTCTGCTATCGATCTTCCGATTGCGTGCGGCCCTCGAGCTCGAGAACCTAGCTCTGCGCCACCAAATCGCTGTGCTTCAGAGAACTGCAGCAAAACGTCTGAAGTTGACCTCAGCCGACCGCCTGTTGTGGATCTGCCTGTTCCGCCTCTGGCATGACTGGCGCTCGGCGCTGGCCATCGTCAAGCCAGAAACGGTCCTTGCCTGGCATCGTGCCGGCTTTCGCTTGTTCTGAAGCTGGAAGATGCGGCGCAGCCAACCGGGACGACCTGTCATTTCGCGCGAGTGCCTCGATCATGTGGTCGTCTTCCATGAAAGCTCGTTACGACGAATCCTAAATTTGTATTTCGATTACTATCACTGTTCGAGAACACATCTTTCGTTGGGGAAGGATTCGAGCCACGAGCGATTCAGCCGCCAGCGAGGGGGTCCGTCGTGGCGGTGCCGCAGGGAGGCGGACTGCACCACCGCTACGAACGGCGGGCTGCCTGAAAGAGCTATATATATATAGAATCTAACCTGGCTGCGTACTGCTCGTCCTTGCCGTTTGAAATTACTTGTCGGAACAGTGCTCGCGAACAGGTGCGCATCGGCGGATTTGTTTCACCAGATTGCAGCAGGGCCCGCAAACCGGTTGCGGTTTCTTTGGAGGAACAACTTCCGCCATGGGCTGCACAGAATTTTCGGGAGGCACAGCCTTTCTACATCAGGTCGGGCGGATGCAAGAAGGTTTGACGGAGGGCCAGCGGGCCGTGGAACTTGATCGGCTGTCGGCGGGCAGGACCAGAGCTTTGGCACCAGAGCCACCAGAGCAGGCCCGGGCGTCATATTTTTGAACGAACTTGCAGCTCCGACGCTAGGATCAAGCGGCTGACTGCTCGCGCGCCTTGCAGTCGCGGCACAGGCGCGTCCACGAAGCCGGGCGCAACTCATCCGTTGGGTGAATAACTTTCCAACGAGATTGAGCGCCGCACTACCTAAACAGAAGTCCATGATCGAAGAAATCTCCGGCCTGATCGAGCGCGTCACCTTCCACAATGAGGAAAGCGGCTTCTGCGTCCTCCGTGTCAAAACCCAGGGACACAGGGAGGAGAGCACCGTCGTCGGATCGTTGCCTGCGGTGACCGCCGGGGAATGGCTCGTTGCCGAGGGAGGGTGGATCAGGGATCAGGAGCACGGACTCCAATTCAAAGCGACGACCATAAAGACCGTGCCGCCGACCACGGTCGAGGGGATCGAGCGGTACCTCAGCAGCGGCTTGGTGAAGGGGATCGGACCAGTCCTGGCAAAGAAGCTGGTCGGCCGATTCGGAGCCGAAGTTCTCGCCGTGATTGAGAACCGCGCCGCCGAGCTGCAAACGGTCGATGGCATCGGCCCCAAGCGCCGGGAACGGATTGAAGCTGCATGGCAAGAAGCGAAGCAAGTCCGGGAGATTATGCTGTTCTTGCACAGCCATGGAGTCAGCACCAGCCGGGCCGTGCGGATATTCAACATCTACGGGAAGCAAGCGATTGAAAGGGTGCGCGAGAATCCATACACGCTGGCAAAAGATATCTACGGGATCGGTTTCGCCACCGCCGATCAGATCGCGCAGAGGATCGGGATTCCGCGAGACTCGGTCAACCGGGCAAGGGCGGGCATCGACCACGTCCTTCTGGAGGCGACCTCGGACGGTCACTGTGCTCTGCCTCTGCCAAACCTAAACGCCGCGGCGGTGAAACTGCTGGGAATACCGGAAGCTGCAGTCGAACAAGCTCTGTCGCAAATGCTCGCGGGTGGCTCTTTGCTGCGGGAGGAGATCAACGGCGAACCCCTGATCTTCCTACCGCACCTTAGGAAGGCGGAAGAAGCCATCGCGGCAAGGATAAAACGGCTCGTCCAAGCGCCCATCGTCTATCCTCCGATCGATTTCGACAAAGCCGTCACATGGTGTGAAAGGCGCACGGGCAGGACGCTCGCCCCCAGCCAGCGTGAGGCGCTCCAAACGGTTCTAGCCAGCCGTGTCGTGATCCTCACGGGAGGACCGGGCGTGGGCAAGACGACACTCGTGAACTCGATTCTGTTGATCCTGCGAACCAAGGGAGTGAAGTGCCTTCTGTGCGCTCCGACCGGACGGGCGGCGAAGAGGCTCGCCGAGACCACGGGCTTGGAAGCAAAGACCATCCACCGCTTGTTGGAAATTGACCCCAGAACTGGTCGATTCAGCAGGAACGAATCCAACCCGCTCGCTTGCGGTCTTCTGGTCGTGGACGAGACCTCCATGGTGGACGTACCGTTGATGCATTCCCTTGTGCGTGCTGTTCCGAACAGTGCCGGGTTGATCCTGGTCGGCGACGTGGACCAGCTCCCGTCCGTGGGACCGGGAACGGTACTGCGGGATTTGATCGCGAGCGGCGTAGTGCCTGTTTTACGCCTCACTGAGGTGTTCCGGCAGGCAGCGGACAGCCGGATCATCACCAACGCGCACCGAATTCGCCGAGGACAGATGCCGGAACTGCGCGGGGCCGACCCGAGTTCCGACTTTCATTTCGTTGAGCGGGATGATCCCGAGAAGATCGCAGCGACGCTAATCAAGCTGGTACAGGCAAGAATTCCCGAACGATTCGGTTTAGACCCGATCCGCGACGTGCAGGTTCTTTGCCCGATGAACCGAGGATCGCTCGGGGTGCGCGAACTGAACACAGTCCTACAGCGAGCTTTGAACCCGGCTCGCCCCGACCAGCCCGTCGTCGAGCGGTTCGGCTGGCGTTTCCAGATACGCGACAAGGTCATCCAGACCGAGAACGACTACGACAAAGACGTATTCAACGGGGATGTAGGGATGATAGAGAGAATTGATCCGGTGGAGCAGGAAGTCGCGGTGCGTTTCGACGAGCGGCTGGTGAAATACGACTTTGGGGAACTGGACGATGTCGCACTGGCTTACGCGATCACGATCCACAAATCACAGGGATCGGAGTTTCCGGCAGTGGTGATCCCGCTGGCCACGCAACACTACGTGCTCCTGCAACGCAACTTGATCTATACCGGGGTCACGCGGGGGAAGCGGCTGCTCGTGCTGATCGGACAGCGAAAGGCGTTGGGCATCGCCGTCCGCAACGACCGTCCGCAACGGCGGTATTCCGGGCTACTGACCAGTTTGAGAAACGACAGGCGGGCGGTGTTAGCTTGAGGGGGCGTGCGTCCTGTTTTGTTGGACGCAAGCCTGAAGTCTGCCCTCTACCGCGTAAACCTGAAATCAACCGTGGGATGAAATGCTCGGGATGCCGAGGGAAAATGCCTGGCAAGCTGACCGATCGAGGTGGCTACAGTCAGGCAGGGAAGAAACGCGAAGATTACCGCGAGGGTGAGAGCACCTCCAGCATGCGCGGCCCCAACCACGATGGGGAAGGATACTGCCCCCGCGGGTGCCATCGCCGTCACGGATTGGAACAACACTTCCCGCAGGATGACCGTACCGTGCGCAAGAGTTTGACTAACGTGACGGTCTTTCATCTGCTCCGGTGCTTCGCCGCCGATGCGCAAATACACGCTACACCAAAACAGTCAGATAATTGTGGAGGCGCTCTAGCCGAAGAACGCTACCTTATGGCACGGCAATAGCGTGAGGTACTCATGAAGATTGGTTGTCTTTCCGCAGTGGTCTGGCGGTTCTGACGGCACCTTTAATTAATGGCTCTGTCTGGCGATATCCTCCAGCACCATCTCAACGGAACCCGTGACGGCTTGTACGTCGATTCACTGATGACATGACACGAACAGCAGCAGCCGCAATCCATCGTGACCGCACTTTCGATGCGGCGATACAGGGGCCGGTCTACGCCCAGCAGCTCTACGTGAGCGCGTGGCAACGTGCCGGAGATTTCGTCTCCCAGGGTATCTCCCTGCCCGTGGCATACGGGGCAATTTCCGTCACCCAGAGAATCACAACCGGGGACGGAACCTCCGAACATCCCTACTGCGCCGGGGACTGGCCCTTCGTGTGGAGGGAAAACTCGACTTTGCGCTCGCTATTCAGCGGGATGGTCGTGGCGAGGTCGATCTGGTCCAGCGGAACAGAGTTTTGGCCGCCGTAATTGGTGACGTAGTTGAGACTGTCGCCCTCGACCCAATAGTCGGTCAGCCCGTACATCCAGCCGTTTTTCAGTTGCAGCAGCGTGATCACGTGAATTGGCTCAGCACCATCTGTGGACGACGCCGCTGGCGTCGAGCTTAGATCGCTGGCACTGGATGCCACGTCCTGCGTCTCGGCTCCAGCAGAGAAGGAGTCATCCTGGAAGCCAAACGTCAGCCCAAAGAAAGGGAAGCACCTTCCGAATCCAAAGAGAGGATCGCAAACCAGCGGCGATGCGAAACCGAATCCAGCGTGGCCGAAACAGGGGTTGCGGAATGGAGGTCGCCACAGGAAAAGTGGCGGACGTGTCCCGATAATCGGGCGACGAGGCGGATCGCCTCTCCCCACCCTCAAATCTGAGGACGGATTTGGAGACTTGGGCGACTTCCAAAATCTAGGTATCGGAACGACGTGGCGAAGCCCTGAAACAAAGCGGGACGATGAATTGGAGCTATGACCCCGACCTGAAGAGTGCCCAGACGAAAAAACACCGCGACCGGAGAACCCACCGCCGATATGACCGCCGTGCTGAGCATTAGCTCAAGGGAGCAAGAAAGAGGGAAATCCCGACGACAGCGATGAAAGGTGCGACCCGCATGGCGGACAGGCCACCTGGGGGTACGGACAAAGCGGACGGGGTACGATCCACCACACCAGCGAGCGTGCCGCTTGGATCGAACCTGTTTTGGCCCTTCTCCGCCCCCGGTCCTTCGACAATTTTCCTAGCCGCATCGTCTTCCAAGTATGCTGGTTGTCAGGATTAATTCTCACAGGCCCCCCGGGACCGGCGCTCCCATCACGGTTGATTTTCGCGATACGATCGGCACGCACGGCGGGAAGCTCAACAATGGACCAATCTTAAGACGCCCTAATTTCCTTGACCCTAATTTCCTTCACATGGATCGTCTTGGTAGCGGCGTCTAGTGTCCCAGTAATTTGCACGTTTTTTGCGCCCACGTAAGGCTGAACTAGGTCTTGATCATCCAACTGGTACTTTGTTTTGGTCTCCGGATCATAAAGCACATACTTGCTTCCCGGCTTCACGAAATGCGCGAAGTAAAGCATACAAGAGGTCTTGTCTTTGATCTCGAGGGGTGCTTTCACTGGCGTTTGAATGCAGTTCAGTTGCTCGTCAGCAAGTTCGCCCTTGAACGTACTGGGCCCCTGCCCCGTGGCACAGGGAACTATAACGAACAGCAGAGCCGGCAAGAATCCGAGGCCTGCAGCGGCAAGCCCCTTTCTGACGGCTCTGCGGGTGCAATCGGTCATACTGAGCCTCCTATGGAATGAAGTTGTCGGTACCGCAAATTCGAACTCCACTGACTTAGATAAAATCGGATCGAGCGCTTCCCGCGCTGCCGGGACGCCGATAACCAGCTCTCAACCGTGAATCGCCATTCACGACACTGGCTTGCCGGTGGTCCGCTTCGCTTCATCAGGGTCCAACAAAGAGCGATCGCAGGAAATCTCCCCCGCCTCGCAGGCCAAAGCGTTACGTTGCCGTTTCGCCTCGGTAACATCCTTCAGCTCCGAGGGATTCAGCAGCGAATCATTGCAAAACCCACTACCCGTTTTGCAGGCAAGCAAGTCCCTTTGGTGCTCGGCAGCGGTCACTTCTTCTGCTTCCGCTGGCGTCAGCAAAGACCTGTCGCATAGAGTGCGACCCGTTTGGCACTCGAGAAGATTGTGCTCACGTTCAAGTTCCTTTACCTCCGCTGCTTCCGCAGGAGACAGAAGCGAATGATCGCAGGAGCCAGCGCCCGTCTCGCAATTCAGATGGTTTTGTTCTTTCTGGATTTTTGCGACCTTCTCCGCCTCGGAGGGTGTCAGTAGCGACTTATCGCATAACCCAATGGTCGTTTCGCAGACCAAGAGATTTCGCCGATGTTCGGCATCGGCTACTTGCTTCGCCTCTTCGAGCGTGAGCACCGAACGGTCGCACAGACCGTACCCCATCAGGCATTCCCAAACGTTCCGGTCATGCTGTAGCCGGGAAATCTCTTTTGCCTGAGCGTTAGTCAGTTGCGAATAATCGCAGGATCCAAAACCGCCGAGGCAATTGCGAAGGTTCTGAGCCTTGTTGGCATCACCCTGCGCAAAAGCTGATGACACAAGAAGAGTCAAGAAGAGACCGACCACGCAACCACGTTTCATCGCATCCTCCGCAATCAACTGACACACCGGGTTCGGTATGTGTTGTACACGCGTCAGAGCTGACCACCTGCCGTACCCAAGGAGTCAATCATTTCTTTCCATCTGTTGACACACTGATCTTGATTTGCTTCGGCCTGGCCTCCTCGCGCTTGGGCATTCGTATTGTCAATACGCCACTTTCCAAGCCTGCGCGGATGTTATCGACCTTCACGATGTTGGGGAGCGAAAAGCTCCGCGTAAATGTGCCAAAAGCTCGCTCGACCCTAAGATAGCTGTCCTCGTTTACCTCCCTCTCGAATTTGCGCTCTCCCCGAATCGCTAAAGTATTGTTTTCCACCCGGATGTCGATATCGCTCTCCTGAACGCCGGGCAGATCGAACTTTGCAACCAGCTCGTTCTCGGTTTCATAGATGTCTGCTGCCGGCGCCCAGGTCGCCAAATCGGCTTGGTTTGTGCGCCCCTGGTGCACGGTGTCCTCGAACAGACGATTGACTTGATCTTGCAGAGAAGTCAGTCCGCGAAAAGGGTCCCAGCGACTCATGGTGTTATTCATGGCTAGCTCCTCCTTGTCATTTTTGATTACATCGCGAGATTTTTTCAGGATGTCGACCTGGACGTAATATCTGTAACGCGAATCATCTTTGTGGCTTGGTCGTACGTGCCGGTCACCTTGACCTTCCTGGCTGCGAAAAAAGAAGCCTCTTGCTGGTTGTCCAGCTGATAGATCATTTTTGTCGCGGCGTTATAAAGAACGTACTTGCCTGGGGTCTTTTTGAAACGGAGACAGTACGTCGTACATAGGTCCGGCGTCGCCAGGGAAGTGTCCTTCATTGTCATTTCATGAGAACCCATTTGGGCGCAGTCGTTGTCCATGATTTCCCCTTCGAAAGCACTCGCCGCGGCAGCTTTTGCCTCATTCTTGGGAGCGGCATTTTGTCTGAGAGTGCCGACCGAAACCAAAGAGACGATCGGTAACGCGAGCATCGTTACCAGGGATGTCGATTGAAGAACGCGTGCCTTCATTTCCTATTCCCCCTTTGGCCAGCGGTAAGAGCGCCAGCTCAAACCATAGCGATCACGTTGTTTGGTGCAGGTGGTCATGCTCTAAACGGTCCACAATAGAGCATCCAGTAAACAGTTGTTCTGGTATCATAAAAGATGTACTACTGTCAATAGACGATCTTATAGCGATCCGCTATCAGGCAGGGTGTGTGGTATCATGCATGCGATGAGCGCTCGAAACTATCCACGAGATAAACCGCCGAAATACGAGAGTATTTCGCTTTCTGAGTTGAGGCAGGGGCGGTTGGGCAAGCATCACGAATTAGTCGAGAACATCCTGAAGCAGCTGCAAGCTTTGCCGGAAGGGCAGGCCATCAAAATACCGCTCGATAGCGTGAATGGTCTGTCAAAAGCCAATCTCCGTTCCGCAATTGTGCGCGCTGCTAGCTCGCGCGCAATGCATGTCTCGACCTATTCCGACAGCGATGACTTTTATGTGTGGAACAGGACAAGGACTACCACTCGCTACGAGCGCAAGAGGAAAGCCAAGGGTTGAGAGAATCGGAAAAAGTCACCGGAGGACTGGCCCCTTCGGGATAAAGCCCAGCGCCCTTTAGATAAGCTGCCTATACAGCACTTCTGACAACTTCAGCGGCTTAGAGGTCCAGATAAAGTAATAACCACACGGGAGATTCCACCATGAATACCTCCTGGACGGCGCACCTGGCTGGCGCATTAGGAGGCGCTTACCCTCGCAGCTTGATCCTGGAAGGAAAGTGAGAAGCGGGCAAGCCGCGCCTTGCCCGTTTCTGTTAGCCGAATCCTCGCTATTGGCGAAGATCGAGCGCCATTGCCTTGCCGGCAAAATCAATTTCCTGGATCTCCTCTCCGTTCTTGACGAACGCCGAATAGTCGGCCTTACGAGCGAGATTGATCCAGTGAGCCGGGAGTTCAGCCACGACCTTATTATCCCGCATGAACTTCACGCGGTTGTCCTGATCGGATGCGATGACGTGATAGTTGCCCGGCTGGAGCAAGGTTCCCTGCACCTTTGCCGGTTGGTCAAGACTGAGGTCGGTAGCGACGCGGGTGGCCCAGGCGGGCACAGCCAACGCCATCACCGCCAGAACAGCAAGCAGATGATTCACATGTACACGCATAGGTGTCCTCCGTCGTCATCCTACAATTTGTTGAACCTTACGGTTGTCAGCGAGTGACGCCCACTCATTTTCCCAAAGATGCCGCCTCCCTCCGAAGGGTTGCATGATACTATAGAAGAGTTGTTACAGAGAACTACGATTTACTATAGTGCGTCTTTTATGATATG
>QHYS01000136.1 GCA_003223325.1 Acidobacteriota bacterium
CGTTGAGAATGAATGCGCTTCCTTTGGGCACGATTGCCCAGGGCGTTCCCGTGCAAATCGCGGTATGTGACCCTCCGCCCGCTTTCAGGAGATAAGCTCCCGAGATGGATGTCGAGCCTTCCTTCAGCGTGATGTTTTCGTCCTGCGAGGCGTGCGAATTGACCAAGAACCATTGCCAGACAAAGATTTTGCGCGAGGCGTCCGAGGCGATGATGGTGTTATCGCCGTTCGAGGTGGCATTGACCGCCGTGCGCTGCGAGACGATGGGGCAGTTCTGGCCCTGGCGGGCTTGGCCGAATGCGGTTAGAGAGAGCAATGGGCAGAGGAGAATAAGGAGAATAGGCTTCATCGAATTTACCTTTCCCACCAGCCGAATTCCGGAAAGAAGGTTTGCGCGGAAGGCGTTGTCCCGTTCATCACGTAATAGATCAGGATCGACTGTCCAGGACCGATGACGACTGGCGGCATCGGAATGGGAATCACGTTGGCATTGGCAATCGTGATTGAGCCGAACATCGAGCCTTCCACGCCGCCGAAGTTGAAATACTTCAGTTCGCCAGTTACATCGGCGACCGTAGCCGAGACTGCGGCGCGCAGGATTCTGAGTCCTACTATCGTGCGGGCCACGCCCGTGGCCGCAGTAGCGGTCAGGTTCCCGAAATAGAGTGAAGCGATGGACTTCGCGTTGGAGATGTCCTGGTTCGGACAATTGATGTTCGCGGCCGCGATCACAGTGCCGCCCGAGGAGTAGCGCAGTGCACTGTCCACCACGAGCATGGCCTGCACATTGACGCCAGCCGAGGCCCATGCTCCCGCCGTGCCCGTGACCAAAGCCATGTAATCGAGATATAAACGCTTGCCGCCGGCGGAATCGTTGTTGCTGATGATGGCGAGGGGCGTAGTGGCCACAAAGCCGGTAGCGAGCACACTGGCTATCGCGGTTTGACCGTTGTGCCCGGTGAAGTAAGAACCTTCGTCGGCCAACAGGTGCGACTTCCGCACGTAGGAGAGGACCGCGCCTTCGCCGTACCGACCGAAGCGCTGGGCAATATCACTAGACTGACTGTCCGGGCTGCCCGTAGGCAAAGCCCGCGAAACCAGACCGCGCAAAAGAGCTTGTGGTGACAACATAAGTTTAGTAGCTCCCTAAAAAGGCCGGGATTTCCGGAGTCGGAACGAAACCTGCCCCCGGTTGCTGGGCAGCCGCAAATTGCGCCATCTGAGAATATGCAACTCGTTGTTGCAGTAGTGCGAGGTAAGCGAGATTTCCGCCTGTTTCCTGAGCCGCATTCGCGGGCAGCGGCAGAGAAGTTGCGCTGACTGACTGTGTTGCTTGCCAAAATGTTCCTGAAACCGGCTGCGTGACTCCCGAGCCATCTACTTTTATCCGGTGATTGACCGAGTCCCAGATGTCGGCCAGGATTTTGACCAAGCCGCGCAGTTTCCCCGATAAAGTTCCGTTGGCATCGGTAGTGACTGCCGCATCGGCAAGCGCGCCCTGGGTGACATCCGCACCGTCGGCAATCGTGACTGCTCCGCCGCCTCCAGCGGTTACGTTAACTTTCAGCGTGTCGCCGACTTGCTGG
>QHYS01000008.1:0-33529 GCA_003223325.1 Acidobacteriota bacterium
TGTCGCTGCTTCGCACGACGAGGCTGGACGACCGCTTGCCTCCCCTTTGATCCCGCGTACACTCAACTTCCCAAGGCTTCAACGAAGCCATTTGGGGGCGCAGAGTTCTCGACCGTGCGTTTTTATCCTGCCCGTAGGGGGACGCTCTTTCCCGCCCAAGGGTCTATTTGAAATCGTTCTTTGCTGTTCGACAAGGACAGGCGCATCTGCAACGGCTAATGTTGGCCTCAATCGCGCTATGAGGGGGAAGCCCGTATGATTCGTCAATTGAATAGCCGCATGCCAACTTTAGTCCGATTGTCACTGATGTGTCTTCTTGCCAGCGCTGCAGTTTTAATCGCCGTAACGATCGCAAAACGCCCACTGGCTGCTACCCTGCCGAACCACGGCGCATCTCAGAATGCGCAAGGTGTGGCGCGGTATCAGGATCTGTTGCGAAGTCGGGACCAGGCACAAAGAGCCGTGCCGCAGAAAATTGATCAGGAAGTGTATTTCAGCCCCGAAGTGAAAAAGAATGTGGTGACCATCCGCTATCTCGTTCCCGGCAAGGGCGAGATACTGGTCGCTGCAGCAGAGGAAGCTCTCTTTCTCAAGCCGTACCGAGACGCTGTCGAGGCGGCGGAAAAAGCCATTGCGGATTTCCGAGGCGCCTACGCGAGTACTCATTCTTCGAAAGAGTGAGGGGAGGGGCGAGGCCGGGTGAATCAGCCTGAAGATCTTCCTTCTCTTCGGCAAAGGCGAGAATCCAAAATACATTTTTGACTGAACGTGGGCAGGGTATCGCTTCCGTAATCCCTCTGATCTGAATCTGATTCGGGCCCACATAGACCGGAATGCGCAGGGCCAATTCTTCCGGCCGCACTCTCAGCGGCCGCAGCCGTGGGGCCTCTTCCCCCAAACGCACCGCAGGAATGATTCCGGTCGCACGGCAGGGTCGTTCTTCATTCACTTCGTGGTGCCACTGGGCCAGTTGTTGGCGAAGATCCTCTTCATCATAAAACTTCCGCACCTTGAAGAAGGAAGACTTCACAAATCCAACTAAATTCTCCACGCTCCCTTTCTGACGCGCTTGATAGGGCCAGCACAACTCCACGCCGATGCCCATCTCCAGCGTGGCTTCGGCGAAGACCGGATTCCATTCCGTCACTTCCCCGTTTTTCTCCCACTTCAGAGCGATGGTCTTCGGCCGGTCGAACACGCACAACAGGGGACGCCCGCCCCAATCCTGCAGGTGCCCCGCCAAAGTGCGCACCAGAGGTTCCACCGTCTCGTTCGGAACCAAACTGACGCGGATATGGCGCGAGTACTTCAACCGCGAGGCAAAGAAATGAACGCGCTGCAGGGAGCCATTGAGGAACTGCACCTAGCGGCTGGGTCACCTGAGGACGCAGCGAAGCGACCAGTTCGTACAGCGCCGTCTTTCCTCCCGGATAGCCCGCCTCCCGCACACGACGGAGAATTTCCAGTGAAGGCAGGTTGGCCTCTTGCTTCAGAATCGCCTCCACTTGCTCGCGGAAATTCTGGACCAGGTTTGGCCTGCCAATCCGCCGTTTTTCCCGCTCGGCGGCATCGTCGACATCGACCACCAACGGTTCCTTGGCGATCCGTCGCACCGAGCGCAACCCCACGCCACTCAAACGGACCACCTCGGATTGCGAATGACCCGCCTTAAGGAGAATCTCGATTTCGTGACGCTTTAGCATCCCAATCATCCCTCTCCCTCCGCCCGACCGGTCTAACGACCGAGGGCATAGGGAGATTCTTAGCGTTCCTGCTTGGTACTAGACCGGCCAGAATTTCCGGAATGAATGGGGCCAGAATTTCCGGAACCCGCATGGTTTAGGGCGAAAATCGCTAACCAGCGACTATTTCGGTCGCCGGCACCACCGGAGGTTGATCGATGTTTCTGGACTTTTATCAACTGCGCGAGCAGCCGTTCGGGGTCACCCCCAATCCAGCATACCTCTACCGAAGCCAAACTCACTTCGCGGCACTTGATGCCCTTTCGTCGGGGGTACGAAATGACAGAGGCTTCCTGGCACTCATCGCCGAGCCAGGTATGGGGAAGACCACGTTGCTATGCCAGCTAGTCGAAGATTTGCGCGACTCGGCCCGGACCGTTTATTTGTCTCAGACTCAATGCAGTTCGCGCGAGTTCTTCCAGTACATTCTCAGCGAATTGAATCTCGGCGTAGAAGACCTGGGGCTGGTCGCCATGCACAACAGGCTAAACGAGATCTTGTTCGCCGAGATGTTATCGAGCAAACGATTTGTGTTGGTTGTGGATGAGGCGCAAAACCTCGATGAATCCGTACTGGAAACAGTGCGCCTGCTTTCCAATTTCGAGACGCAACACACGAAATTATTGCAGATTGTGCTCGCCGGACAGCCTCAGTTGGCTGACAAGTTATTGCTCCACCGGTTGCGGCAACTGCGCCCAGCGCATTGCCGTCCTCAGCCATCTAGAGCCCCTGAGTCCGGGAGAAACAGCGCGCTATGTGGAACACCGCCTCAACGTGGCTGGATACGAAGGAGAGCCCCTCTTTGACGCAAGCTCACTGGACCTTATCGCTCGCGAGAGTCACGGCATTCCCCGCAACATCAACAATCTGTGCTATGACTCGTTATCGATAGCTCACGCCGGCCAGGCCAAGTGCGTTACAGCCAACATTGTGCGTCGGGCGGTGAGGCGTCTGAACGTTCGGTCGATCGGGTCCCGATCGTACGCGGTCGCGGCTTCTCCTATGAGCTCTCGAGTGAATCTCGCCGCGAATTCTGATGCCGCGCACGCGGGTGGAGGCCGCCCTCGCGCGTCTGTTCCACTCACTTATAAAGCCCCTGTGCGATTGAGCTTAGTGCGTTGGGTGCTCATCGCTGCTGCGGTCACAGGAGTTCTGCTCCTGGCGACTGCGTACTCCTCCCCTTTGATCTCGCTCCGAGAGCTAACAGTGCGCCGCTCTGCTACCAGTGCAACAACTGTCGAGGCGGCAATCTCGCCCGAAACGTCCTTGCCCTATAGCGCTGAGCCTCAAGACACGGCCTCGGGCCAGTTGCTCACGGTAACTACTGAGCCCGGGCAGACCCTCCGAGATCTGAGCCTCCGGTACATCGGATATTTCGATGCCGACTGCTTCAGAGGATCCGTGCCGTAAACCCCGAACTCGACGATCGCGCTCACCTCAATGCTGGACAACTGGTTCGCCTTCCGCTGCCACCTGGGACGCTGAAGAAGGTGAGCGACACAGGTGAAAACCCCGGTCCTTCAAGGAAGAAAATCGAGTAAGACTGTTCGCCAAGGTTAGGGTTCTTCTCGACCGACTGGGATGGTGACCTTGCTTGCGGATCTTGCGGGAAAGTCCCTAGCGTGGGAAAACATTCGATTTCACACGAGTAGTCGCGCTCGAACTTGGGTCAGTCTACGCCTAACTTCAGGCCTACCCGACCTGGAGTAGGTGTGACCGAGTAACAATTTGAGGGTGGGATTATCCCGCTTGTCGCCGTCAGCCAACCCTCCACGGCTCAGGTTCTTGAGGAAAACTCGGTCCGCGGTACTGAACTGAGCTACGTGAAGCTCGGCAATCGTGTGATAGAATAATGGGACAAGTAGGCAATCTTTGCTAAATGAAAAGAATGCATTGACTTGCGCGCGGCCGTCTGGGCGGAGAGCTACTCTAACCAGGCAAGAGCCGAATCCTTGATGAGTCGATTTGACAAATATTCGCGGACCAGCACGGGCGCGCCGATTGGCGGCGAATCAGGTTACGCTGTTTTGTTAGCCATTTTCCTGGTTGCCACGCTTCTCCTGGTGACTGCAGTGGCCACACCTAACGTGCTCACCCAAGGGCGCCGTCAAAAAGAGCAAGAAATGGTCTGGCGCGGGAACCAGTATGTTCGCGGCGTGAGCCTTTTTTTCCGGAAGAACGGCCGTTATCCACAAAGCCTGGAACAGCTGACAAAACCGAGCGCGGACAATGTGCACTTTCTACGCAAGGCTTATGCGGAGCCCATGAACACTGCGGACGGAAGCTGGAGGCTGATCTACGTTTCGCCATCCGGACAACTTATCGGGAGTGTGCATTACCGCACGTTGCAGGAGATGGCCGTGGCCTTTGCGATGACTGGCCAGCTCGGTGGCGGTGCTTCAGGGGTGGCGGCGCAGCTTTTCGGCCAACCGACGGCTATGGCAGCGCCAAGCCAGCCAAGCCAGAGTCAGTCTAGCCAAGGAATATCGAGTTCTGCACAACCCACTGCGGTCGGCGGCTTGCAGGCCGTCGACGGCCCTGTCTTCGGAGGCTCTGTAATTGGCGTCGCCAGCAAGGTGAAGCAGGCTTCAGTTCGCGTCTATCAGGGCGGCACCACCTATTTCGAATGGGAATTCATTTGGAATCCGATGCTGAACGGGAACCTAGGACAAATTCCAGGAGTTCCTGGAGTTCCACCAGCAGTTCCTGGATTTCCCACTACGAACCCGGGTGTTCCTCTGCCAAATCCGATCAGCCCTCAACCGTCAGCCGGTCCCCAACCACAGCTCAGAACGCCGCAGCCGGAAACGCGGCTGCAATAATCGCCATTCCGCGTGAGGGCCTCTCCTTTCGAGCAGGGTAGTGTCCAAAGTCTTTCGCACATTGTGGTGGCGTTCGCGGAGAGTAGCGTTGAGCACGACCGAGGATGCCTAGAAACGCTGCGGAACGTTCACAATATTCATGCGTTTTCCAGGGCAGACAAAAAAACGAAGGCGCGGTTCCACCTATACCTCCTCGCGCAGACCCATGGTCATACATCGCCCCTGTGGATTACGCGCAGCTGTCCTCGTTCAGCGGGAAATGGAGACTCACCTTTTTTGTTAGTATAGATCTTCCGCCCTTCGGGCGGGATTTTGTCGGCGGACTTACCGCAGCCACTTCCTTCGCACCGCGCCCCCGAGGCCCAGGAGGCCCGTACTAAGTAGAACCAGACTGCTAGGCTCTGGAGTATTCACGGCTTCCATGTTCAGCTGGAGGTTTTCACCATTACCGTCGAAGAAATAGCCAAAGTTGTTGACGGAGTCATTGTTGCTCAACAGCATAGTCGGCAGCGGCGTCAAGAAAAACGGCGAAGCAGGCACATTGGTGTCCAGATTGATGCCGATCCCTTGAATTTGAAGCTGTTGACCGGGATCGTAGTTGAAGGTTTCCAGGTCAGCTTCGACATTGGCGTTGCCGAGATCGCTGTGATAGCCATCACCGGAATCATTTATTGTGTAAGTATCGCCGTTTATGCCCAACGCCGCCGATATCGAGTTGTCAATAGAGGAGCCGGAATAGAACGTGCCTCTGATGATTGATGACTTCATCCGCCAACGCAGGGCGGACGCCGACGAGCAGAGTTACGCGGGCGATTGCGATCCACTTCAGCATGTATTCTCCTTAGCCTCGTACTTCGTAGTCAGCGGCTCCTACATGTCGCGGCTGCGAACAGAATCTCGCGATTCGGATGCCATTTATGATATAAGTGGTACACTGTAATATGCAGAAACAAAAAAACTTACTAAATAAAGCAAGAAGGACTTTCTCTTCTGTGCTACAAGAGTAGGAAGGTTTCTCATCTTGAGAAAAGTACTGCAGTAATCTCGGAATTTCCGTTTGCCTCTGGAACCTAATTCCACCCGGCCCTTCTCGGCCACCACTCGGGACCATTGTCGGATCGAATCTGCTGCGGTATTCCAGGCCAGATCGTCACATCAGCCAGCGTCTCGGTCCCTCGTAATTATTATGGTTGGGGTTGAGCTGTTCTAAGCGACTGCGCCTCGTACCTGGCAACTCTGGCTGCCGCATTTCCGATCAACCACTTTGAGGAGTTGTTGCCGTCGAAAATTCCAAAAACGAAGCTCCTAAAATAAAATAGTAACCGATTATTTTTATTTCGAGGGATCCTGGTCTTCAAGAGCCTTAGAGGCGCGGCGGCCGCTGCCGATTTCTTCGAAGTCGAGGCTCGCACTTGTGATCTTAATTATCCGATAGTGGCCCAGCACGGTGTCGCCCTCCGCCACGATGTACACCGCCTCTCCATCGGTGAGAAACGCCCGCCGCCCTGAACTGTTGGGAGCCGCGCCATACCCGAAAAACTTCAGTGGAAGCTTCGGAGGTGGGGGTGGAGGAGGCGGTGGAGGAGGCGGAGGTTCAGGCGCCTTGATTTCTTCGGGCTCTGGAAGGTGAACAGGCGGAGGTGGAGGAGGCGGCGGCAAATGCCAGTTGAAAATATCGCGGCCCGTGGTTTTATATTCCGTCTGCTGAGCCTCAGCAAGCCGATCCCAATGGATTTGCGGATTCTCGACGCCCATCGGCTTGTAGGGAGCCGCCGATGCGGTGGCGCGCGCCGATTGCGCGGCTGGATATCCCTCATAATACAAGGCGATTCCAGCAACCAGCATGAGCATAGCCAGCGTCCCCATCTTAGAGGTCTTCTTCTTCATGCGCCAGCCTTGAAGTACGATTTCAAGTGCAGATTCACTCTGACGCTTGCGAGAGCGGCCTGTCCGGACCGTTCGTTCGCCAGCGACAGACCATCGACAATATAGTGATTGTGCGAGCGTTGCATCCCGTTCACCAATCGAACCACGTTTTTGTAGTCGCCGCTCACAACCGCATCCAGGGCAACTTCCGTGATGCCTCTTCCAGCAAGATCCGTGGGATGGAAGGAGAGCGTCTCAATTTGCAGTCCAGCGTTGTGGCCGATCTGTTCAAGGTCCGCCGAGATCACAGAATAGCCTGCACGCGCGGGCGGCAGAGAGTTTTCAAAGAGCTCGCAATCCGCCTTCGTCTTTGGGATGTCTTGTTGGATCTCGCGGGCGCGCTTTAGGTCTGCATTCAAGAGCTTCAATTGAATTCTCAGCGCAGCAATTTGTTGCTGCGGAGACATCGCCGAAGAAGCCATGCGAATAGAGTACACGGTCATGGCGGCATCGGCGGCGAGCAAAGTTCCGAGCACGCCCAGGATGACGTATTTCAGGATGGCGTATTTCTTCTGGCTGGAGTCGCGTCTCATTACGCCCTCGAATAAATGACCGTGAGCTCCAGGACTATTTGGTCGCCGCCTGGCCCCGCGTTTCCCACGCGGACGTTGGTTAGCTCAACGTGGGAAAACGCATCGGATCGTTCGAGCGCCTCTAGAAAACCTTGCTTGGCTGCTTCGCTCAGTGCGCCAACGGTGAGCTTCACGGTGGCGGCCTGTCCGTTCGCTTGCCTCGGCTCAATGTTGATCACGCGGACGCCGCCTGGCAAAACCAGCTCCAGGTCAAGGAACATACGGGTCCAATTAAAACTCTGCGAATCAATGATCGAGTTGATAAACGATGCGCGGTCGTGGGGTCGACCTGCTCGCGTTGGTCGGTAAGCAATGCGATTTCCCTCGTCAACTGCTCACTCTCAAGGTGGAAGGCCGCGTCCGCCTTACGGACAGCGTAAACGTGCGATCCAAGGCCGAGGAATGAGAGGGCGGAGAGGACCACCGAAATTCCGGAAAACGTCAGGAAACGGCGATGCGTCTCCATTGGCTTAGTTGCTAGGTTTACTGGGACTTTCATCTCCTACCGGCCTCGTCTTAAACAGTTGCAAAAATTATTCACGACTCAACATCCAGCCCAGGAGAGCTTCCCTGCCGCCCTCCGCGAGTGGGCGTGCGTCTTCTCCAATGCGTCCATCCGGAATAGAGGTGCGCAGCAGGGGCCGCACATTGCACCGCAACTCACTCTCAATAGGTCCAGAAAACTCAGGAAACCTCTTACCAGTTCCGGAGACGCACACAGATTCTATGCGCGCGCCCAAAGTGTCTTGATAATACGCGGCGACCGGATACATCTCGTCAAGGAGTAATTTTGGCGTCAGCTCCGCGCCGCGCGCCATGAGTTCGGTGCAACGGTAGCCACAAAGGACGCCATCGCTGACCATGGCGGTGGTCAGCGCCGAATCCGAGATGCGCGTAAACAACGTGGGGCGACGGTCGTCGAGTAACGCCAGCGCTGCCAGCGAAGAACTCAAGACCACGCCGGCGCGCAAACCCACCGATTCCGCCAGCTCTTCGTATTCCCGTATAACGCGAAGCCTGCCAACCACGGCAATAATATCCACACCGTTTTCTTGCGTTGCCTGCCGCATGTAAGAAATTACGGTATCCGCTACCTCAAACGGGACACTTTTTTTGAGCCTCCATTGAAGAAACGGCACCGCTTCTTTCTGCGACTGAGGAAACTCTTCGAACCGTTGCACAAACACACGGATCACCGGGTCCGGCAACAACAGAGCGGCATCATCATCCGAGGCATGAAGGCGGTTGGTTACACGAGCCATTGCGGCAAGTGCAGCCGGGGAGTCCACAATATTTCTTCCTACTGCCGAAGGGACGATTGCACCCGCTGGCAACGGTTCGACCGCAAACTCTTCAACTGCTCCCGTACGAGACCACCGAACGGCAGCAATCTGATCCCAGGCAATCTCGATGGCGATGGGAGGATGGGGCATCGCGTCGAGCCAGCGTACCATTCGTTGTATGGCCTTAACCTTGAGAATGCTCTTCGGGATTGTGGCCGTAGTCAATGTACATCGCCTCGTGGTCTTTCATTTTATCTTGGCTGGGACGTGTTAATTTGCGCTATGTCAAACACGATTCCTCCCTAAGCGCCGTGCAAAGATGCTGTTTTCAATGAGTTGCGCTCTGCTTTGCCTTTTGCTGTATGTCGGCGGGTACGGGATCGGGCATTGTGTAATGCGTCCAAAATTCCGGGTCATTGGCGGCAAATTCCTTGGACACATGAGACATTTCAGGACGGACGGCATAGAGGTTGGTTTCCGTGCTGGCAAACGCTTCGCGAGCAATCCGCTGGAAGGTATCCGCAGCTTGCTCGCCTTCCGCTTCCACGAGGTTAGCGCGCCAGGACAGGAGATCGTCGTTTGGCTTGAGCTCGGGCATGGGCATGAATACGAGAAAGGCTGGCGTGGGAACACCCACGTCGACCTGATACACCACCCAAGGCGTATCCGCTTGGATTTTTGCGTAGGCATCGGCAAGGATCTTTATTGCCTCGATGAAATCGTTCTCATGCCCCGGGAAAAGGCGTATATCGAGCACTCGCATGTAGCGTGCCTCCGAAAGGTCGATGCTATCCGCCAGGTATCCGAGGTCGTTGCGGCGCGCGGCTATTATTGTGCGGTCGCTCGCTACCAGGCCTTCGATTTCTTCTTGCATCCGGGCGAGTTCAGGATGTGCGGTAAAAAACTGCCCCCATTCAATTTTGGACTTTCCCAGGTCTTCGAAGGAGTCGAACGGATCGAAGAACAGCGCCTCCTGGGCCCCAGTGAGGGACTGCAAGTCAATCCAGTGGCTGGGGGTTTCCAGGCGATCACAGGCTCGCGATATGGCGCTCTCAAGCTTCTGGCGTTCTGTAGTCTTTCCCTGCTGAATTTCCTGGTGCAAAAGGACCACGAGATTTGGCGGCGCGGCGGCCAGATTTGAGACTTTGTTATCCTGGGCCGACAAAATCGATGCACTGACGATTATCAGGAATCCCGCCGCGAATAGTCTGATCGATCTCACCGAATACGTCTCCAGAGTATAAAGCCGCCAATCGTCAGGGGATCCGCGCTAGCGTAGCGCTGGGTGTTGGCTCCGCTTCCAAATGACTGGTCACGAAGGTCCCCTCACAGCTGAGCTCTGACTTCAGCGATTTTTCCCGCCAAACTGCGTAAATGGCTGGATATACGAGCAGTTCGAGAACGAATGACGTGCAGATCCCACCTACCATCGGCGCCGCGATGCGTTTCATGACTTCAGAGCCGGTTCCGGTTGACCACAAAATCGGCACCAGTCCAATCGTCACGGTCGCAAAAGTCATGAATTTCGGACGCAAGCGTTTGGCGGCGCCTTCCACGATCGCTTCGTAAAGATGCTCTTTCGCAAACCAGTGGTGCTCTCGTCTCGCCTTCTCGTAAGCAAGATCCAGATACAGAAGCATGAACACGCCCGTTTCGGCATCAATGCCAAATAAGGCGATAATGCCCACCCACACAGCAACACTCATGCTATAACCGAGCGCGATAACCGCCCAGATCGCACCCACGATGGAGAAGGGCACAGCCAGGATGATAATCAGTACTTTCGTCATCGAACGCGTGTTGCAGTACAGCAAGAACAGGATCGTCGCCAGCGTAACGGGAACGACCAGCATCAGCCGCTCACGCACCCGTTGCGCCGATTCATATTGCCCGGTCCAAACGACAGAATATCTCGTAGGGAGACGCAGGCGTTCCTCGAGCTCCTTTTTCGCCTGTGTCACATAGTCGCCGTATGATCGTCCTGCCACATCAACAAAAACGTACCCAGTCCGCAATCCATTCTCATTGCGAATCATGGCTGGCCCGTTGAGGGTGCGGATTGTGGCCAACTGCGACAATGAAATCTGTTTCTCGCCCGCGGAGATGAGTACTTTGCTGAGTGAATCGAGGTCCGAGCGGAAATCACGGAGATACCGTACAGAGATGGGATACCGTTCGCGGCCTTCAAACATCGTACTTACGTTGTCTCCGCCGACGGCAGTCGAAAGCGCATTCTGGGCTTCTTCCACGGAGAGGCCGTAGCGGGCCAGAGCCTCACGATCCCATGCCACATCCAGAAAATACCCGTCACCCGTTCTCTCGGAGAAAACTCCACGGGTTCCCGGCACGCTTTTCAGTACTTGCTCCGCTTGATGGCCAATCTCCTGTATCCTGTTTAAGTCGTCCCCCTGAATTTTCAGTCCAATCGGCGTTTGGATACCGGTTGTCAGCATCTCGATGCGGCCGCGGATCGGCATCGTCCATGCATTCGAAAATCCCGGAATCCTCAGAGAATTATTCATCTCTGCGATCAATTCCTGCTCGCTGATGTGATCCGGGGTAAAACGTCGCAGCACCGGGAGCAAAGCATTTGGCGCCCACGACGAATACCAGGTTTCCCGCTTCCGCCATTCAGATTGTGGCTTCAGGACGATGATCGTTTCCAACATGGAAAGTGGCGCTGGATCGGTGGCGCTGTCAGAACGCCCCGCCTTCCCCAAGACATGGTCTACTTCAGGAAAATTCTTCAGAATCCGATTGGCCACTTGCAGCACATGTTGTGACTCCTCTATAGAAACCCCGGGCATGGTAGTCGGCATGTACAGAAGCGACCCTTCTTCAAGAGGCGGCATGAACTCGGAGCTCAGCGTCCAGAACATCGGGATCGTTAACACAACAGTGGCGATCGCGCCGGCAATCACCGTTCTTTTCCAGCGCAGGCTCCAACGGACCACCGGATCGTACAGCCGTATCAATGGCCCGGTGATGGGCTGCTCTTCTTCTGACAGAATCTTGCCACCCAAGATACTCGCCAGCAGGCGAGAGAATTTTCCAGATTGGCTCTTCGGAACAGAACGGCCGCGCACAAGCGTCACGAGCAGCGCAGGACCCAACGTGATGGAAAGCACAGCTGCCGCAAGCATCGCAAAATTCTTGGTGTAAGCAAGGGGCCGGAACAGCTTCCCTTCCTGTCCTGGAAGAACCATTACAGGCAGAAAAGCCACTCCAATTACGAGCAGCGCAAAAAATGTAGGGCCGGCTACTTCCCGGACGGATTCGAGGACGACACCATTGTACGAGAAAGGTTGCTCGGACCGCTCGTATTGTTCCAGTTTCTTTTGCACCTGCTCGACCACAATGATGGCCGCATCCACCAGTGCGCCACAAGCAATCGCGATGCCGGCGAGCGACATGATGTTGATGCTCACTCCGAAGTACCGCAGGGGTATGAACGCCAGCAGCGTTGCTACCGGAATCGTAACGACGGGAAGTACCGCACTCGGGGCGTGCCACAGAAACAGCAAGATCACAATAACGACCGTAAGAATGACCTCAATCAGAGTGGACCGCGCGTTCCTGATTGCACGCCGGATCAACTCCGAACGGTCGTACACTGGCACAATCTTGACGCCCTCCGGCAGGCTGGACTCGATCTCCTTGATCCTCGCCTTCACACGGTCGATCACCTCCAGCGCGTTGTTCCCATCGCGCATGATGATGATCCCGGACACCACTTCGCCCGTCCCATCCAAGTCCGTCGCGCCGCGTCTAATGTCCGGGCCCATAACAACGCTTCCAACATCCTTGACTCGAATAGGCGTGCCGTTGGCAGAGCTGACAATAGTTTCTTCAATGTCCGCCGGAGACTGGAAGTACCCGCGTCCCCGAATCATGTATTCCGCCCCGCCGAATTCGATCAAACGCGCGCTGGTTTCGCTATTGCCGCCCTTTACCGCCTCGACCACCCGCGAGAGGGGGGTTCCATACGAACGCAGGCGGTTCGGATCCACGTTAATCTGATACTGCGGCGAAAATCCGCCCAGGGACGCCACTTCCGCAACACCTGGAACAGCCTTCAAATAATATTTGAGATACCAGTCTTGAAAGGATCGCAGGTCTCCTAAGCTGTGCTTTCCAGATTCGTCGCGTAGCGTATATTGAAATACCCACCCGAGCGCAGTAGCATCCGGTCCCATTTCGACCTTAACATCCTGTGGAAGTCTCGCCGTAACGCCCGACAGGTACTCGAGGGTTCTCGATCGCGCCCAATAAATATCGGTGTCGTCCTCGAAGATTACGTAAACATAGGAGTATCCAAAATCCGAGATGCCCCGCACCGTCTTTACCCGGGGCGCACCGGTCATGGTCGACACAATGGGATAGGTAACCTGATCCTCGATAATGTCCGGGCTACGGTCCCACCGCGAAAGAATAATGACTTGCTTCTCCCCCAGATCCGGGATGGCATCCAACGGCAGATTCGCCATGGACCAGGCGCCCCAGAGGCAACCCGCAAACACCAGGGCGAACACCAGGAATTTGTTCTTTACCGAAAAGGTGATGATACGATTGATCAAGGTAGGGCCTGCGGGTGATGGGTGTGAATCGCGCTACTCGCCACATGCTGCTGGTCATCCTGCTGCCTGCTTGAGGAAAAAACCGCTGTACTCCTCAACCGGCTTTCAGAATCAACAAGAAAATTCCCCGACGTTACGATGCGATCGCCTACAGTCAACCCGCTGGAGACGGAGACCTGATTCCCGTACACTTCGCCGATTTTTACTGGCCGCGGCTCGAACACACTTTCACGCGTCTCTACGTACACAATCTTTTGCATGCCGCTGTCTAGCACTGCTTCCTGCGGAATGGAAATTCCCGCCGCTATTTTGGTCTTCAATGCCACGTCAACAAACATCTCTGGGCGCAGCGCATATTCTGGGTTGTCGGCCTCCAGGCGAAGCTTCAACGTGCGCGTCGCCGGATCCACCTGCGGCAGCACATCACTCACCACCGCCGGAAACGCCTTTCCCTGGCCCGGCAGGGTCACCTGGGCCACGGCTCCAGGATTGAACGATTCTGCGTCGTTTTCGTAGACGTCCGCTACGATCCACACCCGCTTCAGATCGGCAATGCGATAAAACTCCGTGCCCCGATCGAATTTCAGCCCCGCAGACACATTTCGAGCCAAAACAAAGCCGTCAACCGGCGACACCATATAAACGACTTCGGGTAGCTTCCGAGTCTCGGCCAGTTCGTTGATCTGGAAATCACTCATACCCAGATTGCGCAGGCGGTCGGCCCAGTTCTGCGAGCCGCGCACCGCAGTTTGACTAATTGCTCCAGGCGTCCGCTCTGTTGCGGAGATGTATCCGCCCGCCACAGTCAGAAACTCGGGGCCGTAAAAGGTGGCCAACCGCTGGTCTTTCTTGACCTTACTGCCGACAGTATCCTGGTAGGTCTCGCGAATGTATCCATCCACACCGGCATTGATCCGGTACACCCTCGTCTCATCGGCCTCCACACGGCCCAGCAATCGTACAGAGTGCATTCCCGAGCTCTTTTTCACTGTGACAACCTTAATGCCAAATGATTGCTGGCGCTCTGTGTCGATGTTGACGGCCCCGGCTGTCATCCGCGCCATGGAACTTACTTTCGTCATCTCTACATCGTCCGCATACACCGGCTCCAGTTGCATGCCGCAATCGGGAGCAATTCCCGGTTTATCGGACTTGTAGGACGGATGCATCGGATCAACCCAGTAGAGCACGCGGTGCGCACCAGCTGCATTTGTTTGCTTTGAAGTGTGGCGCTGACCCAATAGATAGGAAAGGAACATGGCGGCCAGAAGCAGAAGTAGATAGGACGCTTTCCTCATGGATGCATGCTCTCCTTGCCTATGCTTGCGCAACCGCTGGAAACTCGCGTCCGGAGGTGCTTGAGGCGTTCTTCACAAAGACTGTTTGGGGTGACGACCCGGAACTTCGGAACCTCTTTCTCAAATTCTGGTGGAACCTCCGGTGTCTCTATTTCGCGTTCAGCCGAGCTCGATCCCTGCTCTCGAAAAGAGCGACTCGCCGGGCTCGGGACTCATTACTTATCGATGGCTATTTCCTCCACGGCAACAGGAGGATGGTAAAGGAAAACCGGAATACCTTCTTTGCGCCCAGTCAAACTTCAGGGCCTAACCCAGCTACGAATTGCGGGAAGGCAGAGCAACTTCCGGGAAAATGGGCTATTCACTTTTCCAGGAATAGGGACAAACACGCTGGCCCGTGCAGAAGTTCATGTCCGAGTTGGAGAATTTGCGGAAGAAGCGGCCAAGAATTGAATTGAAAGATTTGAGAATCGAAGCTTCGAAGGGCTCAATAACTAAAAGGTGACAAAGAAACACAGTCTGCAGGAAGAGCTGGCATCATTCATGGCGATCGTGGGAAATTTAGCATTTCCGAGGGAAATAAATCATGCGAACGCTCAAGGTTATAGTGGCCACTATCTTTTCGGGCGTGCTGTGCGTCCCTTACCTCCGTGCCCAGGCGAGCGAGACGACGAGCAAACCAGAGGCAACCCCGGTCCATGCAGAGATTCATATCGACCCGGAGAAGATTCGGGCCCATGTAAAGTTTCTGGCCAGCGATATGCTGGAGGGACGTGGCACTGGCCAGCCTGGCGGGGACATGGCCGCCGATTATATCGCGAGAGAGTTTGCGTCATACGGGTTGAGACCCGCGGGGGATAAGGGGACCTATTTTCAGGACGTGCCGATGGTGGAGGTGAAAACGCTCGGCGAGACATCCTTCAATCTGGTAACCCCGAGCCTCGAAGTAATGACACTCAAGAACCTCGAGGATTTCGTAACCAATAATGAAAGCCAGACAGCGACGGCGTATATCGATGCGCCGATCGTATTTGTCGGATACGGAATCAAGGCGCCAGAATATGACTGGGACGACTACAAGGGAACCGACTTGAAGGGTAAGGTCGCGCTTTTGTTTGTGAATGAACCGGCATCCGACGACCCCAAGTTTTTCAAGGGTAGGGCGCTAACGTATTATGGGACTTGGACTTACAAGTTCGAAGAAACGGCCCGGCGCGGGGCGATAGCAACGCTAATTATTCACCGCGCAGAGCTCGCGAATTACGGCTGGGAAGTGGTGCGGAATTCCTGGGGAAAGGAGCGATCTTACCTGAACAGGGACGCTAAGCCGAAATTGCAAGCGGCATCGTGGATACAGTTCGAAATAGCGAAGAAACTCGTTGCCAAGGCAGGGTTGGACCTAGACAAGCTGCTTGAGCAGGCTCAATCGAAGGACTTCCAACCGATTGAGCTACCGGTACGTTTGCAGGCGCGTGTAGCCAGTCAATTGCGGCCATTTGTTTCGAGGAACGTGCTGGCAGCGCTGTCATCCCGAGGTCTAACATCACAAGAAGCCGTGCTGTATACGGCTCATTATGACCACTTAGGTATCGACACTGACATGAAAGGCCACAACATCTACAACGGCGCCGTTGATAACGCGACTGGTTGCGGCGTGCTCTTGGAAGTAGCCCGGGCCTGGTCGGAGACGCCTTCAGCACCTCCACGGACGATCTTGTTCGCGGCCCTGACCGCAGAAGAGCAGGGGTTGCTTGGCTCGGAATACCTGGCAGAGCACTCGCCGGTGCCGCCGGGGAGAATCTCGTTGGACTTGAACTACGACTCGCTGGCGCCGATCGGCGATCCCGAGGAGGTAGAAGTAAGCGGCGCGGAACGTACAACGTTTTATTCGACCGTGGAGGAAAAAGCGAAGGCCCTAGGGCTAACGATTCGGCGGGATGCGCGCCCCGAAGCTAGCTACTATTCGGACGATTTCAGCTTTGCGCGAGTGGGAATTCCCTCTTTTTCGATTTCGGAAGGATTGAAATTCAAAGGACATGATGCGGCCTGGGGCGAGGCGCAGGAACGCGACTACATGGAGCACCTCTATCACCAACCAACCGATGAATACGTCGCGGCGATGGATTTTACGGGCGATGCAAAGTTGGCAATGTTCGGTTATGAGCTTGGAGCGCAGGCGGCTTCGCAGGCCAGAGTGGTTGGTTGGCTGCCAGGCGATGAGTTCGAGGCAGAACGCAAGCGGAGCCAAGCCTTAAATCAGAGGCCGCCTCAACCGCCGCCGAGGAGGTTCAAACCGCGCAGGCCGTAGAGGGCTGCTACCGCTGAGATAAGGAATTGACAACCGATAGGTGGAGGCGCCTCGGTAAGTTGTCCGGAATTGATGCCAATGTCTCTACTTCACCTCGGGAGGACCTGCGTCTGCCCCTGTTGCTTCTGCTGTTCTGCCGCGCGTTCGGCAAGTATTTTCTTGCGAACTTCTAATTGCTGCTCCTGTGTCAGCACCTTGTAAACCTGAGCGCGCTCCATGCGCCGGTACCCGTCGAGCATCGCCCCTTTCTGTTCTGGGCTCAACTTTTCGTCTTTGACCACGATATCCATGCGCGGCTTCATATTCTTTTGAATCTCATCAATCTTTGCTTTCTGCTCAGCCGTGAACTTCAACCCGGCAAAATCGTCCGGCGGGGGAGTGACTTTCCTGGGTCGAACCACAGGCGGGGCGGTGCGCGGAGCCTGCACCGGACTGGGCGGAGTGCTCTGTGCGCGGTTCAGCCCTGGCGCCATACATAGAAAAAAGAAAGCAGAACTAACCACCATTCCTTTGACAAATCGGTCCATGTTCATGCGCATCCCCTTTTGAGCGAAGCGTGATTATTCACTCTACCACATAACTCTTCGCCTGCGATCCAGCGCGCCATCTCATACTCTCCGCTGCTTCCCATTCTCGCTCGCGCTCGCGTCGGCCAACGGCAACTCAGCTTCGGAGCTCTCCAAGATGATCAACGGACCCCTGAGGGATCGCACGCGATCCAGGGAAGCGCTGTGGGCCCGGGGTGCATCTCCCGAATGCTCATTTCGCCGTCGGCTTCGCAAAGAGAGAGTCGTCCAACTCCGGGTTCACCACAACGCTCTCGATGGTCATCTTGTGCGATTGCCTGACCCCTTGCACACTAGTCTCGAGAACATAGGGGACCATCAGGCCGTTCACGGTCTTGTAATCGCGATAATAAATCTCCACCGGCCGCATCCTGCCATCCATGCGCCGCGGAACGCCTTCGATTTTGACCTCCAAGAACGTCTCCGTATCCACCCAAAGGTGGCGGACTTGCCCATCTTTCGCGGTGAGCTTCAGTTTATAGGCATCGTGCCCTTCCACCGTCTCCACTCCCTCAAGATCCACTTGGATACTTTTGGTGGCATGATCCACCAGCGGTCCGTCAAGGTCGTATTCCATAGAAGCCGCCTTCAATTCATCGGCGGAGAATGGTTCCACGTCTCGCCGTCCAAGGTATGGCCGCAGCTTCCAGCCGTTCGCCCCGTCATAGACTTGCACGGCCTTGTCATTGGCGAACTCGATCTCCACCCGCGTTTTGCGTGGCCGCTTCATTTCCATAAAAAATGGCAGTTGTACATTCTCTTTTCCCCCGGCATCCAGCTTACCGGAGTAGGAAATCGTGTGGACCGCGAGCCACGCTTGTAGCCCGCCCCGGGCCGACACATTCCGGTCGGCGATTTCCGTCGCCGATAAGTTGGCCGGAGCCGTTTGGCTTTCCACGCTCACTGCCACGGAGCCGGCAAATAGTAAGAAGATGCAATAGAGCAAGGTTCTTTTCAACATTAATGGTTCACTCCGATAGTGGTGTGGGCTTTGCCCGCGTTTGGATCCAGCCTCGCCACCCGTCAGCGCTGATTGTGGGGCTTTTTCTTCGAAGCCAAACAACCACTGATTAAAATCATTCCGCATATAGCGCCCCCGATATTCCTTAATCCGTCCAGCGCTACTAAGACGCTTCAGTGTTTGATGTACCCGAGCGCCCGGATTGGAATGGCGATCTATGTCGTAACCGTAGAGTCTCAAATTCTCCATGACTTCAAGCGGAGCGAGCGGCTGACCCGCACCATTTATCAAACCCTCGATAGCCTCTCCCATGGCCAGTCGCTCTTGCATATCCGTTTGGATAACGTCCGCCTTTTCGGTCTCGTGGAGGTTTACTGCGAGGTTTCTCAACAGCCCTTGCAACCGATAGACTTCAAAATTCCATTCGTTCTGCTGTTGGACAGCAAGGGCAAGCTGCTGCCGCGTCTCTTCCATTGTTGCCTTGAGATGGTCAGTGGTCATTGTTCGCCATCCTTGTGTAGTAACTCGAAAGGGCCGAAAAGCGCGTCGCGCTACTCAGGTCCAGTCCTGATAGATTCACGGGGACGGGAACGTAGATCGACCCGTAACGACCAGCCCTTCTGCTCGAAACGTACCGATCATCACCGTCACATGACTTCCGGCCTTTACTTGCCGGCCTTTGTTGGAAAAGGCCATCCAGTATTCGCGGCCGTTTTGAGGCGTGGCTACTTGGCGTAATTGCCCAACCTGTTCCAACTCCGGGATTTGGAGCGCAAGGCCATTCTTTTCGTCGATGAGATACGGAGTGGCCTTCTTGTCATTCAGTATCTTGGCCTTTTCGGCATCGACCACGCGATAGCTGAATCGGATCAAGGAGCCCGAGGCGGTTTCCCTGACAACGATGTCGTCGATACCCCAACGCCGCCTGCAGTATTCGGCCTGTCGTTGACTTGGGACAGAGAGCGGAACAACCTTCGAAACCGGAGAGGCCGCAGGCGTCGAAAGGGTCGGCTGAGAATCCCCGATCCTGTCTTGGTCCTGAGCAGCCTGGGTTAGAGCACAAGAAACACAAATGCTGCTCACGAGTAACCCCGCGAGCAGCATCGTCTGATATGGTTGTGGCGTGCTAACCATTTGCTATGGATTCGGATACGACGGCGGCAGGTTAGCTCCGGAGGCCCCCGTATGGTTGTAGTTACCGAGTGGCGTTTGCGAAGTATTCGTTGTATGAGCCAAGGTCGCCTTGTGCGACGGTGCCAACGAGGGTCGGGTCCGCCGCTAATCCCCTTCCTGTGACGGCCTGCAACACTCTGCGTCCATCGCCGACTGCAGTCTTTACTGCTTACCGCCAGAAACCACTTGCGTGCAGCGGTCCGGGAGATTAAGGGCGCGCCTCTACTTGCCTCGTTGCGATAGAACAAATAGCACTATGTAGATAACGATAATTTACTAGTAATTAACATGAGTAAGACTCGAGGCATAAATGGACAAATAATTTGCGATTATCACGAAACGGGGTTGAGGTTTACAGCGGATCGCTTGTATGGATTGGATGTAAACCGCTTTACAACGCGGCGCATAACTTTACACTCTGGCAGGATTGAGTGTCAGCGAAGCTCGGTTTGCTCGACTTTAGTCTGCAAATCATCCTGACCTGTCCGAACCCGAAGCGCACGCATGAGGGGATAAACCTGTGAGCTGTCTTCGGATGTAGTTTCATTTACATCTTTGGAAGGAAATCTGTCAGCGGTCGAGGCGGTCTCGGCGTACAAGGAGTTGAACGAAGGAACGAAGTGAATTGCGGGTTCTCGCACCTGAAAGATCTTTTGGAATTATGCCCGGTCTATCACCAGAGTGACGCGCGCGTCGAGGCCCATGTGTTCGTGGCAGCGCTGGCGCTGTTACTGGATCGAGCTCTGGAGAAGAGCCTGCAGGCTGGCGGTAGCCTGCTCTCCACGCCGTTTGTTTGGCAGGCCCTCGAGATGATCCGCTGTGTGGAAGTCGATCTCGGCCAGTGCCGCAATGTTTTGCTTGACCCGCGGCAACCAGCACGTTGCAGAAACGCTGCGGGTTCTGGGAATCACGCAGCTGGATCCGCCTTCACCTCCGGAGGGTCGCGAATGACTCATGTAGTGACCAAAGTTAAAAACCCCTCCTTTGGTTTCAAGGGCTTATAAGTCACCGTGACAAACATGTGCTAGTCAATAATGAGGGTAAGAGAAAACCGGAATACTTTCTTTGCGCCAAATCAACTTCAGCGGCGTAACCTCGTCTTGGGAGCCGATTCGGCAGCAGGAGCGCCAGCCGCCGCCGGCTCCGCAGCCGAGCAGCGGATGTGCGCCCCTCGTAACACGAAAATGCCGCTGGCAAAAACCGTGGCCAGCAGCACCTTATAATAGTGCCCGATATCGAGTTATGGTCAAACATCGTTGATAGACCCCGTTCTCGATCTTCGCCTCTGGAGGCATTCCCAACCCTTTCGTGCACCCGGAAACGAATACAAAACAGAGTCAGCAGTTCTTCAATCCGAAATCCGTTAAAGCGCCGGAAGCTGACCAAGCCCATTTGCGCAGGCGCAAAGACAAATTGAGTCCGTACCCCCATCCTTGTGATTCAGTTAGACGTGTGGATTCGAGAGGGTTCTTCTCGCGGAAGCCCTTCAACCTTGATATGAAAGCCTTATTCGGTACCGGCCAACTCTGTGAAATACGCAGTACGAGAGGTCGAGGGCGTTCCTTCATACGGCTAGCACTAATGCTTCGCGTCGGTCCGAACCCAAACCAATCGAGAGGGGAATGATCCAAATGCGGCGGATGACCCTGGTAGTGGCGGTGGTTGCAGCGATCGCTGCGTCATTCGGACTCGGTCGGTACTACCCCCATTCACAAACAGACAGCAAGACTGGGCGACGCGTAATCTACTACGTGGACCCCATGCATCCCGCATACAAATCGGACAAGCCCGGCATCGCCCCCGACTGCGGAATGCCGCTGGTACCCGTCTACTCCGACGAGGTTGGATATAAACCGTCATCTTCGAACCTGGCGCAATTGTCCGCAGGAGCGGTCAGCATTGATGTTGTGACGCAGGGATTACTGGGGATCCGGACCGCACCGGCAGAAAAGGCCGGCGCCAATCGCAGCGTCCGCGTAGTAGGCCGCGTAGTTGCGGAAGACACGCGCGTATACAGCGTCAACTCTGGTGTGGACGTGTTCATTCGAGAGACTTTCGAGGATTCGGTTGGAACCGAAGTCAAGAAGGATCAAAAGCTGGCGAGCTACTATGCGCCAGACTTTTTGGCGGCAGCTTCAGGTTTCCTGGCAGCGACCGAGCGTGTGCCGGGCGCCGTGGGCAAGGACGGGGCACGGTTTTCGCCGAACTTTCCGGGCACGATTGCCAAAGAAGGGGTACGAAGCATTCAGGGATACACCGATCACTTGCGCAATCTCGGCATGAGCGACGAGCAGATCAAACGAATCGCCGATAGCCGCGAGCTCCCCCAGAGTATTGATGTCGTCGCGCCGGCCGACGGATTTATTCTCGCTCGGAATATTTCACCCGGACAACATGTTGACCACATGATGGAGTTTTACCGTATCGCGGATTTGAGCCGCGTGTGGGTGGTCGCCGAAGTTTTCGAACAGGAGGCGGCGAACCTGCACTCAGGCGGCATGGCTCAGGTCATCTTGCGCGAGGAAGGTCGCCGATTGCCAGCGCATTTGACTGACAGCCTGCCGCAATCAGAACCAGGTGGTGGTACCGTCAAGCTTCGCTTAGAAGTTGAAAATCCCAAATTCGTCTTGCGGCCCAATATGTTGGTTGACGTCGAGCTTCCAGTCCGTCTACCACCTGCGGTCACCGTACCGTTGGACGCACTGGTCGATTCCGGCGAGAACACGCGTGTTTACGTCGAGCATGGCGAAGGCGTTTTCGAGCCTCGCGAGGTCGAAGCGGGATGGCGTAGTGGCGACCGGGTCGAAATCCTGCACGGAGTTCAGCCAGGTGAGCGCGTCGTTGTCGCCGCCACCTTTCTGGTCGACTCGGAGAGTCGGTTGAGGTCACCAAACGCAGCAATGTCCACGCCGAATCCTGCAAGACTATCTGAGACAATGCCCAAACAAATGGCCGACGACTCCGCTGAGCACAAAAAGGCCTTCCAAAACGATCCAGTCGGCTCAATCAGCAAGAACCAAGGCGCTGGCAATGATTAGTAGGATTATTGATTATTCCGTAAAGCACAAACTAGCGATATTGGCCCTGATCGCTATAGCGTGCATCGCCGGCTGGTGGGCGATGATCACGATGCCTCTCGATGCCACCCCCGACTTGAGTGACACACAGGTCATCATCTTTTCGCATTGGGATAAGAGCCCGGACATTGTCGAAGACCAGGTCACATATCCTATTGTGACTGCCATGCTGGGGGCGCCGAAGGTTAAGACGGTGCGGGGGTTCTCCGACTTCGGCTACTCCTACGTCTACGTTATTTTTGAGGATGGGACCGATCTTTACTGGGCCCGCTCTCGAACGATGGAGTATCTCTCGAGCGTTCTTCCGCGCCTGCCGGAGGGGGTTAAAACCGAGCTAGGCCCTGATGCTAGTTCCCTTGGATGGGTTTTTCAATATGCTCTGGTGGATAAGTCAGGCAAGCACAGCCTCGCTGAGCTTCGTTCGTATCAAGATTGGAACCTGCGCTACTACCTCCAGTCGGTCCCGGGTGTAGCCGAGGTCGCCCCGATTGGTGGTTACACGCGACAATACCAGGTGGACCTCGACCCAAATCGTCTGCGGGCGTATGGCATCTCGGTTAGTCGCGTGGTCGAAGCGGTACGCAGCGGCAACAACGAATCCAGTGGACGACTGCTTGAATTTGGCGGCACGGAGTACATGGTTCGTGGCCGTGGCTATGCGCACTCGCTCGAGGATTTTGAAAATATCCCGCTGAGCGTCACCGACACAGGTTCGCAAATCCGAATCAAAGACGTCGGCCAAGTGGTTATGGGGCCTGACTTGCGCCGCGGCCTTGCCGATATGGATGGGAAGGGCGAAGTCGTTTCGGGTATCGTCGTCATGCGCAACGGCGAGAACGCGCTGGACGTAATTAATCGGGTGAAAGCGAAAATCAAAGAGATCGAGCCGGGGTTTCCGGATGGCGTCAAAGTCGTTCCGATTTATGACCGGTCCGAGCTGATCTACAACACGATTAGCAATGTGAGGGGCACGATCATTGAGGTTGTAATCACGGTCGTTCTCATCATCCTGGTTTTCTTACGGCATTTCCCCAGCGCGTCCATCCCGATTGCAACCATGCCGATCGCGGTGTTGCTCGCGTTCATTCCGTTCCGCTTGATGGGGATGAGCGCCAATATCATGTCCTTGGCGGGATTGGCGATCGCATTCAGCGAGCTTGTTGACGCTTCGATCGTGGTCGTCGAACAAACTCACAAGAAACTCGAACTTTGGCAAGAGGCGGGGCGCAAGGGTGACTGCCGCGAAGTCGTGGTCGGTGCGATCAAGGAAGTCGCTGGGCCAACGTTCTTCACATTGCTGGTGATCGCCGTCTCCTTTCTGCCAGTTCTCACGTTGCAGGCGCAAGAAGGCCGGATGTTCAGGCCGCTGGCCTATACCAAGACGCTGACCATGGTTGTCGCCGCCTTCCTGGCGATCACGCTTGATCCGGCGTTGCGTCTGCTGCTGACACGTGTCGAGGGCTTCGACTTTCAGCCAAAGTGGCTGTGCCGCGTTTTTAATGCCGTGCTGATCGGCGAAGTGAGGCCCGAGGAATCCAGCTTCGTCAGCCGGCGACTGATGCGCGTTTACGAGCCCGTTGTCCGATGGACGCTGCGCCGGAAATGGCTCGTCCTCGGCGCTGCCGTGGCATTAATGATAGTCACTGTGCCGGTTTTCTACCATTTGGGATCAGAGTCCATGCCGCCGCTGGATGAAGGCGCGATTTTGTACATGCCCACGACGCTGCCCGGGATCTCCATCAGCCAGGCGGAGCAGTTACTTCAAGCCAGCGACCACATTATTCGTCAATTCCCAGAAGTCGACCGCGTCCTGGGCAAAGCTGGGCGCGCGGAAACTGCCACCGATCCCGCCCCCCTCTCGATGCTGGAGACGGTAATCATCCTGAAGCCACGGTCTTCTTGGCGTCGCGTCGGTACTTGGTATTCATCGTGGGCCCCGGAATGGGCCAAGGGAATCTTCCGTCACGTTACACCCGACACGATTTCGACCGAAGAACTGGTCAGCCAGATGAACTCTGCGCTGAAGCTTCCCGGAGTCACCAACTCTTGGACGATGCCAATCCGAGGGCGCATCGACATGCTGTCCACCGGCATTCGCACGCCGGTGGGGCTGAAGATCGCGGGCGCGGATTTGAAGCAAGTCCAGGAAATCAGCTCCGAAGTCGAAACTGAATTGAAGAAAGCAAAAGGGACACGCGCTGTGCTCGCCGAGCGCACGGCCGGTGGTTACTTCCTCGACCTGCAATGGGACCGGGAACAGTTGGCACGTTATGGCATCAGTGTTGACGATGCACAGAGGGTAGTCGCAAACGCGATCGGGGGCGACAACGTCAGCACTGTCGTTCTCGGTCGCGAGCGTTATCGCGTAAACGTACGCTATCAGCGTGATTTCCGCAGCGACATGGCGGCGCTCGGCCGGATCCCCGTCCCGGCACCCGGTCAGCGACAATTGCCATTGAGCGATCTGGCGCAAATCAACGCCGCGACCGGGCCAACCATGATCCGCGATGAAAACGGCTTGCTCACGGGATACGTTTATGTGGACATTGCCGGCCGCGATCTTGAAAGCTACATCACGGAAGCGAACGAACTCCTGCGTAACGACCTGAAACTGCCCCCAGGCTACTCCATTTCCTGGAGTGGGCAGTATGAAACGATGCAGCGGACCAAGGAGCGCCTGAAATTGATGGTTCCGATCACGCTCGTTCTGATTTGCATGCTTCTGTACTTCAACACCGGGTCCATGGCCAAGACCATGATTGTCTTGCTGGCGGTGCCCTTTTCAGCGGTGGGCGCGATCTGGTTTCTCTACGCAGTCGGCTACAACATGAGCGTCGCCGTGTGGGTGGGACTGATTGCCCTGCTCGGAATTGATGCCGAGACAGGAGTTTTCATGCTGCTCTACCTCGACTTGGCCTACGAGGAGGCCAAGCTGAATGGCCGACTGCAAAGCCTCGGCGACCTCCGCGAAGCCATCGTTCATGGCGCAGCCAAGCGCCTGCGCCCAAAGTTCATGACGTTCGCCACCACCTGCATCGGATTATTTCCCGTCATGTGGGCGACCGGAACCGGTTCCCACGTGATGAAGCGGATCGCCGCCCCAATGGTCGGCGGCATCTTCACCTCCTTCCTTCTTGAGTTGCTGGTGTACCCGGCGATCTACGAAGTCTGGCGATGGAATACCGCAGTTAAGAAGCTGCAAAAACCCAGCGAATACGCAGAGAAATCCCTAAGAGGATTGCAACTCATTCCTCACTTACCAGCCGAGAATCCCACCGGCGACTAGAAAACGGGAGGCGATTATCCGTTAATCCGAAGGTCCGAAGGTCCACCAATCGTGGACGTCTAATTCGAGGTTGAGCTCTTGAAGGGGATGGCTAACGGTGAGTATCTCTATTGTCCCCATACTTCGCCTGGGAGGAAGTATCCTGCTGCGAGCCCAGCTAAAAAGTTTCCACAGCCGCTTTCTGATCGTGCCGGGCTGGCATGTTGCCAACCTGGGGTCCCGGGTTCTGGCTCTCTGTCAAAGGCGTCTGGCGAGCGATGAGAAAGAAACCTGGGTACAGCGCTACGCCGCAATCCCCCAAGATAGTCTTCCCCCGCGGGCCGATGCCCGCAGATTGTTGCGGCGCGCCACTCTCGGTCCACCTTATCTTATAGCAGGCTCCTCCAGGAGGCTCACTGCCGATCAGATGCAATCGCTACCCGCGTTTTTTCCCCCGATCCCTGCCGCGCCCCCGGACGGCGACATCGCTTGTCCACGGTTCTGACGCTGGCCGCCGGGGCCGTTTTATGTGGCATGCGCGGATACCTGGGGATCTCGGATTAAGCCAAAAGTCTGGGCCAGAAGTCCCGGGAGCGTTTGTGCTGCCGTCGCGAAGCGGGCCGGTTACGTGGTCCCCAGCGAGTACATCCTCCGCAACGCTGATCCGTGTCGAACCCGCGCAACTGGACCTGGCTCAGATAGGCGGGGGTATTACGTCGTTGCATCTGACAAGTGCGCGTGATGGTCAGCAGGCGAGCTACGGAGAGTTCTCCTTCCGCACTACGATTGGCAAAGGTGATCTTGCGCCATTCACCGCCGTGCGCAGGGCTCGCTCGGCACAGTTGTGGGTCGGCGCGACGCTCTCGTGCTCCAGAAAGAATTTCTCGCTAGGCCCGAATAGAGCCCGGGCCAAGTTGTGCACATCTCGGTCCGCACAGTCCAGCTAGCGCTGCCCCAAGGCCAAGAACTTTTGCTGCCAGGGATCGATGTTAGTCCAATTCCCATTATAGGGTCGCGAACGAGAATTTTGTCCTCGTTGCGCTTCCCTCTTAGGCGGCTTTCAAACCGACAGCCTCGACGAGATTGATGGCGCCTGAATGACAGCGGTATATCGATGATCGAGAGCGGTGATCTTGTCTTTGGGAATGGATCGGTCCGCAGGAAAGGGCTGCAGAATGACGGCGGTCAGCGGGGCATAGATTTTTTCATAGAGCTTCAGGAACACCAAACAGATTTGATAGCATAGCCATGTGGAAGAAGCCGGGGCGGCGGGAATGAGGGATCTTTTCCACCAAGCCCTTGGCGCGCAGCTTCCAGAGGTCATAACGGAGAGTTCGGCCAGCAGCAGTTCGCCTTTTTCAATGGCCACTATGATTGCCACTGTTATCTGCCCGTAGTTTACTTTCTCACCTTCAACGAAGAGGTGGAACAATACTTGGTCGCGGCCGTGTTACGCCCGGGCAATGTTTCCGGCTCCTGCGGGGCGATCGGTATTTTGCGCCGGTTACTGCGGCGCTTGCAGGCTGCTTTTCCCGGAGTCGTCCTGCGGGTGCGGCTGGATGGAGGGTTCGCGGCGCCGGAGGTTTTGGAGTTTCTGGACCGCCAGCCCAGAGTAGAATATGTCCTGAACCTGGCTTCCACCGATCCTGTGACATTCTGCTGCACCTCGTTAAGTGATTGACAATATTGGACAATCGACAATCAAATCTCAGTTTGCGGGCCGCCATGTCACTGGCTCCCTGCAGCGGGAGGAGCTTTCTCGCGCGGGTCTCCTTGCGCTCAGACTTGTCCCGCATGGCTCGTGAACGTGGTTCTATCTGCTCTACTCGTCAAGATTCCACAGCTGGTGCGTCTGGATCAGAAAATCCCGTCAACTCCAGCGTGCGTTCGTCGCGAAACTGAGCTCCGCTTGGATGACGGCGACTCTGGATATCCATCACGACTTGCCGGACCTCCGGAGCTTCCACGGCCGCGACCGGAATCTGCCACGGCGCTCCTGGCACCACTTGCGTGGCTGGAATGGTTTTACGCTGAATCAAGTGCCGCACCACGGTGGCACTCACTCCCAACCGCCCGGCAGCTTGCTCGAGTGTGAGGCTGTCCGCCGTGACACGACTCGCATCGTAGGCGGGCAGTTGATGGTAGTGCCGCAGCTTGCGCACCCTCACTTCGCTCCAGCCGTTGCCTGCACCGGTTCGCATCCCTAAACGATTCAGGGTGGAAGCGATCTGCTCGTCGCTTAATTGATCCGCCATCTGTCGCACCACTTCCACCGCCTCCAGCTTCGTGCAATGACGATGCCGACCGACAGCGTTCTTCTTGACCCGCAACTCCGAATGACGACCTCCGGCCCAGTGCGGGAGTAGGACAATCTCCTGTTTCTCCTTGTCTATGTCCGCGACAATCTCGCGGATCAAAATCCGCACAATCCGCTGCTTCAAACGCATGTCCGTCGAGGGAGCATTCCATACGGCCGGAAGATCCTGCGCCAGGCTCAACAGCACTTCCTTGGACGGAATCGAAACGGCCTGTGGGTCGCTCCCGAATGTCTGCAGCTTCTTCTCCAAATCTCGTACGTTCTGCAAAGCCACATTCCAGCGAGCCTCCAGTTCTGCGGCGACTAACCGTTGCTCCGGATCGACCGCTTCGTAGCGCCGCTCCGCCAGTCGGGCTTCGTAGCGCGCCTGCTCCACCTCCATCTCGGACGCGCGTCGACGTGCTTCTCGCTGTTGCCTCAACTGATCGGCCGCTTGCAACGCCGCCTCGACGGCGTTGCCTCCGATGGCTTCGAGCACCTCTTTTGCGACCGCCTCGTCTGGACGCCAACTCCCGAAGGAAATACACCGACAATCCTCACGCGCATTCGCTTGTGCATCGCGGCAGCAGTAGCGTCCTTGCATATGGCGTCTTCCGTATTCCACGCGCAGCATCCGACCGCACTGCCGACATCGCAACAGCCCGGCGAGCAACGCGCGTCCTCCCCGCGCCGCCTTTGGCTCCATGTGCGATTTCATGTGAGCGTTGGCCGCAATCATCGCTTGGTTCTTCTCGTATTGCTCCCAGGAAATGTACCTAGCATGATGATCGCGAATCAACACCATCCATTCGGTGCGTGGCTTGCAATGCCCTTTGGTCTTGTGTGCCTTCCCTTCCACGATTTGCGTTCGCGCTTCCGTCTTGCCGAACGCGTACGCCCCCGCGTACAGAGGATTCGTCAGTATCGCCCAGATGGTGTCATACAGGGGCAGCTTCCACACCAGACGGCGCTCGCCTCGCCCGGAAGGAATAGCCGGCAAGGCGATCTTCTCGCGGCGGAACCACAACGTCACTTGCCGAACACTGCCAAGCTCAGTGAACTTGTTGAAGACCAGATCTATGCTGTCTTGGATCCGGCGATCCGGGTCCATCTCCATCTTGCCGTTCTTGCTCCAGCAGAGGCCCACGGGAAGATAAAACTGCAGTTCGCCCCGCCGGGCCTTTTGGCGGATGGCTTCGAGCGATCGCTGCCGCAGCAGACTCAGTTCAAACGTCGCCATCTCTCCTTTCATGCCCAAGAGCAAACGGGGGCGCCCAAGTCCGGACCACCAGGGGAGCCAATAGAAAGCCGCTTTCATCGGCAAAAACTATGTAGCCGCGCGGCGTTTTTTTTACCCGGGGCCAGACTTTTTTCTTCCAGCGCTGAATGGCCTGCTCATCGCGTTCTAAAGCGCGCCTTTCAGGTTTTTGTGGTGTCCAGTCGAGCCGATGGAGGAGTTTGCCAGCGGTATTGTAATGGCAGGGCACGTGGAAGGTCTTTTCAATCACTTCCGCGACTCGCTTCGTCGTCCATACTTCCGTGCGGTAGCCATTGGCTAGGGCTCCGCGGAGCAAGATGCGGACCAGCCGTTTCTCTTGCCGGCGGGTGAGTCTTCTCGGGCGGCCCGGAGAAAATCGCACCTTGAGGGCATCGGCGCCGTGTCGTCGCCACGCATTCCGCCACCGCATCACGGAACTGGCCGCACACCTGATGCGTCGAGCCACTTCGTTCAGGGACAATTCCGCGAGAAGAAGTTTCAGCGCACGCCTGCGCCGGTCGGACAGCAAGTCGGCCGAACCCTTGGGTCGCACAGGGACCTCCAGTCATGCGGAGATCCTATTATTGCATTATTTTATGTGAGAGCAATAGGAAATTTTACTCGTCACGCTCTACTCGAGGTGTTTCTTTTGGCGTCAAAATCTGACTGCGAACCAGGCTAACAGTCTTAGAATCAGTCTTTCCTTTCACCCAAATTCTTCTCTCGTCGCGTATCTTTTCGCAGTGACAAAAAACTCGTCGCGAGGTCAGCTTTCATGAATAATGTGGGTTAACCTCGCATTATAATAGGAGCCTGCTTTTATGGAACTTCGGATTAATCGCTGCGTGGCGGCATCAAGGGCGACTACCCCTGCGGGTAATCCTGCCAGGGGCGAAGATGGCTGTCCATTCCCGAGGTCCTCGGCAAAAACCGGAACAAGTGGCATTCCGCAGTCAGAGGCAATACCGGGTTTGTCGGATTTGTAGGAAGGATGCATGGGGTCCACGTAGTAGAGTACGTGCCGACCCGTCTTGTTACCCGGTTGGGAATGCGAATTGTAGCGGCCAATTCCGTAGGACGCAGCTATAGCTGCAACCACTGCAATCGCAAGACTCGTCCGCTTCATTTGGCGCGCTCCCTCTCCACCTGTTTTGTCCCGGATCAGCGCAACGCGCTTGTCCATGCCGCGCTTGGTTCGGAGTAGACTGAGCAGACGCCGCGCTTCGAAAAACGCTGCTCGCATGAACCGCGCACAACTCCCGGCAATGCACGTTCGTTGGGTTTCCCGGCATCCTTTCAGGTCTTCACACCGAGGTGGTTACACCAACAACCGCGCGAGTCCAATGCTGAGAAGAGGCCTATACCATTAACACGTATTACTGGCAGCCACCTACGATGAGCGAGAGGAGGCGTCCTTGCACTTGCGCAAATACCACAATACCGACTTCCCAGAAGCTGATTTCAATGCAATCGCGGCCGGAAAAACAACTGAACAACTAATGATCCGCAGTGATCCTAAAAACCAGAACCACAGCTTAACAAGCGGCTCTAGTGTCTCTCAAAGCCGCCAAGGACCGATACGTCGGTCAAACCTCTGCTGTAGTTTAATTGGCCTTCGCTACGACTCCGGAGTCCGGTTTTGAAAACAGCGATTCATCGAACTTGGGATTCACTACGATTTTGTCGATCATGATTTTCTCCGGCGGAACGGCAGGATCCTTAAACCCCAGCTTCGTTTGCGCCACCGGGAGAACTCTCGTCTCCAGAACATACGGAATCTGTAGTCCATTTAACGGCCGGTAATCGCGGTAGTACACTTCCACCGGATGGTATTCGCCATCGAGCCGTCTGGGCTGGCCTTCGATTTTCGTTTCCAAGAAGGACTGCGCGTCAATCCAGACATGAATCGACTGCCCGTTATTCATCGTCAGTTTAAGCTTATAGGTATCGCGGTCTTCGACCTTTTCCATGCCGACCAGCTCGACCTTGGTGCCCTTGGCCGCGTAATCGACCAGAAAACCATCGAGATCTGCTTGCATGGATGCCGCTTTTATTTCGTCAGTCGTATAAGGCTCGACCACCCTGCGGTTCAGGAACGGCCGCAACTTCCACCCGTTGGCGCCGTCAAACACCTGGATTGCCGTCTGACCGTTGAACTGTAGCTCAAACCGCATTTTGCGGGGGCGCTTCAGCTCCATCACAAACGGCAGTTGAGCCTCCTCGGCCGGCCGGGAAGGGAGCGACTGTCTACTGGCCTTCTGGTCTGGAATTGGAACTGGAACCGCAGCCCGCCGATTCCCTCCGGCACCAAGTTTCCCAGCCAACGAGATCGTCTGGACCGCCCGCCACGCCTGCAACCCGCCTCGGGCCTCAATGTTCTTGTCCACGATAGCGGCAGCGGAAAGATTGGTCCCCCTTGGGGTATCCCCTGCCGCGAAGAGTGAAATGGCAAGTGCCAGGGATGCGCATACTACGAAGACTACCAGGGACTTTCGGATCATTTATGCGCCTCGCTGGGATCTTTTTGATATTACGACCTACAGATGATAATGCCAGCCCGATTTCCAGTCTTTGCTCCACGTCAATGTTCAGGCGGGCCTATATGTTGGCTACGAATTTGGGGAAAGCGAACGCTATTCCACCACGAGTCCATTGGCACGAAACTTCCCAATCACGACATTAACCCGATCTCCACGCTTCACGTGCCTACCGCTGTTCGAGAAAGCCATCCAGTAGGACACGCCCGCCTTAGGCGTCGCGCTCTGGCGCAATTGCCCGACCTGCTCGAGTGCCGGGACCACTAGACTAACCCCGGCCTGCGGGTCGATCAAGGAAGGCTCGTCCTTCTTATCGTTGAGTGCCTTGGCTTTGTCCGCGTCTAACACGTGGTAGCTAAATCGAATCATCTCGCCCGACTCCGCCCACTTAACGCTGAGCGCCTCAATTCCCCAGATGAGTTTGTAATATGTACCGGCTCGTGCCGCGAACCGATCTGGCTTATAGCGGGATGAAGCGGCAGTCACTGAAGGCTTCGCGGCCGGGGCAGCGGATTGGGACCCAGCGGGTAAAACTAGAATGCTGCTGGCGAGAACCCCTACCAGCAGCATCGACGTTGTTTTCAAGATCACGTTGCGGTCAATCATTTTTTCCTTTTCCCCGTCCCGTAGTGTCTGTTCGCCGAACGGGGCGGGCATCCAAAGATTTGGATGCCCGCCCTGCCAGGGTTGAATCGGTTAGTTTGCGTTGTAGGTGATATTAATTAGCGGTGCTGTTGAAGTGGTGCCATACCCCGTTACCGTGAGGTGTGCGCTCCCGTTCAGCGCCGCCCCCGTTGCTCCCGCGGGCGGCGTATAGGTGATCGTGATCGTGCAACTCGAACCTGCTGCGGGCGGTACCAAGGTTCCTCCCGGGTTGATGGGAGTGCCTACCGCGCAAGTGCCACCGAGCGCGAAAGTCCCCGTGCCGGAGAGCCGTGTGAGCGTAATGGCTGAGGGGATGTATGGCCCAGCATCGGCATTGGTGTTCGGGTTGATCGTGTTGGTGAGTGTTCTCGTGCCGGTCACCGCAACGGTGTTGGCCGGAGTTGCGGTCAACGCCGGGGTGAGTGGGGACACGCTTACCGTCGCAATCGTGTCGTGGCCGCTGAGCGCGACAATCTGAGTGATGCCGCCCGCAGTCACGTTCAGACTTGCAGTCCTCAGTGCTTGCGACGTGCTGGTGGGGTTAAAGACCACGTTGATCACGCAGCTTTCGCCCGCACCAAGTGTCGTGCCGGCGCAGGTAGAGAACGGGCTGGGTTGGATGCTGAAGCTTGGCGGATTGCATCCAGCAGCCGCGTTCACGCAGTTAATCGTGCCGTTGTTGGCGATCGTCAGCGGGCCGCTACCCGTGTTAATAACCTGTATGTCTTGATCCAAGGTCGTGGGACTATGCATTGGCACAAGACCAAAGTCCACCGCCCCCGGTGAGAGAGTGAACTCTGTGCCACCGCCAGTGCTTGTCAACCTGACCGCGCCGGAATCAGTTGAACTGCCGGGCTTCCTCGGAGTGTTGAAGAAGTCGTATGCGGGAGCGTCAGTGAAGTTCGCTCCAGTGACCCTACCCGCAGCCGAGGAACCGGTCGTGATGCCGTAGTTTCCGAGCGGAAGTCCGCCACCGAAATTCCCGTTGGCTCCACCCACGACTGTGGGATTCGTCATCGACAGCGGGCCCCAGCTGAGGTTGACCCAGTTGTTGCCCTCGTCCACCGTAGCGGCTGGAGTCAGGTTGAAGATTGGGTTGGGCACGGTCGCATCCGAAATACCCGGAGGCACTTGCCAGCCCGCCGCCACTGCGGGAATAACGCCCGCTGCCACTGCTTCCGGGGGTGTCCGCGAACCGTCGCAGTACGAACTGATGAGGTTCG
>QHYS01000008.1:33579-39214 GCA_003223325.1 Acidobacteriota bacterium
TGACCCCGGAAGCGTGGTTGGTCGGTCCTGTGTCACCGCGCACGCCGAGATCCCAATAGCTGGCGGTAACGCACTGGCCGGTTGTCGTCTGGCTCGCCGGCCGAGTTCCCGTGAACGCGTTGAACAGCGCGACTAGGTGTTGCTGGTTGAGGGTACCCGCACCGAGGGCGCCTACGCCGATGTAGTAAGGGCTGTTGTGCCAGATTACGTTGTTCTCCAGCTTTGGATACGAGATGGACCGGCAATTCGGGTGGCCGGTCGGGCAGGTCACAACAACAGCTGATGGACCAGTCGCGGGGAGATTCGCTCTCAAAACCGCGCTGTTCTGGATGGCCACAATTCCGGCGGGTTGAGGTCGCGTGGTCGTGCCGCAGTTTGAGGTGCAGGTTTGGGTCGGCGGCGTGCTGGCTAACGGAGCCCCCATGGTGTTAAAGAGGGGGCCTGCCGAGCCAGTGCTGGAGTTGAAAGCAATCGTGATGTTGATGATGTTGACTTCAGTTGAGTCGAGCAGCGAGATTCCGGCTCCATCCCAGCCGGACACGTCGTCGGCTACATATCGGAGCCGTTGACTGCTTGGAAGGCGATGCCGCCTCCGCTGCCAGCCTCGGCAGAGTTCCCCATTATGAGATTGGCATTGATCACCAAGCCTGGGCCAGCGCCGTCGCTTGGTCCGACAGCGGAAATCGCAGTAGTACGCGGATCACCGGTAGGCGGGTTGGTGCTGGGATTGTAAGGCACGCAATCCTGGTCGATAGCGGCATTGCCGTTGCAAACTATATCTGCATCGGGGGTGCCCATGACGACGATACCGCCGCCGTTGGCTGGGATGGTTGGGTTGGTGCTCTGATTGAATATAATCGTGTTGTGTTCGATGTCACCATTGTAGCTGAACCCAAGGTGACCGACGCCGCCACCGTCACCAGTGCTCAGGTTGCCGCAGACCCAGTTGTAGTTGAATAGGTAGTAGTCGGAGCCGGTGCAGAAGCTGACGCCGCCTGCCCCCGCCGGCGTGGCAGAGAATAATTCGTCGCCGTTCGAGGAGTTCAACGAGATATCGTTGTTATGAACGTTTACATTCACGTTTTCGCAGTACGGCAACACAGCATTCGGTACAGGGCTTGCTTCGCAGGAGCCGGGTGCCGTGTTTAATATGCCCGCCCCTTGGATATAAGCCCCAGGATATTCGCCCTGACCGACGTTGATGCCGCCCGAAAGCGTTCCAGCGTTGCTGACGATCCGGTTGTTGCCGATTTGCAGGTTATGCCCCCAGCCGTGGACGAAGATGCCGCCGCCACCCTGGGAACTGTCGGTGATGCCCAAGCCGTCAATGCTCGACGGATTGCATGAGTAGTTGCTGGGGAACGGGTTTGGAACAGCCGTGCACTGGGCGCCGTTTGGTGCTGTTTCGGGAATGTTTTGCAAAAGCGTCGTCCCGGCCGGGAACGCGGCAAGCAAAGTGGGGTCGTACGGATTCGAGGGGAAATTCACACCCTTCGCCAGTACCGTAATGCCCGCACCTTCCAGCGCGCCCATCAGGCTTGGCTCCTGCAACTGTTCTGCAAGATTGCCGTTAAGTTCGGCATCCCAGCCCACAACGGCTTCGAGCGGCAGCCGATCCACCTGCGGATTGATGGGCGTGGGGGTAAAGTGAGTCCAGCCAGTCCCCGGGCAACTGACCGCAGTGGTTGGATCATACGGATTTGCAGCAGTGCTGGGTTGGCCATTGAGCGCCAGGCCAAAGAGACAATTGATCCGCTGGCGCCAAACGTCCAGCTTGCCTGCGGGATGGGTATTCGCGTTGATGATACTGGAGGCGGCTCCGACACCTTGCAGCCGGACCGGCTTCCACATGATCAACAATTCGTTGTGTGCAGCGGGGGAATGAATATTGCTGGCAGAGGGAATAGTACACGCAGCCGCTACTCCCGCAGTCGTGTTGCAAGTGGGATCAACGATGATCAAGTCGCCCGGATCGGCAGCGTCAATCGCAGCCTGGATCGAAGCCGATGGCGCAACGTGAGTTGGACCTTTGCCACCGACTGTGACAGTCACGGAATCAATCGATTGCTTCCCACTGACGACCACGCTGGCCCCGTTTGTTGTGGCCGTCCCGAGGGCCGTTGACGTACCCCCAGTCACGCCTGCACTGAAAGTCACACTAGGCGCGGCTAAATATCCAGAACCGGCGTTGGTAATTGTAACCGAGGCTACGCCCCGTGTTGATGCCAGCACGGCTGTTGCGGCTGCGCCGCTTCCACCCCCTCCAGTGAACCCGACGGTGGGTGCGGTTGTGTAACCAGTTCCGGCAGCAGTAACCGTCACTGAGGATACGAACTCGGTCGAGACAGTAGCTCCAGTCGCCCTCGTTCCGCCAGCTGCAGGCACACTGAAAGTCACCGCAATTGCGGCCCCGGGCGCATAGTTGCCTGGATTAGTGATGGTGACGCCAGTAACATGGCGTGGGGCTGCGCTAAGTGTGACTGTTCCGGTTGCGGTGGTTCCACCACCGCCGGCACCAGTGAAGGTCGCCGTAACTGGACCCGTACCCGGATATGTGCCACTGTTGGTAATCGTCACCGCAGTTACATGCCGCCGCATCACGGCTGTGCCCGCCGCGCCGGTCCCACCGCCTCCAGTGAACGATACGGCAGGTGCGCTCGTGAAACCAGCTCCGCCATTGGTAACCGTCACCGAGGCTACGCCGGCGACGGTTGCCAGATTGGCAGTTCCAGTCGCGGTAGTTCCACCAGCCGGGGCTGCACCGAAAGTCACCGTTGGCGCAGTGTTATAACTGCCTCCTCTGGTGATTGTCACGCCCGTGACGTTACCTCCCGTCCTCACGGCGCCAGTCGTGATCACCAATTCACCGCACTGCGCGGCCGAGCCGCCGTATTGCGCTTGCTGCTGAACCGGGCAAGGTGGTACGCCTGACGGTACCGTGACTACGATCTGCGTGTCACTCCAAGAGGAAACAGTAGCATTCACTCCACCGATGGTCACGCGTCCCGCTGCGAGAGTCCCATTTTGCTGCGTAGCGCCGAAACCATAGTGGCGCTTAACGGTTTTCGCATTATACGGAGCCACCGTTGCCGAAGGCCCGGTGTACGCGTAGTTGGGCACCATCTGATCGCCCAACGAAGTGATCGTGAGGGTAGCACCGGACGCGCTCACCCAAGGTCCGATTCCATTGCTGCTATCCACTTCGCTGATCGCTGGCGTGGCATCCGGGTAGGCACAGTCAACATTGTTGTACCCCGCGCCTGCGAAGGCAGACGTGGGCGTTACCGGAGTGTCCATGTACTGGGTTTGCCCCGGCATGAACGGGATCTCGTAACAGAACTGGCTGTATTCCGGGTTGAACAGGGGATCGGTGATCATCGTGCCACCCGGACCCGGAATCGGGCCAGGATCCCTGTCGGGTTTGGCGGGTTGACTTCCCACGTCGAGTAAGTTAGGCCGTCGTAGGTTCCCCACTGGTCTGTATACACGCGGGAAATTTCGGTACCAGTCCAATCCTTGAGGGATATCGGCAGGTTGGCCGGCGAAAATTTCTCGCCAAACTGCGGCGAGAACGGATCGAATTCCGATGTGAAGTCGTCCGTAATAACGCCGGTGAAGTGCGCGGCGACGTGGGCCGAGGTAAAGACCCAGAACTTCGCCAGTGCGGACGCATGCTCCGTGAGTGTCACTTCCTTGCGATCGCACAGGTTGCGAGTAGCTCCGGCGAACGGCGATACTTCAGCAGACTGCGGGAATAGACTGATGTAGTCGGAAACGATACGCGACGCACCCACGCATGGCCAGAAGACTTCAACGCTTCCAGTGTCGCCTTCGCTTTGTGGCAGGGTCGGTCTGTCCAGAGTCTGCGTCGAATTCTGGGCGTTATTGGCGTTGTAAGTGGCGCCGATCGCAGCCTGATCGGGAAGAATGTATATAGATCCTGCCAACCCAGGAAACTCCTGCGTTACCGGCGCAATGTAATTGTCGCCGATCAAAATGTTCTTGTCCTCTTCCTTCACCAGTTCATAGCCCGGTGGCACAACCATTTCTACGACATACTTGCCGACGGGAAGCATGGGCATACCGGACCAATAGGGATCAGTCAAATCGGGATTCGGCACGCAAACTGTGCAATTCGTTCCGGCCGGCTTTCCGGTCGTCGGATTTATGCTAGTAACGCTGGGGAACTGATACATGCCGTCGTAAGGCGCCGGCTGGACCTGATTCCAGTTGTGCATGCCGTCGTAGCACTTGAATTGCGAGTTGTTCGGAATGGTGTGGAGGGGCGTTCCGTTATGCTGGTTGTTGTACACATCCAGGTAATCCGGCTGGTTATTCAGCGTGAAAAAGAAGAGATCGCCGTTGGTACCCGTGGCGGTGCCCTGGCCCGGGCAGCTCATGTTCGGTAAGCCACTTGTGGGGTTGAAGCCCTGAGCCCAATCGTCCCAGCTGCTGGTCTTGGTGGTGTCAACCAACGTAAGAGATTGGCTGCCATCGGGCGCCGTGCTTGAGGCGTAGATCACTTCGCCATGGATCCCGCCGGTCTCGCCCACTACGAAGGGCTTCTTACCGAATTCAATGAAACTGTTCTGGCCAGAGAAACCCTGCCAACCTTCACTGGTAACCCAGGGCGGATCAATGCGCCCTGTAGAACCACTACCGCCGGTAGTAAGACAATCCGCCACAGCGCAATATTTCGCGCCAGGCACTCGCAGGTTAGTGGGCACAGGAATCTGTTCGGCAGTGTTCGCCATGTTTGCGCCGATGGCGGAGTTCCCGCATACCGTTCCGGTAGTTCCCCCGCACGTTGAACCGTCGGAGGGTCCGCCTGCGTCGTAGACCACGTGGGTCCCCGTGTTCTTGAAACGCGCGGTATCCGATTCAACAACATACCAGCTGAATAGCGGGAAGATCTCGTTGAAGCCCGCGTTACCAAGCAGGTCGGTGTTGTTGCGGGTTCGGTGCCATCTTGGATGCCATTGAGGTTGCTGTCAATAAAGGACTTGGTGTAGATATTCGCCTGCCACTGGTTTGTGGCAAGCTGTCCCAAGTCAGTGGTAGCTCCACCACCAAGCCTTACGGGCGTCGAAAGGCCGTCCACGAGGGCGTCGTTCCACTGGTCAAATACGGTGACTCTCCAATCCCCGTCGGGAAGACCAGACAAGGTGAACGATCCATCGCCGTTGCACTTGGTGAACGCGAAGTCTTCGCCGTCCGGATCTCCAAAGCTCACATAGCACTGGGTGAAAGCAAAGCTGGAGTTGTCACCACTGCTATAGAGTCTCTCATCCGGAGTGCGGCTCATGCGCTCGGTTGTGACCATGCCCGTCACGGTATTTGTGCAGCTCGTGATGCCGGGGATGGTAGGATCGGTGCCATTGCAGACAGCCGCTTTGCGGGAATTGATGATTCCTGGATTGGCAAACCCGATGGATACGTGGAATCCTGCTGGTCCATACTCCTGGAAGGAGCTTGGTTCTTGGACCCGGAGGAATGAATCGTGTGCCTTCTGGCCGTCCAGGGTGTTGGTTTGGAGCCATTCTTCCCCTTTCGCAATCCGGTCGGCCCCCGGCGTGGCCACCACGCCGTACCTTCCCGGCATCAGGTTGGCCACGACGGCCTGACCTGCCAGCGG
>QHYS01000008.1:39302-42507 GCA_003223325.1 Acidobacteriota bacterium
CAGGCTGTTCACCAACGGCTGATTGAACATGTCGTAAGTCATCTGCCCGGTCGCATCGCCCGTGCCGCCGGCATCGTCAAAGAGGATGATATTGAAATGCCCAAGACCGGCCTCGTTGTTGGTGTTTACTGGGCCCGTTCCGCCACCGCCATCCTGCTCGCCGTTGAGGGGGAAATCGTCTTCGAACACAAATACGGAGAGTTTCGATGGTGGAAATGGATCGGGTTGCACCAGCACAGTGACGGGGTTGAAGACACACACAGCAGCAGTACCAGTGCCAGTGCACGTGGGTATGACTGGAGTGCCGCCCATCCCATGGCCGCAGGCGCTTGGATTCGTGGCATGCGCCACACCATTCGTGCAGTCGGCCGATACGTTGGCGTTAGCAAACGGGTTGCCCGCATCTCCCGGCAGGACTGAGAGGTAGTAGCGTTTGGTGGGATCCAGATGAACCTGGCTGGGATCGACGGCCGTCTGCTGTGTACCTGGTTCGCAAACGCCATTGCCAACATCGCACACCGTCGACACGTGCGTACCCGCCGTCGCACTGCAACCGGCCGGGACACCAGGAGACGTGCAGGGCGTGCCTGCATCGTAAACCGTCTGGCCATTTTCGCAGGCAATAGCGGCACCCGTCGGCCCGGTGCAACCCGTCGCCACAACCGGCATGTAGCTAGTGTGGAAATTCGTCCCGAAGGTTGGAACGATTCCGCCTGCGGTCGGGCACCCTGCCGCCGGAGGATTCGATGTGCAATTGGGGTCGACATAGAAGGTGCGATCTTCCTCAATAATCCAACGATAGTCGGTGATGTGGGTTGTCCTGTCTTTACCGTCCAAAACCGTCACGCTAAGATTACTCGCCGTTGGGAAGATCAGTGTCACAGTTGCAGCCGCAGAACTGACCGTTCCCTGTGAGTTCTGTGCATTGTAGTTCAAGGTGTAGGTGCCAGGTGCGCCGGCGGACGCGTTGAACCCGCCGTTCGGATCCATAGTAACCGTCAGGCCTGTGCTCGCAGTGACAGTCGATGTTGCAATTGATAGAGGATAACCCGCCGCGTCGTAGTCATGGCAGGGACTCGTCGGCGTTGGGGTGCATGCAGTACTCCAAGTCGTCGACAGGACGCCTGAGGGCTTGATGGTCAAGGATCCGGCCAGGGTCGACGTGTACGTTTTGGGGCCAACATGTATGCCGCTGCCGACCTCAAGCGCACCTTCATTCAAAGTCACCTGAGCGGTAACACCGGAGGAACACACCGCCCCCGTAACAGAACCGTTTGCACAGTACGTAAAGGTGTCTGTGGTGGCGGTTCCGGTGTAGGTGAAGGTACCGTTCGCGTTAAGAACTAGGGTGCCGCTGCTCGGCGGCGTCAGGAGCTGAACGCCATACACATTTGTGTCGTTCGCAATCACACCCTTAGATGGATCCGACACGGTGAGCGTCTGCCCCGGAATAATGCCGGGTAGCGGTGTGCAAGGCGCCGGTGTGCAGGTGCCGTAGGTATCCGCTCTGGCTACCGCACTTCCGATCGCACTGGCGGCCGGGAGTCCGGCGCCATTGGTGCCGATATAAGCTAACATGCCGGAGTCGCGCCCGGTACCGTTGCTAGACAGGCTCAACTGACGGTCGAACACCGGAAGGGCTGTCCCACCGGCGGCAGGCACATTGATCATCACATCATACGTCTTGCCAGCGGCCATAAATACTTCGCTCTGCACACGGGGAGTGCCCGGCAGAGGGTTACCGTCTTCCGCGATCAGCGAAAACCCGGCAGGCGGGACAGTCGCTGGAGCTACTGCGATGCCTGTTTGTGATCCGACGATCGACGGAACGTGCATGCGCAAGCCGGCATTCACGAAGCGTACCAAAACGGTTCCCGTGGTGCCCGCGGTTGCGCCTGTGACCGGAGAAGTCGCGAACAGCGAGGGATTGGGGGTCACGGCGCTGGCCTTGTTAAATGCGATTCCGTTGAAAAGGTAATACATTGGCGTGTAGTTTACTGCCGGAGGATAGCATTGGTTGTAGGTCGTCGAGCTGGGATTGCCGCAGCCGCCTGGCAGGCCGGACCACACCCTGGTCTCGCTGAAACCAGCAGTGGTGACCGCAGTATTGACGCTGTTGTTTTGAACCGGGTCGATTTCACTGAGAAGCAGAGGAACTTCCGAGTTGTATGTCACGGCTGGAGTTGTGCCGACAGCCGGATAGGCTGTGCCGGCCACTCCTGCTGCCGGGGCAGTCGTCACCACCAATATTCCGTACAGGCCCATTGGACCCTGGATGGACGGGTGCGTGCCGGACTCAATCAAGTACGTCCCCGGCCTAAGGGGGCTCGTCAAACTACCGAAGGTTAATGGAGTCGTTGCTCCGAAGGCCACTTCCGTGGAGAACGACTGCACGCGTCGCCCTTGGACTGGCGGCGTGCCCACCCCCGTCAGCGGAGCACCTGGTGCGTCGCCCGCGATGGGCCAAGTGAGTGGCTGGGCGTTGGTGTGGTCGGGCTGGAGCGTTGTCGTCCGTTGTGTTAAGTCACCGAGACCGCCGCCCAACTGACCAACAATCACCAACGAAGTCGGCACGGTATTCGTGCCCGTTCCCGCGGTGAAAGACAAGTTATTCGTGAGGTTGATCTGAAGGAACTGTCCCGTGGGAACGGTGATCACGACGGGAGACCAGCCGGCCGGTATGGTGGTAGCCGCCGCCGGATTCAAAGCGGCGCACGTCGCGGTCGAGCTAGTAGTGGCTGCGCCGCAACTGTAGCCCCACATCGGCACCACAGTGCCGTCCGGGAGCGTTGTGGTCGCCGGCCCCGCAGTCAGGTTGACCTGCTGCTGGGCGACAGCCACGCCAGCTCCAAGGAGGAGAACCGATACCGCCAGCACCGCTGTCTTTAAAGTCGCCTTGAGATGATTGCATCGCATCGCTCTTCTCCTAGATTGCTCAGTAGTTAATTCGACTCGTCGATCACAAATTCCCGGGAATCAACCAGCATCATCATCAGCATGCCGCCGGGGAAGATATTGTTGGTGGTGATTTCGCGCTCGTTATGCGAGTGCCACATGAAGGCGAAGCCGGCTTCGCCAGAGGGTGAATTCGCGATCGTGCCCGACGGCGGTGTTGAGCCGGTGGCGCCGCACGAGCCGGCTGGAGGCTGCGAAGTACCGGCGCTGCATCCAGTCGCCCGAAGTGTCGCATTCGGACCAAGGTAGG
>QHYS01000137.1 GCA_003223325.1 Acidobacteriota bacterium
TGCGTCCGCAAAAACTAGGTGGGCGCCCAGCCGCGTGGCGTTTTTTTTACCCGCGGCCAGTCTTTCCGCTTCCAGCGTTCGAGGGCCCTCTCGTCCCGCTCCAAAGCACGTCCTTCGGGCTTCTGGTGCGTCCACCCGAGCCGATGCAGGAGTTGGCCAGCGGTGTTGAAATGGCACGGCACGTGGAAGCTCCTTTGAATCACTTCCGCCACTCGCTTGGTCGTCCACAATTCTGTGCGGTAACCATGGGCAACGGCTCCTTGAAGCAAGATCCGGACCAGCCGACGCTCTTGGCGTCGCGTGAGTCTTCTCGGACGACCCGGAGAGAATCGCACCTGGAGAGAATCGGCGCCGCGTCGTCGCCAAGCATTCCGCCACCGCATGACCGAACTGGCAGCGCAACTGATACGCCGAGCAACTTCGTTCAGGGACAATTTCGCGCCAAGCAGTTTCAGCGCGCGCCTGCGCCGATCCGCGAGCAGCTCGGCCGAACCCTTTGGTCGCATGGGGACCTCCTATCGTCAGGAGGTTCATTATTGCATTATTTTATGTGATGTCAATAGTACGTTCAGTCCATTGGTAGTTATCGCCTGAGGCGATATCCTGAACTACGTTGTGCGCGACCTCGCCACACAACCGCCGCCGGCCGAACGCCGTCGAGTCCCTCGTGTTCCGTTCAAAGCAACTTCCGTCGTAGCTGAAACAGGTTCCACGCGAATAGTCGTGGCCCAGACCACCGAATTGAGTCGCTTCGGATGCTTCGTCCGGACAACAAATCTATTGCCTCAAGGGTCGAGAATCCAAATCGAACTGGTTGAGGGCAGGGACACTTTCACTGCCTCGGGCACGGTCGCTCATGTCACAGGCGATGGTATGGGCATCGTCTTCGGTACGGTTGAGCCAAAAAACTACGAAATTCTTTCACAGTGGTTGTCGCGTACACCCAGGCAGTCGGATCGCTATAGCTTCGCTGCTACGGCCCTAGTTAAAGAACTCGGCCCCTGGGGACAGGGTTTGATCACGCGCGATCTCAGCGCAGGTGGGTGTTTCATCAAAACCGCCGTCCCCCTTGCTAAGGGAAGTCAAATACGTGTGCGTATTGAACATGCTGGAGCCGAGTTCACGGCCATAGGCAGGGTCACCGATAACGTGACGGCAGAGGGAATGGGCGTCGAATTTATCGAGATCGAACCGAAGGATCGAGTAATTCTCGACAAGTGGTTGGCTGATGAGAAGTCGGGCCGATAATAGTTACATGCACCTTCTGGTGGGCGGTCTCTTTTTCTTGTTGGTTGCCATCGTTGCCGTAATCGCTTTGGTGGTTTCTTAGACCTGTTGCCCCAACGTCACGGCTGCTTCCGTTCCAGCCGCGGCAGCAACGTCCTCGCTGCGCTCCCTGAAACTGTCAAACATCTCCCGCCGCGCGCTTCTGCGTATATGCTGGGTTGAGAATCGACAATCCTCGTCTACTGGAATGGGTTCACAAAGAGTCCGGCTCAACTTGCACCGATGGACGAAACCATCAGACCATCTAAGAACGGCTACTATCGTATCTTGGGAGTTGTTGGCGAAAAGTTTATTCATAAATCCTTCCGAGCGCCGGAAACCCCTAATTTCAATTGGGGGAGGAGGCGTGCTATTGTGTGCCGGCAATCAAAATGGCTCTCGCCGCTTGTGTTTTGCCGGAGCAATGCGGACGCCCCGCGATGGGACCTAGGCGCGGTCACAAGCGAATGCTGCTCTGCCAGCGATGGCAGCGGGTTGGTCGCCCGTGTAAACCAGCGCCACGGCCTTCCGGGCATGCGGAGCCGAACGATCTTTGTAGGTCGCGCCTGTAGTTCTCCAGCGAAAAGCCTCTGACTTCAGTCAGGGGTTGTTTACGCCTACTACGACGAAATGGACCTGTTGCCGGGAATCCTAGATCACGAGGGCATCGATGACGGCATCTTCGAAAAGGGTTCGTCCATTCACTACTTCTACGACGGTAAGTGGCTGGAATTTGCTGGCTCGGATTAGGTTCAGGAAAGGTTCCCGCAGGAATCTCGGGCCTCGACGATCTCCCGTTATAAGAATTGCGGCGGGCGCATGACTCCAATTCGCTTGTCCCGATTCCTTGCTGGATTCAAATCTGGCTATCGCAAAGAGCATGCGATCACGTTAGCGAAGCCGCGGCCAGTTGACGCAGGACCGCAAGTTAAGAAAAGCACCGTCGTCATCGTAATTTGTGCTGTCGTGTCCGCCCTGATCGCGATCCCATTTCTTTCCCCTGGTCCAGACGCTAAGATCCGGCAGACGATGGGCGCCGCGATCCCGATTTTATTAAGTCAGTGTGGTTATTCTTGGAACGCTTCAAGGACGGAAATAAAATCTCAAACCGCCTTGGGCGTCTTGCGCGAAAGGATTAAATGACAACGAAAAAAAAGATACTCCTATCGGTTGGAGCCGTCGTGGTCTTTGCCATTGTTTATAACACGGGTTACTCGTCAGGTCGGAGGGATGGGTTCAGTAGTGGATATAAACGGGCGTAGATCAGGGTCATCAAGACGGCGCAGCCTCAGCGCAGCAACATCATTACGACTTCAAGCAGAACGGCGTATCGATTTTCAGATTCGCTCTCGATACAGGTGAGCCCTGTTGGCTGCAACTCGGCGGAGCAGACGCCCGCGAAGAAGATCATCTGACAAATTGCAACAATGTCCAAAGTAGACGATTAGAAGGCAACTCTCGGGACGATGTGGCTGCCATGAGATTCCAGTTTAATGATGGAGGCCGAGCGCGGCCGGTTACAAAGGGAAGACCGGCGACTGCACATGTCGAGCTATTGCCATCGCTGCGGAATTGCCATACCAAGTGTCTACGATCTGCTAGACGAGCACACCTCAAACCAATGCATCACCAAACGTCAACCGAAGCGTGGATCGGCCAGGACTGGCATATACAGAGCACGATCCGCCGCGTCCTGGAATCGCTTGCCTGGCAATGGACACCGACAATGACCATCGGCTCCGGTTGTCAGGTTCATTTGAGAGAGGGTGAGCTACCGTCTGGGCGCCTGATGGTTCAGGTGTCGAAACACGTGGTCGCGGTAATTGATGGCGTCATCCATGACATGGATGATTGGCCCAGAGATGGAATGCCGTACGTCTACGGAGATTGGAGAAAGCATCGGTCTTAGAATTTTGGCAGGAATTTGGCAGGTAGACGATCATCGGATTTACGGATTCGATCAGGCCGCGGCGGAAAGGTTCCGGCCCTTTTTCATATCTACTGGCGGCGGATAATCGAGAACAAGATTTCCACAATGCGGTTGCCGAGCGGCTCTTATAAAAGTGGTAGAATTCGCCCCCCTTTGCGGGAGGAACACATGGGCGGACTGGCCTACGACTTACTGAAGCTTGTTGCTGAACTGGTTGTACTATGGATGAGCGCGTCGTTCCTCATAAAATGGCACAAGTCTAGACCTTGATCCCGCGGCGCTGCGATCGGGCCGTAGGGACGTGAAACGAAGCGAGGCGGACGTTATTGCAAACAGAGGTGTCGTAGTTGTCGTAGTTGACTTTCTACTACAAGCGGTTATTAAATTGGTACGCCTTGGTATGTACCACCTCTACTACGATATTTAGAAACCAAGAGCTCAGGCAGCAGAGCCTGTGCTACCCACAGCTGATGCGGGGCGCAGTTTTTTGCTGCGCCCTGCCCATTTTAAGAGCAGTTTAGGTCGCGCTCCAGGTGGCACAGCCACTCTCGGCTGTGCTTCGGATCGATGAACTCTCCGTTGGGAACATCATCGCTCCGCCCCCCAAACCGATTTAACCGCGTTCGTCTTAGCCGGCGGCGTTCGTCGACGCGTGTGCGCAGGCGCGGTCGTTATGTTATTGTTTTCGGCTTGCCCTGAGGCCTTTGCCGGCCGAGGGTGGGTTGGTCTGAGCCGCAAAGGGGCGAAAACAGTTCGCCTGAGCCTGGGGCCCACTGATACGAGGTGCAGTTCATGAAATCGTCGTACAACTCGCTGCCGGTGCCGCACGATGGCGAGGCCATTCAATTTTCCGGTGGCAAGTTCCGCATCCCCGACCGGCCGATTATTCCTTACATCGAAGGCGACGGCACCGGACGCGACATCTGGAAGGCTTCGCAGCGCGTCTTCGACGCCGCCGTCGACCATGCTTATGGCGGCAAGCGCCGCGTGGTGTGGTTCGAGGTGTTCGCCGGCGAAAAAGCCTACAACAAATTCCAGGAGTGGCTCCCGCAAGAGACCGTGGAGGCAGCGCGCGACTTTCGCGTGGCTATCAAGGGGCCGCTTACTACTCCGGTGGGCGGCGGCATACGTTCGCTGAACGTAGCGCTGCGGCAGATTCTCGATCTCTACGCCTGCGTGCGGCCCGTGCGCTATTTCCCCGGCGTTCCTTCTCCGGTGCGCCATCCCGAGCGCTTGAACGTGGTGATCTACCGCGAAAATACCGAGGACGTTTACATCGGCATCGAGTGGAAATCGGGCACGCCCGAGGTGAAAAAGCTGATCGACTTTCTCAATAAGGACATGCTGGGCGGAGGGCCGAAGCAGATTCGCACCGATTCCTCCATCACCATCAAGCCCATCTCTCCCTTTGGCACCAAGCGGCTGGTGCGGCGCGCCATCGAGCACGCCATCGAAAACAATCGCCACGTGGTCACCCTGATGCACAAAGGCAACGTGCAGAAATTCACCGAAGGAGCCTTTCGCGATTGGGGCTACGAACTGGCCCGCGAAGAGTTTCGCGCCCAGATCGTCACCGAACGCGAGAGCTGGATTCTGGACAATCTGGAGAGAAATCCCGGGCTGAGTATTGAGCAGAATGCCGCGATGGTAGAGCCTGGTCTGGAACAAGGCACCGAAAAACTGCGCCAAGAAGTTTATACGGAGGTGAAGCACGTAATCGATTCCATCGCCGCCACCCACGGCAAAGGCCAGTGGAAGCAGAAGATCATGGTCAACGACCGCATCGCGGATTCTATTTTTCAGCAGATTCTGACGCGCGCCGATGAATATCAAGTCCTGGCTACACCCAACCTCAATGGTGATTACATTTCGGACGCTGCGGCCGCGCAGGTTGGCGGCCTGGGCATGGCGCCCGGCGCCAATGTCGGCGATGGCTATGGAATCTTTGAGGCCACGCACGGCACCGCGCCAAAATACGCGGACAAAGACGTCATCAACCCGAGCTCCGTGATGCTCTCGGGCGCCATGATGTTTGACTTCATGGGATGGAAGGAAGCGGCCCGGCTGATCGAAGATGGAATCGAGCACACCATCGGCCAGAAACGCGTTACCTACGACCTCGAACGTCTGATGGAAGGCGCCAAAAAACTGCGCACCTCGGAATTCGCAACGGCCATCATCGAAAACATGCAGACGCGTGTCCCTGCGGATTGAAATGATTTCCCCAGCCGAGAGTTTGGAGAGCTCCCTCGCTCACGCTGTTCGCTCGGGATGACAATCCTGATCGGATCGCCAAATTTACGAAGGAGTTCGCGGATGCGGAAGAAAGTCACAGTTGTGGGCGGTGGGTTCGTGGGCTCGACGACGGCGCAACGTATTGTTGATCGCGGTCTCGCCGACGTAGTGATGACCGATATTCTGGAGGGCGTTCCGGCAGGCAAGGCGCTGGACTTGCTCGAGTCCACGCCGATCATCCGATCCGACGCACAAGCGCAAGGCATCTCCACGGCTTCAGGCACCTACGAGGCGACCGCCAACAGCGACATCATCGTGATCACGGCGGGTTTTCCGCGCAAGCCGGGTATGAGCCGCGACGACCTGCTGCGCGCCAATTACGATGTGGTCAAAGGCGTGGTCGAGGGAGTGGTGAAGTTTTCGCCCAACGCCATTCTCATCGTGGTCACCAATCCCATGGACGCTATGGCGCAGTCCGCCTTCAAGGTCAGCGGCTTCCCGAAAAATCGCGTCATCGGTATGGCTGGCGTGCTCGATTCGGCGCGCATGAGCACGTTCGTGGCGCAGGAACTCGACGTCTCGGTCGAAAACGTGCACTCGTTTGTGCTCGGGGGCCACGGCGACGATATGGTCCCGCTGCCGCGGTACTCCACCGTAGCGGGCATCTCCATCCTGGAACTGCTACCCAAGGAGCGCATCGACGCAATCGTCACTCGCACGCGCAATGGCGGCGCCGAAATTGTTAACTTGATGAAGACCGGCTCCGCCTACTACGCCCCCTCCGCCGCAGTGCTGGAGATGATCGAAGCGATTCTGAAGGACAAGAAAAAAATACTGCCCTGCGCCGTGTACCTCCAAGGCGAATACGGAATCGACAGCCTTTTCGTGGGCGTTCCGGTGAAGCTCGGAGCGCGCGGCGCCGAACAGATCATCGAAGTCAAACTCACCGCGGATGAAAACGCCGCGCTGTACAAGTCGGCCAACTCCGTGCGCTCGCTAGTGGCGGTCCTCGGCGTCTAGTCCCCCCCACCAGGCGTAAAGGCGACGCGGGCCGGGGACCCCGGCGCTACCGGGGGCTGGGGATGATGGTATCGCTCAGCACGCCGGAGGGTCGTGGCGCAATTATGTGCCGCAGTTCCCGTAAGCGGGGGCGCCAAACTGCAAGCCTTCGCGGTCTGCGGTTTAGTCTTTATGGCTTTGCCGCCGGTTTTCCCGAATCTGCGGGTGCGGACATGGCTTCCGGAGCATTGGGCGGTGCGGGGCCGACGCGCTCTACGACGACGTGCTGAATGTGCACGGGGGTTATGGGCTTATCTTGGCTATCGCGCTGAACGCGTGCGATCGCCTTGACGACATCTTGATTTTGGCATTGCCCCCAAATGGTGTAGCCGCCGTTCAGCGACGGATAGGGCGCCTCAGTAATGAAGAACTGGCTGGCATTAGTGTTTGCCCCGGCGTTGGCCATGGCCAGGCGCCCAGGCATATTGAAGGTCAGCCCGGGCGACGTTTCATTCTGGTAGGGGAATCCCGGCCCGCCTGGGCTTCCGGTTCCCGTTCCCAGCGGATCGCCACCCTGAATCATGAAGTTGGGAATCACACGATGGAACGTGAGCCCATCGAAGAATTTATTTCGGTTCTGTTGTCTGGTTCGCGGATCCATGTAGGAAATCTTGCCGATGGCCAATCCCACCATCTTGCCGACGGTGATGGGCGCCTCTTTCTCGAAGAGTTTGCAGGCGATGTTCCCCTTATCGGTTTGAAACGTCATGTACAGCCCAGGCTCCCGTTGCTCGGTCGCAGGAGCACTTTGAGCCGTCTGGCCGGATGGCGGCGCTGCATGACCGGGCGTGGCCAACAGACTGGCGAGTAATGCAGCCGGCAAGCCGGCGAGTTTTGGCAATCGCATCATGCCTCCTCAAATGTATCGAAAATGTATCGAAGCAGAATTCTACTCCGAGTTGGCTTCGCGGGCACAAGCTTAGCAATAGTTTGGCTTTAGCCGAAATATGGAAGTGGGACATTGGCTATAATTTTGAGGCCCATTTCGGGAGGCCGAGTGGCTACCGCTGACCTAGAAAGACTTATCGACCGCATAGAGAAGGAATCCGAACCTCCGAATCCAGCATCATTGGTGGAAGTGGTTCGCCTTCTGGCCAAGCTCTTTGGCGTGAAGGAAGATGAAGTGGCCATCATGGAGGTGGTGCCCTCGGGCCGCACGCTGCGCTTCGTCCTACCCGAAAAGCTGCGGGTGGTGGGTTCGATTCCTCTTACAAGCACCACCGCTTTGGCAGCGCGCACCGTGCGCGAACGTCGCTCCGACATTGTTAACAATTTTCCCATAGCCCGGCACGCCACCGTTTTTGAGGGCGTACCTTTGGGGCGCGGTCCTGGGGAAAGTATCCAAAAAATCATCAGCGTGCCGATTTTTCGTGAGAATACCGTGATCGGAGTCGCCCAAATCTGCCGCAAGGGAGCCTCGCTCACCGATGCGGGTCCGGACTTCACCCCGCGCGACCTTTCTGCACTACAGAGCCTCAATGAGACGCTGGACAGACTTTTGGCACTCTGCCGACCGGCTCAGCAACGGGCCTGAAGGCTGCGTCGAGAGCGTGAGCAGCAAGGCCTCACCGCCAAGATAAGGAAAATTGTTACCAACGGGTTAAAGTTATTGACACTGCTCAACGTTCTTGCTACTTTTCGGCTCCGTGTTTTTTTCGCTCGCGGCAGTTCTAACCCAGGAGGCACCGCGGACCGGCAGCTTACATGGCGTTCGTCGCGAAGCGAATTTTCCTGACAAAGGGCGTTGGTAAACATCGCGAGCGCCTGTCCAGCTTTGAGTTGGCCTTGCGCAATGCAGGCATCGCCGCCTGCAATATAGTGCGCGTGTCCTCGATTTTTCCTCCCAACTGCCGGCTCATCTCCCGCAGCGAAGGCCTGAAGCATATCCGGCCGGGGCAAGTGGCCTTCACAGTGATTAGCGAAAATTCTACGCGCGAGCCTCACAGGCTGATCGCCGCGAGTATCGGCCTGGCTCTTCCCGCAGATAAATCCATGTACGGATATTTGTCCGAGCACCACTCCTTCGGCGAGACCGAAGAGGTTGCCGGCGAATACGCGGAAGAGCTGGCGGCGGAGATGCTGGCCACCACGCTAAACGTCGAATTCGACCCCGATCTTTCCTGGGATGAAAAAAAAGAGGTCTATCGCATCTCCAATAAGATCGTGCGCACCATGAACATTACGCAGTCCGCCGTAGGCGATAAGCGCGGCCTGTGGACCACGGTTCTCGGCGCGGCCATCCTCCTGGGCACTGAAGACGACTAACAATCCGGTCAAGTCCTTAGACAGACCAAGACGAAGTGTGATCGACCGACATGGTTGCAAATGCTAGTGGGATTGCCCCAGGCTCTTACTTGCAGCGCTCGTATGGGTTTGGTGGCCTAGGTCTAACCGGGAGTGGTCGTTGGTTTCTAATATGCTTCTTTTCATTGGTTCCTGTTCTGTTTCTTGTTTGTTCGCAGAAACTGAAATACCCCAAGGTCCGTTGGCCTTTTTGACGGCTCTGGCGAGAGTTCCTATAATCTCTGGCTTATCTTTTCCATGAATAACCCTCCGACAAACTCCCGTGTATCGCATCGTTGAGGCACGGATTCGAGCGGCGCTGCGCGAATTTCTGAACCGCCGCGGCATCCAGGACATCCCCGTGGTTACGCAGCGGCCGCCCAGCGTGGCCATGGGCGAAGTGGCCACGCCAATGGCTTTTGAGCTGGCTCCGCGGCTGCGCCGCGCGCCGCGGCAGATCGCGCAAGAGATCGCCACGGAACTCGCAGCGATTCCGGGAGTCGCACGCGTGGAACTTGCCGGCGCCGGCTACGTCAATTTCCTTTTCGATCGCGCGGCATTTTTCGCGGCGGCTTTCTCCGAAGCCGCGAACCCGGGCGGGACGCTGCGCGCGGACAGAGCTTTAGCCCGCGAGCCGAAATGCGTAGTCGAGCACACCAACATCAATCCCAATAAGGCTGCGCACATCGGGCATCTGCGCAATGCGGCGTTGGGCGACACGTTCGTGCGGCTCCTGCGGCGCGCGGGGCGGCGCGTCGAGGTGCAAAACTATATTGATAATACGGGCGTGCAAGTGGCGGACGTGGTAGTTGGGTTCACGCACCTGGAAAATAAATCCGCCGCCGAACTTCGCTCTTTGGCTGCGGCGCCGCGCTTTGATTTCTTCTGCTGGGATCTTTACGCACGCGTGACCCAATTTTTCGAAGAAGACCAAACCCGCCTTGCGCTGCGCGGCCAGACGCTCGCAGCAATTGAAGAAGGCCACGGTGCCGAGGCCGAGCTCGCAGAAATCATCTCCGTGGCCATCGTGCGCTGTCATTTGCGCACCATGGAGCGCCTCGGAGTGCAGTACGATGTGCTGCCACGCGAGAGCGAAATCCTACACCTGAAATTCTGGGATGCCGCCTTCCAGCAACTCAGGGAGCGCGGCGCGATTCACCTGGCGAGCGCGGGGAAAAATGTGGGTTGCTGGGTGATGAAGCTACCCGAAAGGCCTCCGGGTCCCGGACAAGAAACGCAACAGTTCCCTAAGCTGCAATCCAACCCTCCCGGGGCCGAGCCTCAAGAGACTGGCGATAGTGACGATGATGCCAAAGTGATCGTGCGGTCTAACGGCACCGTTACTTACGTGGGCAAGGACATCGCCTATCAGCTCTGGAAATTCGGATTGTTGGGCCGCGATTTCGCCTACCGGCGTTTTTATACTTACCCGAACGGGCACACCGTATGGACCACCACCACGGACGGCGGCGAATCCGGTGCGCCCGAATTCGGGCATGCGGCCGACGTTTACAACGTCATTGACACGCGGCAGGCATATTTACAAAAAGTCGTCGTCGCAGGGCTGCGCGCTCTGGGATTTGAGCAAGAGGCCGCGCGCTCCGTGCATTTTTCTTACGACGTGGTGGCGCTTTCGCCGCGCTGCGCCGCCGAGATGGGGTACACACTTGCCGAGGAAGAGATGCGCAAGCCCTACGTGGAGGTGAGCGGGCGCAAGGGGTTGGGCGTGAAAGCCGATGATCTGCTGGATGAGCTGGAATCTGCGGCGCGAGCGGAAGTCGATGCGAGGCATGCTGGGGCGCCCGAGGCCGAGCGCGCGCGCATCGCTCACGCTATCGCCATTGGCGCGCTGCGTTATTTCCTGCTGAAGTACACGCGCACTGCGATTATCGCTTTCGATTTCCGCGATGCTTTGAGCTTTGAGGGCGAAACAGGACCGTATTGCCAATATGCCGTTGTACGCGCGCGGAATATCTTCCGGAAAATGGCCGAGCAGCGGCTTCATTTTTCGCTCGAGCAATTGGATGACGCCGCGGAGGATCAAGCTTCTTTCAAGGATTTTCTGAAGAGCGGCGAAGGCGATGATTTATGGGAGCTGGCGCTGCGGGCGGGGTCGCTCGACGCGCAGGTGGCCACCGCGCTCAGCGCGCAAGAGCCGGCGTTCGTGGCTAAATATGCCTTCGAGCTAGCGCAAGCGTTTAATCTTTTTTATCACCACCATCACATTCTCTCTGAAGCCCACGCTGCGAAGCGGGATTTTCTGCTGCGCCTGAGCCGGCTGGTGGAGCGGCAATTGGTGACGGCGCTCGATCTGCTGGGCATTGAGGCCCCGGAAAAGATGTAACGCCGCAGAACGCGGGAAATCCTCAGGGCCGACTGCCACCCCAACGCGCGCAAAAGCGGCGCGCGTCGCGAACCCGGCAAAAAATCGCGGCGTCCTGGGCTTCAAATCCGGGGATCGCGACTCCCAGAATCTAATGCGCGATATCGTCACAATTAAGAAAAGATCGATGAAGCGGGAATACAATTTCAGCACAGCTAAGCGTGAGCCGCTAGTCTCCGTGCCCAAAGGCAAGACGCGAATCAGGGTTCGGCTCGCTGATGACGTTCTCGAATGGTTTCACGATCAAGTGGACCACGCCGGAGGTCGGCGCGCCGCGCAAGCACATTTGATTAACCCGGCCTTCACAAAAAGCGTGAAGGGCGCGCTGAAAACGAAGAGAGATTCCTCGACTGCGTGTCCCGACGGAAATCGCAAAGCGGATTTACGGAGGAGACACCTTCGGAACGCTCCGCTCGCTTGACACCGTTTGCGGAGCGCACAGCCAACATTGGCTGTGGCACACGCACGCGGGCGCCAGGTTTCGGAACTACTTGGCGGTGGGGTTGCGGCCGTCGAAATTCATGGCCAGATCGACGAGCGTGCGCACGCCTACACCGCTGCCACCTTTGCCGGCCCAGGGCTTGGCCTCATCGAGCCAAGCGGTTCCGGCAATATCGAGGTGCACCCACGGAGTGTCGCCGGTGAATTCGCGAAGGAACCAGGCGGCGACGATAGCTCCAGCACCACGGCCGCTGCCAACGTTTTGAATATCGGCGATGGTGCTCTTGATGAGTTCGCGGTAATCGTCATCAAGCGGCATGGGCCACATTTTCTCGCCGGCGCGGCGCGCGCTGGCGAGCACTTTTTCGGTAAACGCGGCGTCGGAGCCGAAGACGCCGGTATTGAAGTGGCCGAGCGCCACGACGATGGCGCCGGTCAGCGTGGCGGCATCTACGAGATGCGTCGCGCCGAGCTTTTTGGCATAAGCGATGCCGTCCGAGAGAATTAACCGGCCCTCGGCGTCGGTATTGATGACCTCGATCGATTTTCCAGACATGGCGATCTGCACGTCACCGGGCTTCTGCGCGCGGCCGCCAGGCATGTTTTCCGTAGAAGGAATGACGGCGATGACTTTGATGGAAGGCTTCAGGCGCGCGAGGGCGCGCATGGCGCCGAGCATGGCCGCCCCCCCGGCCATATCGAACTTCATCTTCTCCATATCGTTCGAGGGCTTGATGGAGATGCCGCCCGTGTCAAAGGTTATGGCTTTGCCAACAAGGCCCAGCACCGGCGCTCCGGGCCCAACTTTTTCGGGCGTATAGGTGAGAACAATCAGGCGCGGAGGCTCGATGCTGCCGCGCGCCACGCCCATTAGCGCGCCCATCTTGAGTTCCTCGATGCGTTTTTCGTCGAGAATGTCCACCGCGAGGCCAGCCTCACGGGCCATCGCTTCGGCGCGCTCGGCAAGCAGGCGAGGCGTAAGCAAATTGGAAGGCTCGTTACCGAGTTCGCGAGTGAAGTTTTGTGATTCCGCAATGATACGGCCGCGTCCGATGCCGCCTTGCGCAGCGGGATCGAAGCCCACGAGCGCCGCCGATTCCACCGGCGCATTTTTCTTGTCCGTGCGGTATTTATCGCCGTCGAAATTCCCGAGCACCAAACCTTCCGTGACGGCCTGGGCAGCTTCCGCCGTTCGTTCGCTTTCGCGCGCCAGGAAGGCGATGCGCTTCACCGAGCGGGCTTTTAGATAGCGCACCGCGGCGCTAGCCAAGCGGCGCAGTTCCGCGGTCCCAAATTTTTCGCGTTTGCCGGCGCCGACAAGGACCACACGCTGCGCGCTGATTCCCGGAGCGAAGTGGACAAGAGTGAATTCCAGCATCTTGCCGGTCAGTTCGCCGTCGGCGGCGAGCCTGCCGAGCGCGCCGCCGGCAGCCTGATCGAGATCGGCTACCACGCCTTGCACGATTGTTCCCTGCTCCTTCTCCGGCTCGAACACATAACTCACAAGCGCCTCGGCTTCCACCTTCGAGGCCGGACGCGAATCCAAATTGATTTGCATGCTGGGTCCCATCGTTCGTCAACGCCTCCGGTATTTGTACATGGCCTCACTCAACTCGCGCCGCGTTTCCTTTTCGCGCTCGGTCTGGCGGCGGTCCCACTGTTTTTTGCCGCGCGCCAGGGCCAATTCGCATTTGGCAATACCGTCGCGAAAATAGATGCGCAGAGGGATGAGCGTCAAACCTTTTTGTTGGGTCTTGCCGATCAGTTTGTCAATTTCCTGGCGATGCAGAAGCAGCTTGCGGCGTGAAAGCGGCTCATGATTGAAGGGGCCGCCCGGGCCGTACTGCGGGATATGGCAGTTCACCAGCCAGACGTTCGTGCCGCGGACTTCGGCGTAGGCGTCTCGCAGGTTGGCCTTGCCCTCGCGCAGAGATTTTACCTCGGTGCCGGCCAGCGCCATGCCGGCCTCCATCTTTTCGAGCAGGTGGTAGTTGTAGGAAGCGGCGCGATTCTGGGCAACGACTTGCTGCCCCGATGCATCCTTTTTGGTGGTTTTCTTTCCGGCTTTAGCCACGAAGGGCTATCTTAACGTGTGGTGGCAAGTACGGCAAGTTGCCTTGCTGGGCCTCCAATCGGATGTTAATATCCGAACCCGGCGCCCGCCCGGCCGGTTCGTAAGCAGTGGTGAATTTGGGGGAGGAAGACCTTGTTTTTCTTCTGCAGGGCCACGGCGAGCAAGCGAATCGCTTCGCCCGTTGATCTCGCAAGTAAGGGCCGCATAAAGTGAATTGGAATGAGCGAAGAGGAAGGGCCGTCCACGGTGTGGGCGACGGCGCGAGCCTAGGCACATCGACCGTCGCAGCTCGCTATGCGGGAATCCTTGTAACCTCGCTGACGCTGCTGGTCCTCGCCGGCTGTGCGAAAGGCAACTACGAGTACAATGCAGGGAAAAAGTCGGAGGCCGTTGACGACTATGACTCCGCTGTAGTGCATTACGATCGCGCGCTTAAAGCCGATCCTCTGAACGTGGAATACAAACTGAAGCTGACGCGTATGCGTTTCGAGGCCGGTCAATTTCACGTGGACCAAGGCCGCAAGCTGCTCGAGATGGGCAATCTGCAATTGGCTCTGGCGGAGTTTCAAAAGGCTTTGATAATCGATCCGTCTAGTCCCATTGCCCAGCAGGAAATCCAGAACACCATGAATGCCATTGCGGCCAAGGGCGCGACGGAAAACACTTCCCCGCCTGCCCCTCTGGCCGAGGAACAGCCTAAAGCGATGGCGGGTCCGCCGCAATTGAAGCCTCTCTCCCGCGCGCCGATCAATCTGAAGATGACCAATGACTCGCGAATCATCTTCGATACGGTGGCCAAGCTGGCGGGACTCACGGTAGTGTTCGATCCGGACTATACATCGCGGAGAGTTGCCGCGGAGCTGACCGACGTAACGCTGGAGCAGGCGCTGGACATTGTGTCGTTGGAATCGAAGGCTTTCTGGAAGCCGGTTACGAACGACATCATTTTCGTGGCGCCGGATCAGGCTCAAAAGCGGCGCGACTATGAAGAAGAGATCGTCCGAACAATCTACTTGAAGAATACGATTCTGCCACAAGATTTGACGGAAATCGTCAACGGGCTGCGACAGTTGCTCGATTTACGACGCGTACAGCAATTCAACGCCCAGAACGCCATCATCGTGCGCGATACTCCGGATAAGGTGATGCTAGCGCAAAAGATCGTGAACGACATCGATAAGCCGAAGGCGGAGGTGGTCATTCAGTTTTCCGTTCTGCAGGCGCGGCGCGACCGTCTGCGCGACCTAGGAATCAATCCGGGCACCAGCGCATCGCTGACCTTCACTCCGCCTGGCGCTACGACAAACACGAACAATACGAACGGGACGACGAACAACAACACTACTGGCCTGCCGCTAAATCAGCTGCGGTCGGTCGGGACAGCCGATTACAGCATCACGCTGCCCAGCGCCACGGCAACGGCCTTGCTCACCGATAGTCAGACCCGAATCATCGATGATCCGCAAATTCGTATGGTCGACGGCCAGGACGCCAAGCTGCGCATTGGGGACCGCGTTCCGGTAGCTACCGGAAGCTTCCAGGCAGGCGTGGGGGTGGGCGCAACGGGAGCGGGCGGAAGCATCGTGAATCCGCTGGTAAACACGCAATTCACGTACATCGACGTGGGCGTCATTCTCGATGTGACTCCAAGAATCCATGCCGATAACCGCGAAGTCAGCTTGAAGCTCTCCGTGGAGGTATCCTCCGTAACCAGCACCCAAAACATCGGAGGAATCAATCAGCCGGTGATCAGCCAGCGCAAGATCGATCATGACGTGCGGCTGCAGGATGGCGAAGTCAACATCCTTGGCGGGTTGGTGGAACGTACGCATTCCCGAGCGATTTCCGGCTGGCCAGGGTTCTCGGATATTCCTTTCCTGCGCTACTTTACTTCCCAAGAGAACGTGGAAAACGAGGAGCAGGAAGTTCTCATCGTGGTGACGCCGCACATTATTCGCATTCCGAATATCACCGCAGAAAATCTGCGCAGCATTGCCTCGGGCACCGATACAAACCCGGAAATTCGGCTGGAGTCCGTGGTGATGACACCGTCAGTTCCGGCGGCGGGTGGCGCGAGGGGTGCGGCAGGAACCGCGGTACCGACTACGCCGGCGGGAGCGCAGGGCGCCGCGCCGGGAGGTCAGGTCCCAGGGGCTGAGGCTCCGGGGGGAGGATCGGCCACGGGCGCGCCCACGTCAGCGGCGCCTGCAACCGGCATGGCAGTATTAGCTTTCGAGCCGGCTAGCGTTTCGCTGAAGGCGGGCGAGACGACCACTATCGGCGTGGTGGTACAAGGTGCGCAGGATCTCTACTCTATCATTGCGGTGGTGCAACGAGTGGACAAAGAGCGCGGCCAGGCCATCGTCTCCGCGACGCGCATGCCGAATACCCCTGGGATCAGCGGCAGCGGTACGATTTTCGGCGTGGTAGTGCGAGGGGTAGCTGCAGGAAGCTCCACTCTTTCCATCGTGCAAGTCAATGCGCGGGATTCACAGCAGCGGCCGCTGCAGTTCGTAACCAGGGAAGCTACGATGAAGGTGCAATAGCCAAGCGGAAAACCTTATGCGCCAGCAAGTTTCCCCGTCCAATGGCGAAGATTCCAGCCAGGCAGGTATGACGCTGCTTGAATTGATCATCGCCTGTGCGATTCTCCTGGTCCTCGCTTCGGCGGCAATGCCCGTTGCGCGTTTTACCGTGAAACGCCAGCAAGAAGCGGAATTGCATCGCGAGCTGCGGGAGATGCGCGATGCCATCGATCGTTACAAAGATGCGGCGGACCGCAATCTGATTCGCGTCGAACTCGGGACCGAGGGCTATCCGCCTGATCTCGATACGCTGGTGAAGGGCGTGGACATCGTATCGCAGACAGGCGGGAGCATTACCGGAGCTACAACGCCGGGACAGCCGCTCGTGCCGTCAATTGGATTCGGCGGAGCGCTAGGCCAAACTCCGGGACAGAGCAGCAGCGCAGGGCAGGACCTGATCCGTCATGTACGCTTTCTGCGGCGCATTCCAGTGGATCCCATGACCGGGCATGCCGAATGGGGCATGCGTGCTGTGCAGGATGATCCGGACTCGACAAGCTGGGGCGGCAAAAACGTCTTCGACGTTTTCTCGCTTTCAGCCGGCACGGCGCTCGACGGCACCAAATACTCGGATTGGTAAGCCATGAACCTTAACTTGGCAAAGCGATCTAACCTGCTCCACAGAGCTGCCCGGAGCAACCGTGGATTCACCATGATGGAACTGATGGTGGTGATCGCCATCATCCTGGTGCTGATTGGCATGGCCGCGGGCCGCTACGAAAAATCAGTGGTGCGCGCGCGCGAAGCCGTCCTCAAACAAGACCTGCAGACCATGCGCAGCGCCATCCAGCAATACACGCTCGATAAGGCAGCGGGGCCGCAGTCGCTCGATGACCTGGTCTCCGCCGGCTATTTGCGCGAAGTGCCCACCGACCCCATCACGCGCGCGCGGGATTGGCATACCGATTCCGATAACGTTCTGCTGAGCGTTGACCAGAGTTCGCCGGGCATTACCGACGTGCATTCGACTTCCGACTCGGTCTCCCCATTCGAAAGCACGCCGTATAGTTCCTGGTAAACTAGACCTTCGATTGGCCGGCGATCTCTTCGTCCCACAACTCCTAGGTGCTCCGCGATGAATCGCTTCATCAGGGCGATGCAATCGGCGTCAGCTACGAGGCGCACATCGACGGCCATGAGTCGCAAAAAGCGATATTCCGCGGGAAATTCCGGTTCTCTCCAACCATGAGTTTTCTCATACCAAACTGAAGGACCGTGCCCGCGCACAATATCCACGGCGACGATTATGCCCGGCAGCAGCGATCGCGCCGTTTTCCCCAGCACCGAGCCGATGGGCAACCCGCCCTCGTTGTAAGACTTGAGCGCCTGCTCGTAGGCCGCGCATGAATCGCCGATCGGCGTCTAACGATTCCATGCCATGCATCCTAGAGCTTTGCTACACTTCGTGCAAAGCAGGCAGGACGCCAGATGATAGCGAAGAGCAATGCGCCGAGAACAGCCGCGGTCGTGACCGCCCTGGGTCTGCTGATTCTGTTTGCGCTCAGGGCGGCGCGAACCAGAGCGCCTCAGGCACGTGTCGCGCGAACTCTGGAATCCGACGACGCTGTCACCTACTTCATTGCCGAGGGAAACCGGAGCACGGGCTATCGTCCCGGAGACCGCGAACTTGCGCTTTGGGCCTTCCAAGCCTGGCAACGAAGCGCGGGCAAAGGTCTGCGATTCGAGCGGGCGAGCGAATCGGCCGCACTCATTCGGGTCCAGTGGGCCGAGCCCGGTGGCGGAGAATATGGGGAGACGCAACCTTTGCTTGTGCATGGCAAGCACGGAGCAGTTGTCTTCATCAGGCCCGACGTGGAAGCCCTGGGTCCGGATATCGCGCGTCGCGCCAGTTCCGACAATCTTCTGCGAGACAGCATCGTCTATCTGACCTGCCTTCACGAACTCGGCCACGCGCTGGGGCTCGCACATACGCGCGATTTTCGCGACATCATGTTTTTTTTTGGCTACGGCGGCGATGTCGCTGAGTATTTCGGCCGTTATCGCGCGCAGATCCACACCCGAGAGGACATCGCCGCGGTTTCTGGCCTCTCGGACGCCGACGTGACCCGCATCCGGGCTATGTACGCGCGTGAGTGAATGACTGACATTTCCGTAGCGGCCAGGAGCCAAGGGCAGTTGAATCCAACTGCCCTACACTGCACCAATCAGACGCTTCGCGTTTCAGTAAGCGGCTCCCGATGCCAACTTGGATGTGGTCGTACCCTTTACGTATTTGTGCAGTATCATCCCTGTGGTCTGCGCTCCGTACACGTTACTCATCGGGTCCGCGGTTATGCCTTCGATGCCCGCGTTGTTGTTAGCGTTGGGGTCTGGCTCGACGAACGGAATCATCGCGGTGACCTTGCCGTCCTTCGCGCTCCCTATATAGATGCCTCTCTTGAACCCTGGATTTTGCTTGTCATTCGACTGCGAATCAGCCACGTAGATATTGTCTTTCTTATCGATGTAGACTCCGCTGGGGCGGCCGAACTGCTTCCACTGATCGAGGAAGCGTCCATTCTGATCGAAGATCTGGATTCGACTGTTCCCACGGTCGCCCACAAAAATCCGGCCTCGTGAGTCCATAGCGATGCTGTGGGGCGTAATGAACTCGCTGGGGCCAGAACCGTGCTTGCCCCAGGCTTTGACAAATTTCCCGTCTTTCGAGAATTTCACGACGCGGCCGTTGCTCATGGGATCATGCCCATCGCTGATGAAAATATCCCCGTTCGGCGCGACCACGACGTCGGTGGGTCCATTGAACAAATCAGGCCCTTCGCCTGCGACGCCGGCCTTTCCCAGCGTCATCAAGACCTTTCCATCCGGGCTGAACTTGAAAATCTGGTGTCCCTTGCCATCTTTCCCTTGTGCGTCCGTGACCCAAATATTTCCGTCGGGCGCTATGGTCATGCCGTGGGGCTGCACAAACATGTCCACTCCAAAGCTCTTGATCAGCTTGCCCGAGGCGTCAAACTCCAGGATGGGCGGCTGAGCTCGGTGAAAAGCCCAGATATTCCCTTTGGGATCGGAATCGACCGAGATCACTGCGCCCCATTTGATGTTGGGGGGAAGCGTCGGCCAGCCTTCAACGAGGTGATAAGGATTCTCTTGCGCGCGTGTCGCCTGTACAGAGATGAGAATCGCAGCCATGACAAACGCAAATGCCAATGCTGCCTGCCGTGCTTGTGACATCGGATAACCTCCTGGTCGCAGGTTGCTGCCGGAATACGTGCGATACGTGCGCGCAAGGATATCACTTCCCTGCCCTAGAGGCGTACAATCGCACATAACTGCGCGCTGCAACTCAGCGGCATGGCTCGGGAGGGAAACACATGAAGACGAGAGTGGGAAAAATCCTGGCAATCGCAACCTTATTTATCGCTGGCCCTCTGGCGGTGAGTCTGACGCGAGCTGCAGCCGATAATCCGGCTCATTCGGGCGCCCCAGAGGACGAGGCGGCAATCAAGCAGGTGATAGCTGGCTTCAGCGAGGGCTGGAACAACCACGATGCGCGCGCCATGTGTGCATCGCTGGCCGAGGACGTCCAATGGGTGAGCTGGCGAGGCGACGTCTCCCATAGCCGAAAGCAGGTGGAAGACGACCACGCTACCCTCTTCGCGGGGCTCTACAAAAATTCGCACCGCACCGATACCGTGAAGGCCATCCGCTACTTGACGCCGGAGCTGGCTTCCGTGGACAACTACTGGAGTATGACCGGGGCTAAAATGCGCGACGGCTCCGACTGGCCCTACCGGGCAGGCTACGTTAACTTCCTGATGGCCAAGCGCGGCGGACGTTGGGTGGTCATCGTCTCCCACACCGCCGATTTCAACGCGAAAGCGCCCGACGCTGCACGGTAGCTTTTCTTTTTCAATTGCGGTGGCGTTCCGGAAGAGTGAGGCACGAGCGCGGGCCGCTATAGGAGGCGTCCCAACTTGCTCTGCGAATGCCGCCTGTTTATTTGATACGGCCGTTTCTTAGTCGGGACCCAAGCGGCGTGAAAGACACTTCCGAATCTGCACGGTCTTACGTTATTGTGATCGTACGGAATAGGTAAATTTTACTGACGCCGGGAGGATCAAGCCCTGAAACCATGAACCGCTTCGACATGAAGAGCGATTGGGATGCCAGGGCTGGTGAGGACGCCCATAAGGCCATCGCCTGTGATGACGCGCAGAACGAAGGCGCTTTCCGAGCTTCGGGTGAGCGAGACGTACAGCTCGTGCTGGAAGGGGTGTCAGAAATTCTTGAGGGACATCAGCGTGCTCTCGAGATTGGCTGTGGAACAGGCCGAGTCCTGGAGCCGCTCGCCCGCCACTTCCAGCAAGTCTTCGGGGTGGATGTTTCGGGCGAAATGGTTCGCCGAGGTTGCCAGCGGCTCAGTCATCTGCCGCAAGTGCACCTCGTCGAAATCGACGGTCTCGGGAAATTGCCTTTCCGAGACGAGAGTTTCGACTTCTGCTTCAGTTACATTACGTTTCATCACATCCCCATAAAAGCAGTGGTTCGTTCCTATATCAAGGAGACCCATCGAGTCCTAAAGCCGACGGGAGTCGCCCGCTGGCATTTCTTCGGCCGTCCCGCGGGCATCCTGGCCTCTCTGCGAGAAAGCGTCACGCACAAAGACACATGGAGAGGCTGCAAGTTCACTCTTCCTGAGATTACCAGGGGTGTCCGAGCGTCGGGACTCGAAATAGCGGATGCGCGTTACCTGCCCGCGCAATCGTGGAGGCTTTTCGGCAAGACCCCTCCGGACATCATTTGGATCACCGCCCGGAAGCCCGACCACACTGTGAGGCGGGGGGTGCGGCTCTTCCAGGACCATGACCGCCCCCATCTTGTTTGAAATGGAGAAGATAGTAGCCTTGGCTAGGCTGAAGATCAAGAGCGCGATCTTGGATGCAGAGATTGTGTGCCTGGACCAGGATGGCCGGAGCCAATGTTTGCGTTTCGTGAGCGCAGTATCTCGTTTCTGAGGGCCTGGACTGGGTCTCCTCTAATACGGAAAACGATTCATCGGGGTAGGGTGATTCCGGTATCGAACAGACAAACTATCTCCTGAGATTATAGAGTGCCCACGGTCCACCCTCACGTCCCACGCGCGGGGGACATGTAGTTGCCCGCCAGAGTTCTTATCGTGGGCGACCCTCTAGCGGTGCGCGCCTTGATCTTAAACCAAAGTTGCGCAGCATGAAGGCCGTCCTGCACCGATGGAGGTGAACGAATGAACCGCAAGAATCTCAGAAGTGGCTGGGCTTTTAACGCCACGTTGGTCTTGGCGGCGCTGGCTTGGGCCGGACTGGCCTGGGCAGGGAACGGCCGGGGTTTTTCCGGCTTCTACCGGTGTAGCGACGTGAACGTGTCGGGCGAGACGGCGAGCCTGACGCTCACGCTCCGCCTGTTCAACCACAGCGACACGACCGCAGCGAATGCCACGGTTCTGTTGCGCGATTGGATCGTTCCCAGCCGGAATTACGGCTCGTTTCCCAATTTGAACATTCCGAGGGGCCAGGCCGTGCAGGTGAGTGGCAACTTTCAAATACCGCAACGCGAGTATCAGAGCTGGCAACAGGGCCGTCCGCCGAGTTTGATAATCGAGTACGTAGATGCTTCCGGGAATAAGGTGCGACGGCCCATCGAAATCTCCACAGGCCCGGTTCGAAAAATGTTAGATAAACGGTCCGGCCCAGTCGGGTAAGGAGAACCGATCATGCGCAAGCTCAGAGTGTTGCTTGTCGCGTGTTCCACGATGGCCGTCGCCGTTCCGGCGGTCGCCCAAAACATCATTACCCTTGCCGGAGGGGGACCTAATAATATGCCCGCTGTCTCGGCCAACCTAAATGGTCCTGTTGGCGCAGGTGTCGATGCTTCCGGCAACCTTTACATAGCGATTCGATATTTTAAGGTGTTTCGTGTGGATCGCAGTGGCAACCTGACGCTCTACGCGGGGGACGGGTACAGTTCGGTTGATGGGATCCCCGCAACCTCAGCGTATTTGTGTATGGTTGGAATGGCGGTCGACGGCGCGGGAAATCTTTTCATTGCCGATGGGTGCACCCTTCGTGTCCGCCGCGTGGACGCTGCTACGGGGATAATCAGCACAGTTGCCGGAAGCGGCACAAATGGTTTTAGTGGGGACGGAGAGCCGGCCTCGTCCGCTGCGCTAAGTGATCCGGGGGCCCTAGCGATCGATAGCGCAGGAAATCTTTTCATCGCGGATGGTGGGAGAATCCGTCGCGTGGACGCCGCCAGCCAGGTGATCACCACGGTGGCAGGTAATGGCACCCCCGGTTACAGCGGGGATGGCGGACCGGCTACGTCCGCGGAAGTGGCCGTGAGTGGCATGTCGGTCGACAGTTCATGGAACCTTTTCATCGCAGATGGGGGCAGCCAACGAATTCGTCGGGTGGACGCTGCTACGGGGGTGATCACCACGGTTGCCGGCAACGGCTACCACAATCCCAACAACTCCTACTACGGTGGATTCGGCGGGGATGGCGGGCCAGCCACCTCCGCGGAGTTAAATGTACCCAGTAGTGTTGCAGTCGATAGCGCGGGAAACCTTCTTATCGCAGATACCTTCAACGGTCGCGTTCGCCGTGTCGATTCTGCCACGCAGGCGATCACTACAGTCGCAGGCGGCGGCACCGCCGGGGACGGCGGTCCAGCCACGTCCGCTGGGCTAAATCAGCCGGTAGGCGTAACGGTTGATGCCACTGGAAATCTTTTCATCGTCGACTCGGGCGACGAAAAAATCCGCGAAGTGGATGCTGCCACGCAGGTCATCGCCACCGCTGCGGGCAACGGTTCGTGCTGTTTCAGCGGGGACGGCGGGCCAGCAACATCTGCGGACCTGCATTTTCCCCACGGCATTGCGCTAGACAGTGCGGGAAATCTTTTCATCTCAGGCGAGGACCGCGTTCGCCGGGTAGACGCCGCCACGCAGGTGATCAACACAGTTGCGGGCGGTAACCACCCACAATCCTTAGGGGACGGCGGTCCAGCCACCTCGGCCTATCTTAATGTTGCGGTGGACGTAACGCTTGACCGTCCGGGGAACCTCTTCATTGTGGATGAGAACCAGTTCCTGGTTCGCCGCGTGGACGCCACCACCCAGGTGATTAGTACGGTGGCGGGCAATCCTAACTGCTGGCAGTGCGGCGGTTTCAGCGGGGACGGTGGACCGGCCACTTCCGCGGAGTTGGATTATCCGGATGGAGTCACAGTTGACTGCGCAGGAAACCTCTTTATCTCGGACGGTAACAACGAGCGCGTTCGCCGTGTAGACGCGGCCACGCAGGCAATCTCTACAGTGGCTGGCGATGGCACGTTTGGTTACAGCGGGGACGGCGGGCCGGCCACTTCCGCGGAGTTAAGCAGCCCGTCTGGCCTTACGGTCGACAGTGCAGGAAACCTGTTCTTCGCCGACGAGGCGAATCATCGGATTCGCCGGGTGGACGCCGCGACAGGGGTGATCACCACGGTGGCGGGCAATGGCTACCGCGATCCCGGCGATCCTTATGGATTTACCGGTGGATTCAGTGGGGACGGCGGACCAGCTACGTCCGCTGAGCTAAATGAGCCGACTGGCGTTGCAGTGGACAGCGAGGGAAACCTCTTCATCGCAGACTATCTCAACGCCAGGATTCGCAGGGTAGATGCCACCACGGGGATAATCACCACCGTCGCGGGGAATGGCACTACAGATTTCAGTGGGGACGGTGGCCCGGCTACGTGTGCTGCATTAGCGGGCCCGTTCTCCGTCGCGGTCGATAACGAGGGAAACCTCTTCATCGCGGACATCGGGAATCACCGCATTCGCGAAGTGGTTGTGAGCCAGTTTACGCGTGTCCCTCGCCAAAACTCGATTCGCATGAAACGCTACGACTCACCAGCACGAACTGTGGGTCAGGGCGTCACCGAAAAGATCGGAAAAATTCGAACCGACGACTGGGATTGCGGCGAAGCCCGCCGGTAAGTGAACTCGGCGACCGACCTATTGGTTCGGTGGTGGCGTGTCCTCTATCGAAGTGTCGGTGTCGCCAATCGATTTGGTTTTCTACTCTCACCTGTGAATCGATCTTGCCACTGAACACGCGAGAACCGACGACCGTCGCGCGAACTTCGTTGGCTTTCCGAGGGCTTTGCCCAAATCCTCGCGTTACATTGCGATGGCGATTGGCAGCATATATGTACGGATTGTACGGATTAATGGCTCTTTGCGGGGACGCAAAGACAACGCTCTAGAAGTCTCGTCAAAATTCCACCCAACAGAGGTTCCCTGTGAGCCGTCGCCTGCGAAGTTTTTCGACGAAGCCGCAACAAGATGTCTCGCGACGCGAGTTTCTGAAGCAAAGCGCGGTAGTCCTGCCCATCGCAGCGGCCCCCGCCGTCTTTGCCCAACTTTTCTTTACCGCCCCGCACAGCGTCAGAATCGAGCCCGGCTACTATGATCCCGCGTCTCAACTGTACATTTCGCAAGAGACCGGTCATGCCGCGTTCGTGAGTTCCGGTGAGAGTGCACCGGAACGCGCGCTCACCACGATCAGGACGTGCACCATCTCGCGCATGACCGGGACCTCGAGATGAGGTTTTCCCGCATTCTTCTAAAGGTCGGGGAGAAGTCGTGGCAGATCACTGCCTATGTGTGTGGGGAGTCTGCTTGCCTCGTCCGCTACAACTACTGGCGCGGGTACTTCATTACCAACCAGGACGGAAGTCCGATAGAGGGAAAAACCGTGCCCCACATCAATTGTCCCCAGGATGATCGGCTTATGTATCTTGCTGAAGTTAGACCTCAGCAAAGGAACTACCGCCTTTGGAGATGCCCGGAATGTGACATGAGCCGCACCAACGAGGAGCTTTCGCGAGCGTCGCAGGCTTGATATTGGCGAGCCACGGACCGGGAATCGCCTCTCCAAGAGATTTCTGCAGCATGGGCCTTACGGCTAGCGGGGCTTTGCCCATCGCTCAACCCGCGCGGACAGTTCGAGTCCGACAGCAAACCGATTCTTCGCCAAGCGCTGATAGTAAACGATCTCCGCTTCCAACCAGACGTTGTCTTCGGGACAGATTAGCAGCACGCGGGCGCTGGGCTGCCATTCCCGCTCGGTAACAACGCGCGCGCCGCGAGGACTCACGTTTTCGGTAAAGGTCTTTTCGTTACGCCCTTCACCGCAAAGCTCTACTGCTAAGGTTCTCGCAGTCCGCCTTTCTAACCGGCCAGTCGTGTTGCTCACCAGACTCACTGCAAAATCAACGGCCTCTCTAAGCAGCCGTCGTTGGTCGCACGCTTCGGAGGACAGAGAGAAACTCGGAAATCGGCATAGTCTTGAGCAAATAATCGTCCGCACCACAGTCCGCTGCGCCTTGGCGATAGTTCGCTATCCCAGGCCGACAGGAGCAGGACCGTCGCACCAGCGAAACTATGCTTGATGCGGCGGGTCGCCTGCAGGCCGTTGGTGCCGGGCATATCGATGTCCATCAGGATTACATCAGACTTAAGTTGTTGAGCTAACCGAACGCCTTGTTCGCCATCTGACGCTTCGCCTACCAACATCCAGTCCTGCTGTACCTCCAAGATTCGCCGGAGGAGTCTACGATATTCGTTGTTATCACTATTACGCGCTTATATGACAATTGGGGGAAGCATGCCTTTTCGGCTAAGGCGAATCCCTTAGTTACTTTCCACACGCTCTTGGTAGAATGAATTGCTGCCCCGAAATCCCTCTTCCTGTAATAGAAGACCTCATGCGCCTTCGGCGCACCACGAAGCATGAAAATAGGTCCATTCCGGAAAGCGTGGCTATGAATACAAAGGACTTGTGCCTGTTTTCATAGCAGAGTGCGGGACTCATCCCTTTCCCAAGGAGGCCATTATGGACCGCAACCGATCTCAGTATCAGATCCGTACTACCCGCGTGCCCCAGATGGTCGACTTGCTCGACCGGATTTTGGACAAGGGCATGATCATTGATGCCTGGGGTCGGGCTTACCTATCTGGTGTCGACTTTGGGATGAGGTGGGAAGCCCGCATGGTGGTAGCTTCCATCGACACCTACCTTAAATACGCGGGACCAATTGACCTCCTCGACTCAGTGGCTTGGCGGTTTGCCCGTCGAAACCTCGCGCTCGATCCAGGATAAGTTTAGGACACAGGGACTCGCCCGAACCACACCCAAGCTCGCCCGGTGACTGACTGAAAACCCACCCAGTCAAGGCAACTTGACAGCCGCTTCAATATAGTGAAAAAGAGGTCCGCTCAGTAGTGCAATCCGCAGTAAACGCGGACTTTCTCAGTTCATGCTTGGAGGAACGTGGAGGAGGCACCGTGGATTCACCAATAAAGTATCCGTGGCAGCAGCTAGTTGTTGACGCCTTCCTAGAATTCAAGCCCCAGCCACTGCGACATAAAATCAGCATCGCCGAACGGGCCATCTCGCAACGGCTGCGTGAAAGGCCCGAGCTTGAGGAACAATTGGCGTTGCGAGACGCGCTCATTGCCTTGGACACCTTAATCCCAGTGAAGGAACGGGTGGAAGAATCTGAAGAGCGGTCAGTTACTTGGGTAACAGATTTGGTCGTCAATTCTTTCCATTTCTTAACGTCATTACCTGCGGAACGCCAACTGCACGCCCTTGACAGTGCTGACGGCCACGCGCCTCGCCTTGCTAGGAAGCGCGTTTGCTTGTCATGTGCCGCTTTCTGCGGCACCTCTACGAGGCAAGAAGCAGAAATACAGGAACACCGAAAAGGGGTTTTTTCCGATGCATTCATTCCCTTACACTATCCAACTAACGCGACTTACGGTATGCCAAGATCTTCGTGGTTGACGACCAGCGGTTTGGAAATCCCTCTGCTAATTTAAATCGCCTCGCTGAGGCCTCGCCCAACCCACCAAATTGGCGGGTGCCGCACTGGATTACCGTAGTCGGCCGAGATTTGCGGCCGGGCTGCACATGTATCGATCGGCTTTACCAAATGCGAGCAGTTCCGCATCACTGCGGCGACGTTCCCTGTGTTCTACAGCGAGAGCCTTGGCTGCGAGACTCCGTGGATTTCCGCGAACCTGCGTTGGCTATCGTACTAAGCAGTTCTTCAACGTTGACAGGCTTAATAAAATAA
>QHYS01000134.1:0-3023 GCA_003223325.1 Acidobacteriota bacterium
CCAACGTAAATTTACTGCTGCCCTTCCCTCACCTGAACTCTTGCAACGCGCCCAAAGCTCTCAATACAGGTGCACGTCGAAAACCTATGGGCTTTTACCTAAGAGTTACCAAATGACCTTTAGAGCGAGCTGGATTTGCCTGGAAGTAGTGGCCGTCTGATCAATTACCCCAGCTCCTCCAACCGGCGCCCCCGTGTCATCGAAGAGCACGTCGTTATCTATTGGAGAATTAAAGTTCGTACGATTTAACACGTTGAAAAACTCCGCGCGGAATTGCACGTTAAAGGCTTCGGAGATCCGCCTAACATAGGTGTTCTTGATCAAGGAAAAATCTACGTCCACCAAACCGGGCCCGATCACACTATTACGTCCGACGTTGCCCAGCAGGTTCGAGCAGCTACCTGGTACCGCCGAGAAAGGTGTGCACTGGGCTGCGATCGCGGTTGTGGCCATGGGAACGGCAAAACAGCTAAGATTTACGTAATTTACATTGCCAGGGAAGACCGGCTTGCTGCACGCCGAACCCGATAAGCGATCCGGGTAGGCAAACGCATCCTGATTGTTCAAGCCGAGAGGGTCGCCACCGATGAGAACAGGAAAAGGCGTCCCATCCTGTGCCGTGACAATGCCTCCCAATTCCCACCCGCCGAGAACCCAAGACGCGGGACCTTGCAGGTGCCCAGTGGGTACAAGCCAAGTAGCGTTCACCACGAGCGCCCGGTCAACGTTAAAGTCGGACAAGCCGCGCCTCACGTTAGGATCAAAGAAGTACAAGCTAGAAATGGAATTCGCGAAAGGATCTCCCACAAGTGCCGCGGATCCGTCATCGATTGCCTTGCTCCAGGTGAAGGAGCCCTTAACCTGAAGGCCATGGCTCAATCTTTCGCTAAGCGATGTTTGAAGGCCACTATAGGTCGTACTGCTGCTCCACTGCCGGGTGTCTATACGGCCGATGTTCGGATTGAGCCGCGTGCCGCTGCCCGCGGGAAACGGCCACAGATACCCGGCGGAGGTCTGTGTAGGCAGCACTATGTTCATATCATCTTCGGCGAATAACTGATGCACGCCGTGTGAGCCCACATAAGCGACCATGCCTGTGAGATTGTGAACGAGCTCACGCTCGACGCTGAGGTTCCAAGACATGAGATAGCTGCGCTTCGGGTTTTGTTGAATGTACGACGTCCGAGACTGATTATCGGCCTGAACAAGGGAAAACGCCCCACTTGGAAATGAACCCACAGGTAAGCTGCTCGACGAGCCATCATTAAAGAACGGAAAAGCGCTCACTTGGGGAAGAGATACTGTATAGGTCAGGGGGAGAACATCGAATATCCCGAATCCGCCACGAACCGAGGTCTTACCGGTCTTGAACGGGTCCCAGGCAAAACCCAGTCTCGGCTCGAAATTCCGCCGGGTGGGGTTTGGAAACATCGGGTTGCCAGTGCGCGGAGCGGTGTCCGTATAAACATTCACGAAGCTTGCAAGCTTGCCCTGAACTTCGCTGATTGTCGATGTCGGTTCGTACCGCAGCCCTAAGTTAAATGTGAGGTTGGGCCGCAAGCGTATATCATCTTGAATGTAAGCGCCGAATACCGACTGTCGATATCCACGCGGGGTACGCAGGCTTGGGGTGAAGCCCTCGATTTCAAACGTCTTCGGCTGGTTTGTAAGGAAATTTACCAACGAGCCGAACTGAAATTTGCCGCCTTGCGATCCACTACTGAAGGCATTGTAGTCAATTCTCTCCACGGCAAAGCCAAACTTCAAGCTGTGGATACCCTTGGTAAGAAAGGCATCGTCATAGGCCTGAATGTCGTTCCAGGTGTTAAAAGTCACCGAGTGAGCGTGAACACCTCCTGGAAATTCCGTGATTCCCGATACTTTGATATCGGGGGCGTTCTGTCCGGGAGCCGCAGCTAACGACGGATCGGCGGCCTGAGGAACGAGCGCCGTTTCGACAACCCCGCCCGATACAACGACTCGATTGTAGCCTACGCGAACCGTGTTGATGAGTTGCGTGGTGAACACATGGCTCTCTTGAAGCGTGACAAAATCTCTCCCCTGCGTATTGGTTCGGTTTATAGTGTCTAATTTATCGGGAATGTGCAGAATAGATCTGTCTATTTGAAAGCTGCCATCCAAGCTGTCCTTCTCGGAAAACTTATGATCAATTCGGCCGGTCCCGAAGTTTTCCGAGGCGAGCTGAGGTGCGGAGAAGGCATAAACCCCAGTGTTGCCTGAGGTCCCTGCATTAAATGGCGCCACGCTAGGGCTTACGACCACGATCGTGGTCGTGCCATTCGGATTATGGAGGATCCCATTGCGTGCGTCGACCGATGGCACGGTGGCCACACCTGAAACTCCTAGATTCTGACGGACGCCTTCATAGTCACCGAAGAAAAACGTTCGGTCCTTTATTATCGGCCCACCGGCCGCTGCACCGAAATCGTTCCGCCGGAAAGGCGGCTTCGGCTTGTTAGCGAAATTATCGAAGAAATTCGGGGCGTCCAACGCGCTGTTGCGCAGAAACTCAAATGCATCCCCGTGGAACTGATTTGTTCCCGTTCGCGTGACCGCGTTGATAACGCCACCCGATGTCCGTCCGTATTCGGCGGTATAGTTGGACGTCAAAACCGAGAATTCTTGAATTGCATCCACGCCGAGAGAAGTACCGATCACGCTCCCGGGACTACCGTTCGAGTAATCATTGGCGGTGATTCCATCAATGCGGTAATTATTCGCTTGGGGCCGCGAGCCGGAGATAGTCAGTTGCGTTCCCAACCCCCGTTGGATCCTCTCGGTAGCGCCAGTGTTGGTGGGCATCTGTATTGGAGCGCTGGAACTTACTCCGGGCTGAAGCGTCGCAAGCAGGGTCCAATCCCTCGCGTTCAGAGGCAGCTCGCGAATTGTGTTCGCGCTGACTGCGCCAGTAATGGTTGACGACGCCAATTCTATAGCGGGCGCTTCGCCAGTGACTTCGACTCTTTGAGTGACCTGCCCAACCGCCATCGTGATATTCAGCA
>QHYS01000134.1:3038-11039 GCA_003223325.1 Acidobacteriota bacterium
TGAGCCGTGACGGTTATCTCATAGGTGCCCGGCAACAAATTCGGCGCCGTGTAGAGCCCGGCCGTATCCGAAGTGACGTTCCGAACGATACTAGTCGCTAAGTCCTTGATTGAGACCTGTGCATTGGGTATTACAGCGCCCGATGTATCGCTGATCGTGCCGGTCAGGGTTCCCGCGGCCACCTGCGCATGAACGTAGACTGACAAGCTGAGGCCCAATGCTCCGACTATCAGAATAGCCCAACGTAAATTCTTCACGCCTATAGAAATCAACATGACGGCCCCCGTTTGGCACGTCTTGTTGCCAGAACTATCAGTAATTGTCAAGAGGAAAACAAACGAAAAAACGAAAACACGAAAACAGAGTTTCAACTGGAGACAACCTCGACAAGCAAAGCCAGAAAGTCCGACTGAATGTTGAATGAAAGCTCCTCGAGCTTCTTCGCGCCAAACAGCTCTCGGCACTCTACGGCTCGAAGCTCGGCGTGCACACACTGGAGAAGGAGGCCAGCAACTTGCGGCGGGATAACCGGAGAATTTCGAAACGACCGCAGAGTGCGTTCTGCGTACCTAAGGCGTTACGGCTTATTTTGCCCGACCCTTGAATCCCTGCGCTTCCATCTGGACCTTATACAATCCTTGACGTGCAGCGATGTATAGTGTCTTCTTGTCGGGACCAGCAAAATCAAGGCTGGCCGGATTCCTCGGTACTGGAATTGTGCCCAGGTGCTCGCCCTGCGGGCTAAAGATCTGCACTCCCGCTGCGGTGGCGGCGTAAATCCGGCCCTTGCTGTCAATCGCGAGGCCGTCTCCTCCTCGTCTGATCGGGCTTTTTTCTGGCCTTTGGTTCATGCGTTCGTACTTGGCGAGGACGCGGCGATTGCGCAAAGTCCCGTCAGGCTGGACGTCAAAAGCGAGCAAAGATTCGCCATCCTGCTTCTGGGTGGTACTTAAATCCACAGCTTGTTCAAGGCTCTGCGAGGTGACGTACAAGGTTTTCTCGTTCGGGCTCAGCTGGAGTCCGTTGAGACGTGATTCAACTGTATCTTTCAGCACCAGCATGACCTTACCCGCAGGCGAGATATAGTAGACCTCGTGATCGTTCGAAACTGAAAAATAGATTCCGCCCTTCGTGCTAATTACCAGGTCATTCGGATCGTTGAAGGGTTTGCCTTCGAACTTACTGGCGAGCACCGCCTCGCTGCCTGGGGGATAGATCACAGCGATGGCTGCAGGTGCATGCTCCACAGCAATCAGACGGCCTTTCGAGTCCAACCCCAGGCCCTGCGTGCCGCGCATATGCTCCAGGAATGGGGACGCGTTGCCGGAATTATCTACCTTGTAAATGACACTCACTGGGTCGTTATCCCAAAAGAGAGCGCTCCCGTCAGGCATGGCAACCACGCCATCCGTATTCTTGAACCCATCCTTGACGAGCTGGACTTTCGTTCCACCCGCGACCACGCCAGCGATAGCCGGCGCGACCATGTCGGTAGGCGCCTGCTGGTCCTGCGCTTGCCCTTGCCACTTTGCCATGGAAAGAATGTAAAAAACGACCAACAATGTTGCCTTCAATTTCATGCACCACCTCGTCTATCTAAATAAAAAACAAAGTGCCCGATCAGGTTTGCTGATGATACGTCAGCTCGACGCGTGCACTCGCAATCCGCACTGCTTCCGCTCTCTAACGGGATGCATTATACACATCGGCGATTTATTGCTACACCCAGTATCTTGTCAAGCGAGAAGTGAAGAGAGTGTCAATTCATGGGCGTCTGCGAGCTCGTTTGTATGCGCAAGTAATCCACCCTGGATCGCGGTCATGGGCTCAGCGACTCGCCGAGGATCACTGCCAAGCGGCGTACGCTGGTCAACCTGAAAGCCGTCGTGGCGCCAAGCCCTGTTATCTTCGGTCGGTCTATGCTCCGCAGGTTGGGGGTCGCAGTCGGTTCTATTGTTACTGTTTTGTTTTCGAAACTGGCTCCGTCTTAGTCCGATGGTAGAAGGGAGTATCAAAGTAAGCATCTTCGCAGACCATTTCCTGAAGGCTCCAGGTCGGCTTCAACTCGAACATTACCATTCCCGTCCAGGGCTTTGTAAAAGCCTTCGGATCGTCAAATGTCATGTCGTCACGCAAAGTATTATGATCAACGCGCCGGATGCGTTCTACAAGATGAAGCTGGTCGCTATGCGGATGGCCTAACCAATCAAGCCAAGTCCTATCATTGAAGTTTGTTGTATCGACGACCAGCGTGTCCCCTTCCCACTTGCCAATAGCGTCACCCATCCAGCTTGGTCCTAGGACATCAGAATGTGCTCGCCCATCTGTGTAGATTTGTCGGATAAGATGATCGAATTCAAAGAGCATGATTATCTCGGTAGAGGTCTGAACAATCTGCATTGGTGAGTGCCGAAGATATATCTTCGGCACGCCTGCAGGAAAACATGCAACCTGATCTTCGGTCTTGCCCGTAGTTGTCAGAACGATCGGATCGTTCGAATCATTATATGAGCCACGGGAACCAGCCAAGGGCTTTGCGGCTTTATATATTGCCTCTGCCCAAGGTGTCATAGGAGGTTCCTCCTGGCTAAAGGTGCGCGGTGTATGGTGAGTGCCAGGAGAGTCGGATAAATCCCACACCCCAGATAGGTCTGGAATCGGAGTGGCTTTTTCGGTCCTGGAGCCGCTTGATTGACACGCGCTAATTAATCCCACTGCTGCTAAGAAAGCGGAAACCATTAGCTTCTCTCGACTGCGCATTTACGACGCTCCTCCTCATGCTTCCTTCCAACCTTGGGCTTTGCGCGATCTCGAGGAAGCTGGCTTGGCTACCTGGGGCGCACCACCGACCCGCCACAGTGGCCTCGAACGCCCGAAAACGAAAGGCTCAGGGCGTTCCGACCGGCTTCCGGAATGTGGCAGTAAGCCGTCACGCTCCTGTTAGCATCTTTAGTAGCGGTTGTCGTCCCCAGTGGAAAGTTCTTGTCCGTTGGGCAAGATGGCCGAGTTCAGGCGCAGTGCCTGTGAGGAATTTTTTTTGGGATTACCGGTTACAGTGATCTGGTCCCCTGGCTTGAACGAATCCTTGGTCCAGCCACGCCTGGACAGGGAGTTCGGACTAACGACTTCGACCGTCCATTTCTTTATGTTGCCCCTATCATCTTTTACTTTCATGTAAATTAGCACGTGCGGATTCCTAAATTCGAAGTCCGTCACTTCTCCCTTAATGGTAACGGTCTTTGTCATATCCAGATCCGCCACCCCGTGATGAGCGAACATCGGGCCCGAGATCGTGATAACCCCTGCAGCCGCGATTAGAAGAATGTATAGCCTATTTTTCATTCGGGCCTCCCCGAATACACAGGGACCCTCTCACGCCCGGAATGTTATCACATTCGCCCACATTCAACGCAGAATGCGTATCGCGCCATTTAGGATGTACCCAACCAAAGAGCGTTTTTGAGGAAGGCAGGTTGGGAAACAATGGGCGATGGGAGTATCTGCTGGCAATTCATGAGCGCTACCAGAAGGCGTCAGCTTTCCGGACGCAACAATCAATTCTTCGACGCCTGTTACGGTGAACGTGCAAGCACAATTCATCCCTATCGGCACGATTCCCAAGATCATCGTGATGTCAGAGACTGGCCGGACCAAACCGTCAACTGTTCGGCACTGCAGGGGACCAGCAGTCCACTTGTAGCGCTTCCATCACGTTTCCGACTGGTGGCTCGCGTAAAAACAAACTGGACGCAATAGCCATGAGAGCGACACTTTTTTCACTCATTTTACTTACCGCGATCACAGCGCGAGCGCAATCTCCGCTCGTCGGATCGACCGGTGCCAACGGCCTCGAGCTGACGAAGCCGGGGATTGTTGTCTTCGATCCGCGATCGTTCAATCCTCCGCTCAACCCATCCGGAGACAACGTGTTCCAGTTCACTACGAATCACAGAAGCTGCATTTTCGAAGAAAGCCGTCAGCACCCGCAGGCAGAAATCTGCAGCGTCGCCCGATGACGCGTCCTTTAATCTCTCCGCGCTGAACACTACTCGGAAATGTGGCTCCAGCTCGTGTTCCGAAAACCCTCCGCGTGAGTTCCTGTAACTCGTTGAATTTAGATAACCGCAATGTGACGTTCTTACTGTTCCGAAAACAGATGTTTTTTGATGCCCGGCCACTTGATTTTCGAGCTCGGGAGATTTCGCATTTGTGGCTCAATGCTACTCTGAATGCGGCGAGTCGAGTGTTGTGGTTGCTCAGGTCCAACCCGCAGCGATTTCGGTTTGAACCGCGGACGTTCGAAGATGCTTTCGGTTTACGCAAAGGGACCTTCAGTGTTCGAGGTGGCAGTTTAATTTGGGCTACTCTTGGTCCGAAGCCTTAGGTTTCTCCGCGGACAGATTTTCAATTAGGCGTGGCAAAACATCATCCGCCAGATGATCCAGAAATTGCGCCATCGTCTGAAACCGCTTCCGGCACGCCGGGCATCCCGGCACTACAACTCCGTTTCCGCCCTGGGCCACTGATGGCGCCCCAACGCTCGGGTGTCTAGCAATTCAGCAATTTCAGTTGAATAAGCAAGGGTAATGGGGCTCGTCGATTCGTCCGGATTTTCAGCCATTTGTGAGCTTTCTGCTGCGCAGTGCAGGTGGTGTCGGACCGATTATGAGTCCGCTGTAGGAGAACCAACAAGTTCCGCGAGGTGCTGCGATTTAGTCGGTGACGCCACGGCAGCGGAAACGGCGCCTCAGCCGGGTTCAGAAGGCACCATAGACAGTTCCGGCTTCATGGTCTCGGCGCGGATCGTCACGTGGTCAATGTACGCCGACGGATGCTTGACGCCCGGCCGTGTGTCCATCAGCCGGTGCACAAAGTCATCTTCGGATTCGTCTGCAAGCCGCTCGAAAATTTGCGGAATACCCGGTACTGTTCCCCATTTGATCGGGCCCGGGTTCATGCACGGAGCCTTGCTATCAACGTATATAATGCAGATGCCGGGGAATTGGTAGCCCGTTCGCTTGCGGCCGCAGTTTTTTCTCAACTTCACGGAGTGTTTTTAGACTCATTATTTCTCTCTCGCTACTTCCTCCAATTCCGCAAGCCTTTCGGCGACGTCTTGCAATTCGCCACCCTTGATCGCCAGCTCGACGAGTGACCGCGCAGCCGACACGGCGCGCCGGCAGGTGACTCTTTATCGTCGGCCACGCCGGCCAACGTCTCGACCGCGGCTAGGGATTTTTGCCGCAAGAGGTTGATGGTGCCCTCTAGCATCCGCAACCGCTCTTCTCGATAGCGACGCGCAAACGTTTCGTTCTTAAGCCACCGCCGCAGGCTGGACTGGGAGACTCCGGCAGCGCTGGCGGCTTCCGGCAGGCTTGAGCATATCAGGAGCGCGCCGATAGCCGCTTCTTGCTTTCGGCTCAGTTTCTCGCCGTGCCCTGTCATCTGCGGTCATCTGCGGTCAGTCTGGATAACCTGGCGAGCCCGGGACGGCTCTGTTTGACAGCTCGCCAGCGATTCAGGGCGCCCGCAAACTCGTTGAAAATTAGGTGGAACTTACAGCCTACGCCTGGGTCTGGACCACGAATGTGCAAAGAGTGTGCAAACCTCCGGGCCGTGCCCGAGCAAGGCAGAATTCGGAAAGACCGTGTTTTCAGATTAGAAGAAGTGGTGGGCCTGGGGAGAGTCGAACTCCCGACACGCGGTTTAGGAAACCGCTGCTCTATCCATCTGAGCTACAGGCCCTCGTAGGGATTTTAATCACTTAGCTCGGCTTTGTCCCGCCTCGGTTGCACGGGGTCGCACAACGTCTCGAGCATTTTCATAGCTTCGAGCGTGCTTTCACGCACATCTTTGATGTAGTGGCGTTCGGTGGTGCCGACGCTGGAATGCCTCAGAAGGCCCTTAGCTGCAAGTGAATTTGAGCGGTCGGCAACAGCAGTTCCGACTCCACGGCGCAGCGCATACCAGCCGTACCACTTGGGAAGTGATTCGTCTACTTTGTAGACGTGGTCTGCTTCGCCATGGTCATCGTTAAGCTTTCGGCAAACTCCGCACCTCTGGAGCGTGGGAACTACGATGCGGTAAGCGACATTGTGGAAGTCCAAGGGCTTACCTGATGGTCCGCGTAGAATCGGCCCACTTTCCGGGTTGCCGTCAGTCTGACGCAGGTTCTGCAAGGATGCCGTTCAAGGCTCTATGATCGGCACAGGTTTGATGCTGCTCTTCCGTCTTACCTAAATCCGGCGTATTCGGCGTGATGTGAAGCTTACGAACCATCAAAATCATCAATCATCATGCTGGTCTGATGCACTTCGGCGGCATGTGGTTTTTCCAGGAATCTGTAAGCGTGCTGCAGTTCCGTAACCTCCTGGCTCGGCGTCTCACGTATCCCAGGCGGAATAACTGTTACCAGTCGTCGGAGACGGTCATCGCGTTGGTGTACCCGCTGAAGCTACTTTGCGAAAACTAAGCGACTGCTGCATAAACTTCGGGAGCAGTGCCCGCTTTTTTTGGGAAATTTGCAGGGAAATAGCGAATTTCACGCCGGATTTAGGTCTTAGGCCTTCAATTCGCTACAGCCAACGCACGCAAGGAAATTACCCCTCGCAAGCACCAGCACGGTATCATTGGCACCTTCAATTCAGGCGGAGACCCATGGCGATCCTTAGTGGCAAGCGCCTCGGGCCCTATGAAGTCCTCTCCGCAATCGGTGCGGGCGGGATGGGTGAAGTGTACCGCGCCATTGACGACCGACTTAATTGGATACGGCGGAAAATGCGTGAACGAATATCGTTGGTGGCAGCAGGGCTCGTCCTGCTCGCTTTGCTGGCCTTTAGCTTTCGTAATGCGAACGCTCAGCAGAACCCGCAAGGGACGGGCGTTACGGCCGCCCAAGGCGGCCAGGCGGGAGCGCCTGGACGAGGAAAATTAGAGCTTCGTAGTCAGCCGTATATGGACCGCCTGATGTGCCGTTCTTACCGCCCAGGGTCGAGCTAAAGAGGTGCAGGATGAAAATCAAGGATTTACCAAACTGGCCGCCTGAACCGGGAGGAGCATTGAATGCGTCACACAAGACGCCGGCCAAAGATCAAGCCATATTGAAGCAACTCATAAGGGTGCAAGATAATTCGGTTACGTTCACAGCTACCTTAGAAGACAAAGAGTTCACCTACGACTACGAAGTGCCCAACTCCAAGCTCGCTAAAGATCTCGCTGAAGTCTTGGCGAGGAATATCGGGAAAACCTTGATGCAGTTAGGGGATGCCGAAGTCACGTGAAATAACGGCCCGGGCGTTGCATGCGTCTCCTGCGCTCGGCCGACATTCTCGTGCGGTTTGGTTCCATTTTTTATCTGGCTCAATGTTCGGTTCTTCTATGGCCCGGTTCGATAAACTTAATTAATCTGGGCATCCTGCGCACTATCGCGTACGCCACAAGGAATCGCCAAATTTACGCCCACCAGTGGCTTGGCTGCTGCTCCGAAAATTTTGCTCAGGCGGTGACGGCGGCTTGGAGCGTGACTTTGTGACCGAGGCGTTCCAAGCGCTTGACGTAATAAACGGGTCAGACGCTCAGGTTCGAGACGGTCGAAAAAGTCGCCGCCCAAGTCGGCGTAGCTCGATCCTGTTCTCATCATGTGATAGACCAGCATCGAATGGCCCACGGCAATCAGGGCGCGCTTCCTCCCGCGGTGACCCGCCACGCGGCGATACTGGGAAGCCAAGTAGGTGTTCTTGGTGTGACTCGCGGCCCAGGCCGCTTGGGCCAAGGTTTTCTTGAGCCAGCGATTGCCCGGGGTAATGCGTCTTCTGGTCCGCTTTCCGGCACTCACTGCCCGGACACATCCCCGCCCAGGAAGATAAATGCCCATCGCTCGGGAACGGTTTCATGTCCGCTCCCACTTCTGCCAACAGGACCTGAGCCACGCGCCGATCGACCCCGGGGATGGCGTCTAGGCAATCGATCTCAGCCGCGAAAGGGCGCGTGCGCTCCTCGATT
>QHYS01000138.1 GCA_003223325.1 Acidobacteriota bacterium
GGTCTCCATCGACTTCTTCACGGTGCCTACGATCCGCTTCCAAGTACTTTACGTGTTTCTGGTGTTGGCCCATGACCGACGCTGCATCCTGCATTTCCATGTGACCGCTCATCCGAACGCGATCATGTGGTCGTCTTCCAGGAAAGCTCGTTACGACGAATCCTAAATTCGTATTTCGATTACGATCACCGTTCGAGAACACATCTTTCGTTGGGGAAGGATTCACCGGAGCCACGAGTGATTCAGCCGCCAGCAATGGGGTCCGTCGTGGCGGGTGCCGCAGGTCGGCGGACTGCACCACCGTTACGAACGGCGGGCTGCCTGAAAGAGCTATATAGAATCTAACCTGGCTGCGTGCTGCTCGTCCTTGCCGTTTGAAATTACTTGTCGGAACAGTGCTCGCGAACAGGTGCGCATCGGCGGATTTGTTTCACCAGATTGAAGCAGGGCCCGCAAACCGGTTGCGGTTTCTTTGGAGGAACAACTTCCGCCATGGGCTGCACAGAATTTTCGGGAGGCACAATCTGTCGAGAGCGTAAGATGGGCGGACCGGAACGAGGCGAGTTATTGCCGTGCAGAAGGACCGAGTCGCAGAAGTTGATCGAGCTATTGAACGACGTCTTATTTCGTCGGAACTCCAACGGAAGATACAGCTCATTCGAATTGTCGAAAATCAATGATCCGGCCAGCTGTTCGATGGCTCTACGGTCTAATTCGGAATGTTTTTCTGACAAGGAGGCGAGTATGTTGAAGTGGAAGATTCTGGCAGTTCTGGGGTTAGCATTCGGCTTGGCGGGGATCGGCTGGGGCTACGGTCAGGGCAAGAAGGCGGTCGGATTCTTCGAACTGCGCGTGTACTCTGCCCAGCCGGGAAAGCGCGATGCGCTCGCGGCGCGGTTCGCGAGCCGCACATCCGCCATCTATGCAAGGCACGGAATCACGAACGTGGGGTACTGGATACCACAGCAGAGCGACCCGGAACTGGGCATCAGCGCCGAGAATACCTTCATTTACATGCGGGGGTATCCGTCCAGAGAAGAGCGGGACAACCGCCTCAAGGCGGCCCACGATGACCCCGAGTTTGGTGAGGTTGTAACGAAGCAGGAGCAAAACCCAGACACCAAGCTAATCATCAAGGCACATAACATCGACATGGTACCGAATGGCACATTCACGGCAATCACGATTACCAAGTAAAAAGCTGAGAGAGCAAGGCCCCGCTCCTCACGCGGCGCCCGCTCGCCGGTCACGATTAGTGGCGGAAAGATATCGCCATCAGCCCGGGCGGGGGTTCAATCGTAGAACGTTTGGTGCCAGGCCTTTCCCTGAATCGAAAGGTCATTTGCCGGCCGATGCTTCTACGTTTTTGGTATTCGCACTGGCGTCTAAATGAGGACATGAAAGATGGTCGGTATGAGGTTGCGAGCTTCATCAAATTAAACTCTTAATGGATGGCGACCATGGATATTTTACGTCGCAATTTCCTCGGATCAACACTTCGGGCCAGTCCTGATAAATACGAGCTTGCGTTCCTCACGATTTCGGAGCTGAGCGAACTCATTCATACCAGGAAAATCTCGCCGGTTGAAGTCACTCGGGTAATGCTGCAGCGCATCGAAAAATTTAATCCAGTCTTGAATGCATACATCACTGTCACGTCGGAACAGGCGATGAACTCTGCACAGGACGCCGAGAAAGAGATTCAGCACGGCAAATGGCGCGGACCGCTCCATGGCGTTCCAGTCGCCCTCAAGGACTTATTCGACACGGCGGGCGTGAGGACAACCGCCGCGAGTGCTCTATTTAAAGATCGTGTTCCCGAGCAAGATGCCGAGGTGGTGCGCAGACTGAAAGCGGCGGGCGCTGTCCTCTTAGGCAAGCTCAACATGCATGAATTCGCTTATGGGGGCAGCTCAACTGTCAGTAACTTCGGGGCCGTACACAACCCCTGGGAACCCACCTACTCCACGGGTGGCTCATCGGGCGGTTCCGCTGCCGCAGTGGCGGCAGGACTTTGCTTTGGCGCTCTCGGCTCAGACACCGGCGGCTCAGTGCGGCAACCGGCGGCATACTGCGGCATCGTGGGTCTGAAGCCGACCTATGGTTTGGTAAGCACCCGAGGTGTGATTCCTCTATCTTGGTCGCTTGATCACGTCGGGCCAATGACTCGTACCGTGGCTGATGCCGCCATCATGCTTCAAGCAATCGCTGGCTACGACCAACAAGAGATGACAAGCCAGCAGATGAGGGTTCCAAACTACACGGCGGCTCTGCGATCAAAAACGTCAGCGCTGCAGTTAGGAATACCGCACGAGTTCTTCTTTGCGTCATTAGATCCGGAAATTGAAGCCGCGACGAACGAAGCTCTATCGCTGCTGGGAAAGCTTACGGCAAGCGTCAAACAGCTTACGACGGTTCCTGTGAACAACATCACTGATCGCACAGTGGTAGCTGCTGAGGCTTATGCCTACCATGCGGAGTTCGTAGCAAAGTTACCAGAGCAATATCAACAACCTACTCTTGCAGCAATACGCGCAGGAGCTGAAATACGCAGCCGCGACTACATCATGGCGCGCCGCGAGCTTGCGAGTCTCCGTCAGAGAATCCAACATGCATTTGAGTCAGTTGACGTGATCGTAACGCCAGCAACTCCGATAGGACCACCAGCCATTTCCACTTTCGATGCCGCCTACAAAGACGTGCCCTTCCCAACCGATCCCTCGGATATCAGAAGGGTCACACTGCGCAATACGGGGCCATTCGATAAGTATGGCTTACCCACGATATCTGTTCCTTGCGGGTTCACGCGCAAAGGTCTGCCGGTCGGCCTGCAAATTAGCGGCCCGCATGGCGGTGAGGCCGTCGTCTTACAACTGGCCCATGCATACGAACAAGCAACGGAATGGCATAAGAGACGTCCGACGATTTCTTAGCGGGTGCAGGTGGTCTCCCGCCAGTGCATGCCACGTTCAATTTGCCTGGCAGACGGGTCGGTGAGAAACTCCGGCCTGGGAACCTCCGAACATCCTTACTGCGCGGTGGACCGGCCCTTCGTGTGAAGCGAAAACTCGACGCCACGCTCGCTATTCAGCCGAATAGTCGTGGCGAGGTCGATCAGGTCCAACGGAACGGAGTTCTTGCCGCCGTAGTTCGTGACGTAGTGGAGATTGTCGCCCTCCACCCAATAATCGGTAAGCCCGTACATCCAGCCGTTTTTCAGTTGCAACAGCGTGATCGGGTGATCGGCACCATCTGCGGTGGACGCGGCTGGGGTCGAGCCTAGATCGGTGGCACCGGATACTACGTCCTGCGTCTCGGCTTTAACAGAGAAGGAGTCACTCTGGAAGCCAACCGTCAGCCCAAAGAAAAGAAAGCACCCTCCGAATCCTAAAAACGGATCACAAAACAGCGGAGATTCGAAACCGAAGCCAGCACAAAAGGCATGGCCGAAACAGGGGTTGCGCGAAGGAGGTCGTCGCAGAAAAAGTGGCGGACGTGTCCCGATAATGGGGCGACGAGGCGGATCGTCTCTCCCTACCCTGACCGCTGCGAGAGAATCTGTAGAGGGAGCAATGGGCTTGGGCGACCTCCAAAATCCCGGAACGATATGGCGAATTGCTGACACGAACCCGGAAGTCGAATGAGAGCTATGACCCCGACCTGAAGAATGCCCGGAAGAAAAAATACCGTGACCGGAGAACCCGCCGCCCATGTGACCGCCGCCGTGTTGGGCATAGCTCAAGGGAGCAAGTAAGAGGGAGAGTCCAACAATAGCGATTAACGGTGTGGTCCGCATGGCGGACACCTGATCTGTGGGCGATTATGTCGCTAAAAGGCGTCACTAGCATTGGATTGCCCCGGCACGGAGTCGCTCTTTAAACAAATGTCCATGGGCCCCAAGACTGCGACTTCGTCGTGCTCCGCAAGTGGGCAGCTCAAGCAGCGAAGCCGTATAAAGTTTCAGGGTTCTCCACGAGGATGCGGTGGCGGGTCGCCTCGTTGGGTGCCCATTGAGCGAGCAGGTCGAATAGGACAGCGTCGTCCGGCGTGTTCGGTTCGTTAGGATGCGGCCAGTTGCTACCCCATACCATTCGTTCCGGTGCGGCCTGGACGTAAGCCTGGCCAACCTTGTTCACATCCGCATACGTAGGCGGACCATCCTTTGTGTTTGCCGGTATCACCGATAGCTTCACCCAGGTTCGGCCTTTGTCAATCAGCCTCCGAATGAGCGCGAACGCTGGATGCTTTGTGCCTTGCGGCTCTGGCACGTACCCCATGTGGTCAAACACCATTAGGGAAGGAATGCGGTTCCATAAATCCTCGGCTGCGACGATCTGGTCAGCGTCCATGGCGATCTGAACGTGCCACCCAAGCGCGTCCACACGTTTCGATAATGGCTCGATCATATCGACGGTGGTAGCGGCGACCGTGGTGGGATTGGCGCTCAGGGAAAAGCGAATACCGCGAATTCCACCGCGGTCCAGCGTTTTAAGTTCCGCATCTGTTACTGTCGGATGAATGACGGCAACCCCTCGCGCAGTACTTCCAAGTTGACTAATGGCGTCGAGAGTCACGCGATTATCAGTGGCATAGGGCCTTGGCGTTACCACTACGTCCCGTGTCGAAGCGATTCGTCGCTGAAGTAAACGGTATTCCGCTACACGCGCATGAGAGATGGCTCCAGGCTGGAGGGGCGCGAACCGAGCGGGATCATAGATGTGGTGGTGGCAGTCGCACGCAAGCGCTGGGGCTTTGAGTCTCGGCAGTTCGGTTCCGGCGGAATTCGGCACCGCAACTTGTGCCTGACTGAGGGGAGTATCAAGCAGCCCTGCCGCACTTAAAGCCGCGAGGCTCGCTCCCTGGATGAAGGTACGCCGTCCGATCTTGCCGTCATTCATCGCGCCCTCCTTCACTCCGCCCGACACCGATTATGGGATTAATTTCAGTCTCGCTACAGCGCTTTGCAGGCGAAGTTCGCCGCATCATCCGTGCTGCCGGTTCCTTTGTAGACGGCCACCTGCGGGTAAGGACAAAGCGGACGGGTGCGGTCCGCAGTTCCGTTCGTGAGATGGGACGCGAGGATTTGCTTCGGCGCAGTGCCACCCGCAACCCATTGCTCGATGGCCGCCATCTTGTCGAATGTGTCGGTGCCGGGACCGCCCCCGCAATGATTCATGCCGGGCACCATGTACAATTCGATGGATTTGCCGACCGCGCCTTCGCCCAGCTTTTTTACCACATCGTTGAAATAGGTGACGCTATTCATCGGCGTTACTTGCGGGTCGGCCCAGCCGTGATACATCAGCAGCTTGGCGCCGCGATCGAAGAAGGGTTTCAGATTGGGCTCTGTGAAATCGAGCAAGCCCTTGTCAGCCTTGAGCGCATGATCGATATCGGTGGCGGGATTGAAGCTGTGCCAATCCCAATTCGGATTTTTGAAAACCAAATATTGGAACGTTTCCGTGGCATACCGGATCGGCTCGGGCCCTGCCAAAATTGCCCAGCCCAACTCTGATCCCGGTTGAAGCAATGCGGGCATAACTTCTGCGCCAGATTTCGGATTCTTGATCGGAGAATAAAGCGCTCGTGCCGTCTCCACTTGCGCCGGGGTGAGGCAGTTGGAACCGTCCGAACCTTTGCAAACAAGCACTTTCGGATCGAAGTGACAGACGGTTGGATTTTCAATGACGCCGTCCTTCACGCCATCCAGCACATCGCACGCCTTGAGAACGGCTTCGTGAACCAGTGCATATTTCGCGGGCGGGATGTAACTGTCGTCGCTCCGGTGGGCGAAGACGTTGATGGCCATACGGGCGACGAGCAGGCGCATCCAGTAGATGGCAGAGGCACCGGCCACAATCCCGTCGAAGTCAGACGGGTACTTCGCCGCCTCCGTGATGGCTTGCCGCCCACCCTGGGAGCAGCCGTTCCAAAACGAAAGGCTTGGCGCGTTGCCGTAATAGGCGTTCACGATTGACTTCGCCTGCACGGTCATCTCGTGAACCGCACGGTCGGCGAAGTCGATGACCTTCTCTGGATGGCCGATTGCAAATGCCGCTGTGTTTCCTTGGTGTCCGGTGTCGGTGCTCGCAGACGCGTAGCCAGCCTTCACAGCGGCAGCCAATGCAGGATAGCTGATGACCCCGGCAAAACCTCCGTTGCCGACTGCTTGAAACTTCCCGTTCCAGCCGGAGACCGGCAACCAGACTTCGACCTTAATGTCGGAGTCGCTCGACGGTGTCAGGGTCGCCGCCACGCGGCAGAAAGCGGGCAGAGTTGAAAATTGCGAACCGGCGGAGCCACCAGGCAGTGGCGACGTGAAAGCGCCAGCAGCCAAGGTATTCGCCGACGTGATCGTGGTGTTCGGCAATTTGAGAGAGGCAAGGCTTTCGCAGGGCACGGCAAGAACCGGTGACGCGGTCAGGGCAGCCATCACCAGAACCGCGAGAAAGCCAATAAAAGTTTTGGGCGAAATGACGATCAGTGCCCTGACTGAAGAGAGACCGGCACGCTTCATGCAAACCTCCATCTCTGGTTTGAATGGCTCCGTGGGAATAAGGATTCTACTACGGCCACTGTTTTTACACGGCGATTTTCCGGCTTACCCGTACCTGCACGGGTCGTACGTTCGGCTGGGAAGGATTGCGTCGGATTGAGGATCGACAATATGAGCGGCGCCGATCGTGACAGATGGCGCCTGTTTCTCCTTCCATCGGCCGTCCACTAGCGCGATTACCCCTGATGCGTAGGGAAAGCAGCACGGGTGACGCGAACGCTTCCGGGTTGCACGTCATGGGCATTATCTATGCAAGACGGCGCCCCGGTTTCATGGGCCTCCCACGTGCTGTGGAATCGAGTCTTGGCCGCAACATGGGCACTTCTTCTTGGATTGCTCCCGACACAGGAACACTCACGGCGTCATGCTATCCAGGGCCTTGAACGGGGCGAGATCTAATGCGCTGGACGGGGGACTTGTGGTCACGCTTGAACTGCCCATGCTCGAGATGACTCCGGACACTGCGGGTGTTGAGCTGCCCTTGATGGTTAGAGCGACCTGACTTCTCGCTTTCAGATGGGCGGGCCCGGCAACCTGGTTCAAGATCCTCAACTCGGAATACACTCAAAAGAATGGCCGGCGCGAGGGGTGCTACTTATATCCTTATATACATGGACAGGGGCCGTGACTAACGCCAGCACTACGCCTGCAAGGCGAGATGTTCTCTACTGTTTCCTCGCGCGAACGCATCCGATTCAAAGAAAACAGGTTATGGCGGAGGCCCGTTGGAGTCGAATTGAAAGACGATTTCACAAGTCCCGTGATTCTGCGGCGTTGCACCCACACGTGAATTTCAATCGGTACAAACAGTACAAGCAGAGCTTCGTATCCGGAACCCACAACGCTAAACCATTCAAGAATCGAAGAGGTTGCGAGCCAACACTCAACGGGACCATCGACAGCACCGGCGCTGTCCGAATTCAATGAACCTGGTCAACCCACTCACTAGAATGCTCGCAAACTTGTATTACGATCCGAATCCGCATACCGGAAAAACATG
>QHYS01000139.1 GCA_003223325.1 Acidobacteriota bacterium
CAGAAGGTCTGCGCCCGGGAGATTTGGGTGTGGGAACGGTTCAGCGCCAGTCCTCAACTTGTAGACCCTGCACACGCTGGAACTCCTTCCCATTGCTTGTGACCAATACGGCTCCGAGGCTAAGAGCCTGGGCGGCAATGAACGTGTCCAGCGCGCCAATTGCCGTGCCGGAATTTTCGAGAGCGGCGCGCACTCGTCCGTAGATTTCGACGACGTTATGGTCGAGCAGAAACACATCCAATGGCGCGACGATTGCGGAGAGCAGTTGCTGTTCCCGGGCGCGCAAGTGCGGGTACTGTGCAGCTCGCTTTTCGAGCCCGTATTGCAGCTCGCACAGCGTTATGATGGAGAGACCAATGGTGCTCTTGCTGTGGGCAGTGAGCCTGTGGCGGATGGACCGCGAGTTGGTTCGCAACAGATCAATCCAGACCGTCGTGTCGAGCAAGTACACGGCGGCATTATTCCTTGTCCCGATCGAACAAGTTTTCGAGACCGGCACGCGGCTGTTGGAATTGATCGCGTGCCAGTGTAAAGTCCCGCGGGAACTCGTCGAGTGCAGCGAATAATCCCGCCCAGCGGTCGCCCGTCTTCGGCACAAGCAGAATAGTATTGCCGACACGCTTCACATAGACACTGTCACCCGAAACCCGGTATTCTTTCGGCAGTCTCACAGCTTGGCTCCGTCCGGTCATGAATACCTTCGCTTCCGCCACGGTCCGCCGAGGTTCCTTCGGGGGCCGCGCGCCACGCCTTTTCCTGGATCGCGCCATGTGTCCTCCGTAAATTGACTGGGCTACTTAGGTATATATCATATGATATCTATCAGGGAACTTTCTGTCAAGATGGGCCCTTCGTCGTTCGGTTGTGTTGGGACTAAGAGGTCGGCCTGTTAGTTAGGAGGGGGCCATTCTTGTTGGTAGGAGGCTCGCGCACCCGGACTGGATTCGGCAACGCGAGGCCTAGCACCGAGGTTCGCCTCACAAGGGAAGAAGTCTCGGTATCGACGGGGGTCAGGTGTCTTCCAAATTCGTGTAAGCGGCCGTGCATAGCGTCCACGGCAAATCGCGGCCAATCCGGCAAATCTCTGAGGGTTGCCGTCGTAGGCGAGTGTGGAGTATACTGTGGATTGGATTCGACATATGGAAACGATTCAGATTGTTCTCGACAAGAGACTCTTAGATGCTACTGACCAGGCCGCACGGCGGACGAAGCGGAATCGTTCCGCGTTGGTGCGCGACGCACTGCGCGAGCATCTGCTGAGATTGGAGGTCCGAGCTAAAGAAGAACGCGATCGCCAGGGCTATTCAAAGCAGCCGTACGCGCCCGATGAATCGCTCGTTTGGGAAGCGGAGGCGGCGTGGCCAGCAGAATAGCCCGGGGGGACGTCCGACTCTACCAGTTTGCTCCGCCAGACAAGAGAAGGCCCGTGGTTGTGCTCACTCGCGACAGCGCAATCGCTTATTTGTCGGCCGTCACTGTTGCACCTATCACATCCACGATTCGAGGCGTGCCGTCCCAGCTAGTTTTGGATGAAGAGGATGGCATGAAGGCGCCGTGCGCAGTGAACCTACACAACGCTGTTACCATTTCTCAGGATCGACTGGGGAGGCGGGTGGCCCACCTGAGTTCTTTGCGAATGAGCCAAATCTGCGCGGCACTACGCTTCTGTCTCGGTTGCGATCTCAGTCAATCCTAGGGTCGAAACCAACACGCCGAAAACGGAAAATTATGACGACACTGGATTTGTTTGTCATCGCGACGCTAAACAGGCCCCTGTATCCTCTCGCAGAAACTTAAGAGTGTTCCTTAGGATTTGAGGCGAACCCCACAAGGTGGAATCGATCTAGACCCCCCTGACGTGACAGAGTACGCGCCGGTAACAAACGGAAACAGCCCTCAGATATTGAGAGTGCTCGCTTGGCAACTCGAACAAGCCATGCAAGAGGAGCAGAAAACAAAGCGAGCGATAGCGAAACAGCTTCACACGAACCGGTCACAGCTGGACCGCCTCCTGGACCCCCGGAACATATCTGTAACGCTCGACACGATGACTCGGGCAGCTAGGGCTCCTGGAAAGCGGGTGATCATTCGCATAGCCGATGTAAAAGCTAAGCGAGCGTGAGCCACGCGTGCCAACCGTCCGCCTCTTCAACACGTACGGCGTCCACAAGAACCTTTGTGGGCCCCCGATACCCGATACGAACCGCGACGGGGAGAGCCTATCTACTGAACGACCAGCTGCACCGTGGTGCTATGAGTCACGCTGCCGCTAGTTCCCCTGACCCTCAATGTGAAGGTCCCGGTTGATGTCGATGTGTTGGTGCTTACCGTCAATGTAGATGTTCCCTGGCCTGTCAGCGAGCCCGGGTTGAAGCTGGCGCTGGAATTGAACGGCAACCCGCGAACCGAGAGTCTCACCGTTCCGTTGAAGCCGTTGATCGCCGTCACGGTTGCGGAGTAGGTAGCACTAGTGCCTCGCGTGACAGTCCGCGAAGGCGGAGAGGCCGAAATGGAGAAACCGTTCACAGCTAAAGCGACAGTCGTGGAGTGAGCGAAGCTTCCACTAGTTCCGGTGATCGTTAGCGTGTAGCTTCCAGTCGGCGTGCTCGTACTCGTGGCGACGTTCATAGTGCTGCTCCCCGAGCCGCCGGTGATTGAACCGGGACTAAACGTGGCCGTGGCGCCGGTGGGGAGCCCGTCCACGCGCAAGCTGACAGTGCCGCTAAAGTTTCCCGATGGAGTCACCGTCACCGCGTAACTTGTGGGATTGCCCTGCGCGACGGCCCGCGAAGATGGAGTAGCCGAGATGGAGAAATCCTGCGAACTCGTCGAGTTCACAACCAACGTGACTGTCGTAGAGTGGGTGAGGCTCGGGCTGGCGCCTGTTCCTGTGATCGTGAGGCTATATGTGCCTGCAGACATTCCATTGGTGTTTACGGTCAGCGCGGAGAGAGTTCCAGTTTGAGAGGGCACGACGGAGCTGGGGTTGAAGCTTCCTGCCGTCGGCGGCAACCCCAACCCGCTGAGCGTTAGATTTACCGCCTGGTTGTACCCATTGAGTGAGGTGAGCGTGACGGTATACGTTGTACTGCCCGGCGAAACCACCGTTTGGGAAGACGGGCTGGCTCCCATGGAGAAATCCGGCCCACCGCCGGAAAAGCCGAATGAGCCCACCCAGGTCCCCCAAACCGAACCGCTTCGGGCATATTCCTCGAGCTGCCAGAATGTGCTCCCGTCGGGATCCAAAACCGTGCCCGAGTAATCTCCGTAACGGGAATTGTTGGTGACGGTTGCCTCGCCCGTCTTCAATACGCTTTCGGTCTGCACCGTGCCCGCCGAGTCACCTGCCAGCCGGCCCGTGTAGTGAATGCCGGCAAAATCGGCACTGGAGGAGTAAGCGTAGGCAATTGCCATGTCGCCAAGGCTGTCCACGGCCAGATTTGGATAGAAGCGATACTGTCCTGCGGCGGCGATCGTTCCCTGCTGTACCAAACTGGGGGACATACTATCGAGGTTGCTTACCTGGAACCATTGGATGCCAGCCACCGTGCCTCCGCCTCCCGGGCTGACGCCAATCGTGTGAGTGGCGTAGAGGGTGTTGCTATACCAGTACGCTCCCAAGGCTCGCGTATCGTTCGTTGCCAACGCACCACCACCCGGCTGTGCGGCATCGGGAGGTTGGCTGTAAGGGTTCACGGACACGCCGCCCTGGAGGGTAAACGAGGGCGTAACAAACGGGTTAGTAAACTTCCACAGGCTGACGATGGAGCAACTGTTGCAGTTATCCGTTGCTATGAAATAGGCTGAGCTGCTGACCCCAACGGCCTGTGCCGGATAGAGAGAGTCCGCCTGAACGCCGGACGCGCTGTTGCCGACGTCGAAATGAACCGAACTGGCCGCCGCTCCAGCATACATCTGGCTCTTGTTATAAGCGTAGACGCGGGCACCGAGGAACAAGCTCCCACCCAAGAACTGATTGCCAGCCAGATAAATTGCATCGGAGCCGACCGCGGCATGGGGAAAATCCAGCAGGTTGGCGGCAGGTGACACTGGGAACGAGTAGATCAACCAAGTCCCGGTTGGGTCGTCTGTCTGCGTCACGGCAATCGTAATGCTCGAATTCGAGAGGCTATCGTAGGTAAGCGCCCCCAGAACAAATCGATTGGCCGCGCCATCATAGAGCGTGAAAGGATCGCTGACGTTCGGGAGGGAAGCGGGGTTGACCGAAAAGAAGCTGGGCAGACTGATAGGACCGCGCAGCAGCGTGCCGCTCTTGTTCCAGACCTTGAATGCGGTGTTTACTGTGCCAAGCAAGTGGTTGGGACCGGCAGCTATCGCTCCGTCCGGAGGAATGCAATTGCAGAAACTATCCTGGAAAGAGATACCGTCGAAACCAGTCTCAATGGTCGGAGCCAGTGGAGCAGGCGCGGCTGCTACTATATGCACGGGCGCTGAGAGTTCTGCTTCCTCTTTTTCGGCCTCGAGCTCAGCCTGTCCTCTCGGGTGAAGGACTTGCCTTGAGACTCGGACATCATCGCCGCGGGCCGTTGTCAATTGAGCGACGACGGGCCGCACGGGAGCTTCCAGGATTGCGCCATTTGTATCCGAGCCGGGTCCCTGGGCTCCGATGCGAGAGCCTGTAAGTAAGAGAACGACAAACGCGAAGACAAGTCCTCGCACCACGTATCTCGGCTGCGGCCGCATAGTGCCCTCCTGGGGGAAGTAGTGTCGGAATTTCCATTTTGGCTAGTGATGCCAGGATAGTGCACACTCGTGTCTTGAAGCTGCCGTCTCCTGTCTCATCACTTGTTGAGCAAACGTCCTGCCACCCAGTCGTGGTAAGCCGATCCCGCGCAATCCGCTCAAGATAGGAAGCTTCCGAAGCGAATGTGCGGCCGCTCAGCGGGGCGCTCTGGTGGTCGCACCATGGTCTTCGCGCCAGGGCTCTCACACGTGTACCGGGCTTATCGGCAAGATCCCCGCACTTGTCCTGGGTGGACCGCCGTTCATCCTGTCGAGCCGTAGCGGCGTTTACTCGTCAGCACCGCCATTGCTCAGCTTGTCGAACGCTGCGTCGTTCGGTTGTGTTGGAACCAAGAGGTCGGCCTATTTGGAGGGAACCATTCTTGTTGGTAGGAGGCTCGCGCACTCAGGCTGCGTTCGGCACTGCGAGGCCTAGCACCGAATGAGAAGCACTGCGTGGTCATCGCTTCATACAGCTGAGTCACCGGCTCGCAACTCCCTGAACCGCCTAGCGTCAACTCCGCAGTTTTTCATTTTTAGGTGCAGAGTTTTGTAGTCGGTTCGCAGGAGCCGAGCCGCCTCGCTCTTGTTCCCCGTGGTGATCTCTGCCGTCACCGAATGAGCGGGCGAGGATCGCTTCAAGCTTCACTAGACGCGGCCAATTTTGCACTTGACGGCATACGGCAAACTGCCGTACCCTCATTGCAAGCAAAAATTACAGGTAAAGCGACTATGGCAAAGGTAAAAATGGAACGCCTTGAAGCGAGGATCGCGCCGCAGCAGAAGAAGCTGCTTGAGCGTGCCGCCAATCTTCGGGGGACAACCCTGACAAATTTTGTGGTTGCCAGCGCACAGCAGGCTGCAACGGCAACAATCAGTGAATTTGAGACACTGACTCTACACGCAGAGGCCAGCAGGCAGTTTGCCGACTTACTTCTTAATCCGCCGAAACCTAATGATGCCCTTCGTGCCGCCGCGAAGCGTCATTTAAGGAAACAGCGGTCAAGTGACCGCTGAATCTGATTCCGCTGACTTTCACATTGAACCTCTCAACACCCAGCATAAGCGAGAGGGATTTACTTGCAGTCTTGAGCCAACACTTGAGCGATACCTTCGCAGGCAAGCAGCCCAGGACGTCAAGAAAAGGTTCGCCGCTGTTTTTATTCTTATGCCGGACGGCCAAACGGTCGCCGCGTATTACACGCTTTCACAATTTTCTATCAGAATGCAAGATCTTCCGTCGGAAACGGCACAGAAATTACCGAAGTATCCCCAAATTCCCGCGACCTTGATTGGGCGTCTTGCGGTAGATGACTCCTACGCCGGGAAAAGACTTGGCGAAAAACTCCTCTTGGATGCGCTGAAGCGCAGTTTCGACTTTAGCATACAAGTGGCATCATTCGCTGTTGTTGTCGATGCGATAAGTGAAAGGGCGAAGAGCTTTTATTTGAAGTATGGCTTCACCGAATTGCCGGGAATCGCTAATCGACTTTTCTTGCCTATGACGCTGGTCGCAGAGCTGATCAGTTCGCTGTAAGCCAAAAGCATTCGCCGCCCACATCCGGCCCATTCCCACTCGCAGGGAGATGGAGCCCTTATGTATGGTAACTGCTTGAAACTACGCGGCACGGATGGTGCCAGAACCGCGGTTTGGAACCCTCACTAACAAATATTGGACCAGAAATGGACTCTGCTGCAAAACGGCAGAATCTTTGGTTGGTGGTCACCTCCACTTTTGCCCGATCATTCGACCAAATAGTGAGTGATAGCTTCCGGATTGCCGATCATACGTATCTCAGAAAAACACTTAAATCGAATCGCGGCCTGCCAACGCGGCATTCTCGCTCTCGGAGCGGGTCATGCCTATCGGTGGAGTTGCCACGGAGCACCGGCCACCGCTTTGCGGTGGTTGTATGAGCCTGAAACTCCTTTCGAGAGCTCGCCACTTATGGTGTGGCCTGTAACTAAGCCAATCCAGACCGAGTTATTATGCTTTCCATGGGTTCAACACCTGCACGCGCGTGTCAGCAAAGTCGCTGACGTTGCGCGAGACGACCGTTAGATTGTAGTGAAGCGCTGTCGCTGCTAGCAGGCCGTCGATAGCGGACAGCGTTTTCCCGTCTCTTTTTGCGCTGGCTGCGAGTAGGCCCCACCTATCCGCGACCGGGACATCAATCGGCAGAATTCTGCCGGCAAAACGAGCCCGCAATTCTATCTCCAGCCAGGTTTCCAGATGCGTTCGCCGCTTGCCCTGAGGTAGTCCTGCCAATCCCTTTCGAATCTCTCCAAGGGTCAGAACGCTCAGGTAGAGCAAGGTCTCGTCCGTAGCCTGCATCCAGACGATCACGCTTGGCTCGGGCTTGAGGCGCACAAGCTCGGAGATGCAGTTTGTGTCCAGCAAATATCCACTCATAGTTCGATTTCCCGCCCCTCATCCTTCTCGCGCTCCAAGTTCAGATCAACTCCGACAAGCGGTGACTCTCGGAAGAACTGCACAATACTCTTCGGCTGATGAGACTTGCCTACAAGCTCTTCGTATCGCTCGTCAGAGATCATCACCACACCTTCCTTGCCCTGCCGCCTGATGAGTTGGGGACCTTCAGTCCGAGCCCGCCGAAATACCTCGCTAAACCGGGCCTTTGCCGTTTGAATCTGCCAGGAAGGTTCGGCAAGCTTCAGGCTGCGTGTCTTCCGGACTCCAACTCCTTGACCATGTTTCTTGGAAGTCTTGGGCATATTTTCTCCGCTACACTAACTAGTCTGACTAGACATATAATCGCGCCCAATTGCTTGCTTGTCAAGCGCGAATCAAATCCGCTTGGCGCGTTGCTGGTCAAGACGTAGCAGAAAATGATTTCTACCAAACGGAGCCGTAGAGCCCCTGCCTTCAGGCATGGAGATATAAGGCTCATAGTTATCTGTTGACAAAGAGAAAGCGAAGATGTACACCT
>QHYS01000140.1 GCA_003223325.1 Acidobacteriota bacterium
GCGTGACCTCGGCATTCTGAGAGCGAAAGACATGCCGCAGGTAGATGTCATCCTGATCGAAGTGCCCGATGAGATCGGCGGCTACGGCGCAAAGGGCGTGGGCGAGATCGGATGTGTCGCGACGGCGGGGGCGGTAGCGAGCGCGTTGTATTCCTACGACAGAATACGCCGTCTGAGTTTGCCCATGGAGAGTTCACCGGCGGCGCCGTCGATACCGAAATCCCGACAACTGGAACAGAGAAGGCAGACGTACCTGTCAACCGTGTATTACTACTTGTTGTAGTCCCTTGCCATTAAATATAGGGCAGCATACCCTCTATACGTGCGAGAAATTCCCATGCAACCGCAGACCCAACGCCGACGAGTGCCGCGCTATTCATTCAAGGCGGCGTCGGTGGTAACGGAGATAGGGTCTCCACGGATAGTTGTTGCGCCGACTAGTGACTTGAGCCGCTTTGGCTGCTTCGTCCAAGCGCCAAGCCCATTTCCCCAAGGGAGCAGAATCCACATAGAGATGGTCCACGAAGAAACCACGTTTGTAGCATTCGGCAAGGTGGCTTACGCCACAGGCGAAGGAATGGGAATTGTGTTCAGTACAGTTGAAGCTGACGATCAGGCAATTCTGGAAAAGTGGCTGGTCGAATGAGAAATCAAGCCGATAACCGCACCACCTTCTGGTTGTAGCCGTGATCCAAGCTACAGCGGACGGGCGAGAAGGATCCTTCCAAGGGCGATTGGGGGGCGGCCTACATCCGTTGGGGGAGGAAATTTCACGCCCGGCGGCGGAAGCGGGGTCGGCCGGCCGGTTTACCGAGGATGCCGTTTCTCGGGCATTAGCCTGACTCGCGAATGATGTGAGATCATAAATCCCACCTAACGGGAAGGCCTTGAACGAAGGCGAAGCACTCTTGAAAACCGTGTCCGGCGCCCGTCTCACGTCAGTCAGTGCGGTTCGTGCTCGATTACTTAATTTTGGGGTTCGATGAAAAGGGTGCGCTCCCGACTCTCGTTTGGCCTGAAATCTACAACGGCGAAACCGTAATCAGATTTGGAATGAAAGGCTATAGAGACCGCCTATGCGAATTAATTACCCAAGCCGTTAGAGCCGTGGAGATAACAGAAGAGGAGACGATCTTCATCACATTTGAGAATAAGAGCCGAATGCGAATACCGCTACGGGATCGCAGGACTCCTGGCGAAAGGGCGATCTTCACCGCTCCAATGCATCATCTTTATACTTGGTAGGAGCAGGCCTTCGTCTTATTCGACGCGCGACGATGGCGCTACGCTAATAAAGTTGCCGGGGATTACCATATCCCAACCGTCGCGACATTCCGGCGTTGCGCAGTTCACGAATCTGGGGCCTCCGATGCTTGGCCCGCGGTTCGGCTCAAATAATAAACGCGACCACCTGCCGCATGTTTTGCACTTCAGTTCCCACTGAATAATGTTGGCGGCCATCGCCGCAATCGTACCACTAAGAAACCGAGGTCTTGCCCCGCAGCAAGCTTTTTGACTCTAGCTATAGCTAGAACAAATCCCCCACAGGGCCGGGTTACGACTCTAGTCTGAGTTTTCGTTATTCTCGGCGGTCCTTCACTTGCTTGAGAGTAAAGTGCGCCCAGCATGCCAGGCAGTGCCAGCGAGTAGGCTTGGCCGGGGGCTTTGCAAACTCAACGCCAGCACCGAGCGTAGAGCCACACTTGGGGCACTTAAATACAAAATGGTTCTGCTTTCTATGCATGATAACCTCTTCTCTTGACAAGCATCTCATAGACCTTCGCACTCAACGGCTCGATCTTCCTAACTGCGCCCCATTTAATTCCTGAGCGAGCTGAGGGGGTAACCCCGCGAATGCTCCGGGAACACACCCCAATACCCGCTAACCCTGCAATTCTGCGTGTGTCTGAAGGTAAGTGAGCAACTGAGCTCGCGACATGGTAGTAGCGGACGTAATCGGCAAGCAGTCGCTTCAGGTGACACTCATCGAGGGCGATGACGTCGTCCAGTAGATCCCAGCTGCTGGTGTCGTGCTTCTCCCTCGCGGCAGCGATCCTTTAATCTTTGCACTCTCCGGTTAGGATGCGAGGACTACCAAAGTTTGAGCGCAACCGCATAGCCGGTCAGAAGTCCATGGAAGAACGCCTGACGCACCTTTTGGTTAGAATCCTTATAGTGTCGGGTTGCATCGTCGAGCGCACGAAGGAGTTTCTCGCGGCGCTGTTGATGTCTGCCTCCGTCCACCAGTTTTTCCACGAGAGCGCGTACTGCATCCTCGTCACCAATGGTGAACTTGTGCGAGTGGCGAGCCATGATCGCACCTCCCTTTCGGAAATCATACAGTTCAAGGGCTCATCGCCAGCGGGAACAAAGTTCCGGTACTTTAGCTTCAGGCTTCCCGCTTGATACATATCCAGAGCATCGCAATACTGGCAGGCGGGGATATTTAAGGAACGTGCGGTCAGTACGGGAGCGTTCGCACAGGAAGTAGATAGCGGTTTGCTTCCCCTCGACTGGCCTTGCAAATCGGCAATTCAAACAGAGGCCTACGTGAGAAGTGTCGCTCTTAGTCGCACGGTTCACGTACCAATGATAACTCGCCTAAGGGACGATAGGGGTATGGGGTAGAGCTATCTCTTCCACGGAGGGGTATCGTGGTTATTAGGCGTGTCAAATGGAAGATCTAAATAGAAACATACTGATGGATGAGTTGAATCACAAATTGCTCGAAACGGAAGAGAACGTTGCGAAGATAAAATTGGCTATGAAAACCTCCGTAAGCGTCAGGCGGGTTCGTAGGCTTGTCACTGAACTCAAGACCGCCATGGGCAATAAGGATGCGCTGGAAAGCCAACTGGCACGATTGCACTTACCGACCCCATGTGAGGTTTACCGGCCGACCGGTTTACCCAGTTGTCTAGATCGGCGACTTTTCATGCGATGCATCGTAGGTAGCTCCCAGACTTCCAGTTCCACACAAGCCCCATGCTTAAAGCGAATCCGTCTCTTCTGCTAGCTGCTGTGAATTACCGCTTCTGGGTGGGGACAGCCCCTTGTCCTGCTGCCGGATGCTATAATTCACCCATGACATTCATGACCGTAACGTACGAGCTTCAGAATCCCCTCAAGCTTGAACAATTCCGTGTTTTGGGCCAATTCGCGAACACCTACGGGTTGCAAAGGTTTCGTTTCGATGAAAAGACCAACCATCTGCACTTTGATTACGATGGCTCGCGACTCACGGAGACGGTAGTTGAGCACCTCCTGCGCGAGGCGCGAATACCTGTGTTGAGCCGCTTAGAATCGAGCCTTCACTTGACTGCCGAGAAAAGATAGAAAACCTTTTGAGATTCGGAGTGTTTTCAATATCCCCGTTGAATCCATTGTTCCTCACTTCAAACCCCAGTCGTCTGAAGCCGCCACGGTCACAACGTAACGCCCCTTGCGGGGATGCAACCTTGGCCTTCCTCGCGGGGACCTTCAAGAATTTCGCCATTTTGTCATAAATGTCTGTTCGCTCGGACGCGGGAGGCATTTTCTTCCGAGTTAAAAGCTGGGAAATATATGACTCGGTGACGTTGCCGGCCACCGCCAGATCTCTCTGCTCCAGCCCTAAGCCTTGCAGTCGCTGTTTGATTACCAGACAAAGGTCCACAGGGCGCCTCCGTTGCACTTAACTACCTCTGCTTAATAAGAACAATATATGTCCACATTTTACTTGACAGTTAAAGTTAATTCACTTATTATGGTTAAGTAACTGAGGGA
>QHYS01000141.1 GCA_003223325.1 Acidobacteriota bacterium
GCGTCTTTTATGATATGTATGAGGGTGTTTAATACGGTAGGATCTGTGCCGATGCCTAGTAGGTGAAAGATGGCACGAAATGAAAGCCCACTTCGGCACATATGACCATTAGCACGATTGAAGTAGGTGATATTCAGTCTGTACCTGCATCTTGAGCCTAAGCAAATCTAAAGACAGGAGTAGACAGGTATGAGTAACAGCATGGGTCGTTGGAAACCTTTCCCGGGACTGACTTCGCTGCAGGACCAAGTCAATCGTCTACGGAACTTCCTCAGATCACATTGGAGGATGTGGAGGAGGCATCCGTGAACCGCACCTATGATCTTTTCGAGCGACTGTCTGATGGCCAGTTTCTGTGGCGGTGCTCCGCTTCAGGTCCGGAAAGCGTTTTGGAGGCATTGAACGCCCTCGCACAAGGAACCCTAAATGAATGCTTTGCGATGGATCTCTCGACGCGCGAGCTTCCTGAGCGAGTGAAATATGAGAGCGCTCAGTCTCCCGCGCGTCGTAACACGCAGCCTGTCTCCTTAACCGATGGTAGAGGAGAGGCTCTTTCAGCGTATGCGGGCAGGTTATACGCCGCAGTTGCAACATAAATCAGTTTTTGGGGACAGGCTTCACTCGGTTTCGTCCACACATTCAAAGGAGGCCAGAAGAACGATGTCGGTTAATGTGACACCTCTGCATGACCGGATCCTCATCAAGCGTGTCGAGGAAAGGGAAACTGTGAAGGGAGGAATTATCATGCCCGACGCGGCCAAAGAAAAGTCACAGGAAGGGGAAATCGTTGCCGTAGGTCCAGGCAAGCACCACGAAGGCAAGCGCATTCCCCTCGATGTCGAAGTCGGTGACCGGGTTTTATTTGGAAAATACAGTGGCACTGACATCAAAATCGAGGACGAGGAATACTTGATTGTTCGCGAAGACGACGTGTTGGGCAAGATTACGAAGGCTGCAAGAGCAGCTTCCGGAAAAAGATAATGTTCCTCTCCGTACGGAACGCCGCGTTCTTGCACGGAGAGTTCATGAACAAACTCTTAAATTCAGGAGAAGGGAGGAGGTTAGGCAACCATGGCAGCAAAGCAAATTGTGACTGGTGAGGGATCCCGCCAATCGATCCTGCGGGGTGTGAACATTTTGGCAGATGCAGTCAAGATCACGCTCGGGCCGAAAGGCCGCAATGCGGTGATCGAGAAGAAATTCGGCGCGCCGGTCATCACCAAGGACGGTGTGACAGTCGCGAAGGAGATCGAGTTGAAGGATCCTCTGGAGAACATGGGCGCGCAGATGGTCCGCGAAGTGGCCTCGAAGACCTCTGATGTTGCAGGTGATGGCACGACCACTGCAACCGTGCTGGCGCAGGCAATCTTCCGCGAAGGCGTGAAAACCGTTGCTGCCGGTGCAAGTCCCATGGCATTGAAACGAGGTATCGAGAAGGCCGTCGACGTGGCGGTGGAAGAAGTTAAGAAGCTGCACAAGGACGTCAAGGGTGAAATGATCGCGCAAGTTGGCACGATCAGCGCCAACAACGACAAGCAGATCGGTAACATCATCGCGGAGGCGATGAAGAAGGTGGGCAAGGATGGCGTCATCACCGTCGAGGAGTCGAAGACGATGGAGACCGCACTCGAGGTGGTCGAAGGGATGCAGTTCGACCGCGGCTATCTCTCTCCTTACTTCGTCACGGACCCCGAACGGATGGAGTGCGTTCTTGAAGATGTGCGCATCCTGATTCACGAAAAAAAGATCAGCGCGATGAAGGACCTCTTGCCATTGCTTGAGCAAACAGCCAAAGTTGGCAAACCGCTCTTGATCATTGCCGAGGAGGTCGAAGGCGAAGCCTTGGCCACCCTGGTGGTCAACAAGCTGCGTGGAACATTGCAGTGTGCCGCCGTGAAGGCTCCTGGCTTCGGCGATCGTCGCAAGGCCATGCTCGAGGACATCGCCATTCTCACGGGCGGGAAGGCCATCACCGAGGATCTTGGTATCAAACTGGAAAACATCAAGATGGAAGATCTCGGGACGGCAAAGAAGGTCACCATCGACAAGGATAACACCACCCTCGTTGAGGGTTCTGGGAAAGCCAGCGCCATTGAAGGGCGGGTGAAGCAAATCCGCACCCAGATAGACGAGACCACGTCTGATTACGATAAGGAGAAGCTGCAGGAACGACTGGCTAAACTCGTCGGTGGCGTCGCCGTCATCAAAGTCGGGGCTGCCACGGAGACCGAGTTAAAGGAAAAGAAAGC
>QHYS01000142.1 GCA_003223325.1 Acidobacteriota bacterium
GTCCACCTCGTCGATGCCGACGATCGAGACGACGTGTTCGAGGCCGGCGGCGTCCTTGTAGGTCACGGTTGCGCCGAAGAAGACGCGCGTAGCGGCTGACCCCGGCCGCGGAGCGGCGGGATCGACGACCACGGCCGCGGCAATGCGTTTCGTGAGAAAACGAATCCGCGAATCGATCTGGCCTAACCGTCGCTTGCCGTAGAGGTAGTCGGCGTTTTCACTGCGGTCCCCGTTACTGGCAGCCCACGCTACGACCTCCACCACCGCGGGCCGCTCGCGACTCAGTAGGAACCGATGCTCGTCTTTCAGCCGCTGCAACCCGGCGGGCGTGATGTAGTTTTTGAGCGTCGGCCCCGCTTCCTCGCGCACAGGTTCTCGGAGCGGCCGCTTTGTTCGCATTTGCCAATCTGCCATGGGATTTCGTGTACTTGTGGGTGACCCAATCTCGGAAGGTCCGCGCCTCGGTCCCGATAATTCCTCGCACGGTGAACGTGACGTACGCGGTCTAGATGTCGAATGATACATCGGTCTTTCCTGTGGCACTCTTAGAAAATGCGGTGACCCGTCCGATTGCATATCAAGGCGAAGAAGTATGCGGTTCACCTAAATGATGAGCGATGAGGTGCCCATTTCCAATGAATTGTTTGTCTTCGACCTGTAGGTTCACACTGAATTCCGGGCGGATGGTCGGTCACACGGAAGGACCCCGAAACGGGGTTCGAGACCATCAGCCTCCAGCTGAACGACCATACTGACCGCGGCGTGGGAGGCCGCCAGTATGGCGCATCGGAAGAAATCAAAACGCTCCAAGTCTAAAACGATACTCCGGCTGCCCGACTTGGAGCAGTCGAAGAATGCGGTTCTTCACTCGCTCGCGGCGGTCAGTTCTCAAGAATCATACGGTCATGCCATCGACGAATTCATCGGATGGTACTGCTCCGAACCGCGTTTGTCCTTCAACCGAAGTGTCGTCCTTCGCTATCGGTTTTTTCTCGAACAGAAGAACCTAGCACCCTCCACCATCAACGTGCGTTTAGCTGCCGTGAGGCGTCTCGCCTATGAAGCTTCCGATACTGGCCTTCTAAGCCCTGAACTGGCCGCCGGAATCCGCCGCGTCAAAGGGGCCAAGCGTCTGGGCGTTCGGATTGGCAACTGGTTGACTCTCGATCAGTCCAGGACACTCCTCGACGAACCACCGTCAGACAGCCTTCGAGGCAAGCGTGATCGGGCGATTCTGGCGCTGCTCATTGGATGCGGCCTGCGACGGGCAGAACTGGTTGGACTCGGAACGGAAGATTTCCAGGTCCGTGAGGAGCGCTGGGTAATCGCGGACCTGATCGGCAAAGGAAAGCACATCCGTACAGTTCCAGTTCCAGTGTGGGCAAAACGTGCCGTCGATGAATGGACCGTGGCAGCTGGCATCGGCGGTGGTGCAATCTTCCGGCGAGTAAGTCGGCTGGGTAAGATCGGGGGCGATAGAATCACGCCCAAGGCAATCTGGCACATTGTGAAAGCGGCCGCGAAGCGCGCCTGCATCAAGGATCTTGCTCCGCATGATTTGCGCCGCACCTGTGTACGGTTATGCCATTTGGCGGGTGGAGAACTTGAGCAGATTCAGTTTTTGCTTGGACACGCATCGGTTCAGACAACTGAGCGCTATCTCGGGTGCAAGCAGAAACTCAGCCTCGAATAACTTCCGGCTAGCCGGGCTAGCCGTTATCCGGGAGTGTTTACAATCGGTTCTTACAAGTCTACTTCTGACCCGCGTCACCCCGATTCAGAACTGCTGCGCTTTGAGTTCACGAACCATCGCCAGGAAATACTTAATTCTTGTGCCCACAATGAGCCGGGAATTACGTCTATTTTGCGTAGCAATAGCGACAAGCGGGCCCTGGTTCGTTCGTCTGGAAATATGAAAAATGCCCCCGCCGCTAACTCCCTGGAGTTTGGGTGGATTGACCCGCCTCCCTCCAATGACGATCTCCTTGTGGTCAAAGTCGAGCAATACATGATCTGCCTGTGAGATCCCCTCCTGTAGGTATTCGCCGGCGCCCACCGGGTTCGTGGAGCAGTGAAACGACTGTTGATGGATATGACGCTCTGCCCTGGACACCTTCATTTGTGTCCTTGATGCGGAATAGCCGAGGACGAAATAGAACGAGGCGAACCCTTGGTCGTCCGGTCGATCGTTTTGATCGATCTCCGTGCCAGCCAAGAAAACGCGCTGCTGAAAAGGGCCCAGTTGACGTGCCGGCAGGACGAGCGCACCCACATCAAGGTCGTTATAACTTCTGAGGAAATCAGATGCGCTGCACACGGCGGCAGCGGCAGCAACTTCCCGCCTCTGCCTTCGGAGGGAGCGAAAAGTCGCGCCGAGGCGGCTTCCCGTATCACGTGGGCTGCGCTGAACGCGAAGAGGTCTGAATCCAAGCGCACGAGGACGCAAGAACCAATTCTGTCGGGTTGCCCGTCACTACCGCCGATAAACAGAGGCACCACGGATTCTTGGAGTCGTTCGGCTAACAGCCGTCGCTCTTCTGATTTTCGCGCTGATGTCTCATTTAAGCGTGTTTGGAGATCGATGCCGTGTTGTTGGGCGAGTGGCTGTATTAGCGGGACGAGTTTGCGGACAGCGTTATTTAAAGAGCGCCCTTGGGCTCTACGTTCTTTGGCGAAATCAATTCGGTTCGACACTCTCTCGGTCAAACGCATCCTGCGCGGTAGCACCGTTCGATGACAAGACTCGCCTATCTCTGTCGCCTGGATTTCCGACAGCCGCCCCTGGCACGACCGGCGTCCAGTTCACTGCGGTGGGAGTTACCTCAATATCTGGTTTTGGCGGTATGCCTCTCGGGACCACGTCGCAAGATCTGACGCACCAGGTAACCTGGACATCCTCTGCGCCGACTGTGGCAACAATCGATAGCTCGGGGCTTGTGACCACGCACACCAGCGGACAAACAACGATTACGGCCTCATACCAGTCCGCTAGCGCGATGACGACTTTATTCGTCGGCAATTTTCCACAGTTTGTCTCAACTGGTGTGATGACGATTGCTCGCCAAGGTGCAACGGCGACCCTATTGAATAGCGGAAAAGTTCTTGTGGCCGGAGGTGAAACGCCCGGAGGCGAAACTGCTAGTGCAGAGGTATACGACCCATCCAGCGGCACATTCAGTTCCGTAGGGAATATGACAATAAGTCGTGCGGGGGCAAGGGCGACGCTGCTGAACAACGGAAAGGTCCTTATTCTCGGAGGTACGAACAGCATTGGGCTTGTCGGATTGACTAGTGCCGAACTATACGACCCATCCACCGGCACATTTAGCGCAACGGGCAGCATGGCTGTCGGTCGCAATGGCCATACGGCGACGCTGCTGAGTAACGGAAAAGTTCTTGTGGCCGGGGGTGCGGCTCCCGCAGGTGAAACTGCGAGTGCAGAGGTATACGACCCATCCACCGGCACATTTAGCGTAACGGGCAGCATGACTGTCGGTCGCTATGTCCATACAGCGACGCTGCTGAAGAACGGAACCGTTTTGATCGCCGGAGGCGTCAATCCTGCAGGCGCGGCAAGTGCAGAGATTTATGACCCATCGACCGGCACATTCAGCGCCACAGGCAACCCGACAATCTTTCGTTACCAGCATACGGCCACGCTCCTGAATACTGGCGGCGTTCTACTCATTGGAGGCATTACCGAGCACAGCCAGGACACGTCCAGCGCGGAGTTATACGACCCCGCGAGCGGAACCTTCAGCGCCACCGGCAGCATGTTAATCTCGCGGGCCGAACACACCGCCGCGTTATTGAATGATGGAGAAGTCCTTGTAGCAGGAGGCAGTCTCGGATATAACGTTGCAGAACTTTACGACCCGACTAGTGGGCAATTCACCGTAAACGGCAGCTTAGTTAACCCCCGCTTGCAACACACAGCCACGCGACTGATCAACGGCACCATCCTCCTTGCGGGAGGTTTTGTTTTTCTCTCGTCCCAAGAGAGTCTTACGGCATCAGCGGAACTGTATCAGCCCAGCTCGCTGATTCCCGCGGGATTGGTGTCCATCGCGGTCACACCGGCGAATCCCAGCATTGCTGTGGGAACCTCACAAAGCATGATCGCCAACGGAACTCTCAGTGACGGCAGCGTGCAGCGACTTGCCTCGGTTACCTGGAGTTCATCAAACGCGGCCATCGCTTCAATTTCAAATGATGCCAGCAACTCCGGAGTCGCTTTCGGCATTACCGCAGGGACGACCACCATCACAGCGACTGCGGGGAGCGTGAGCGGCTCAGCGACACTATCGGCTCAGTAGGATTTTCTAACAGCCAGCCTTCGCATTTTTGGCTTTGATTCTCAAGTCCCGAGAAACGGGGTTCGAGGAGACGATACACGATTTCCTCGAACCAGACTTCTGGACCGCTTCTCAGAACTGGCAACCCAGTGCCGAGCGAGTATGCCCAACTGGTAGAATAACTTCCGAGTGCACCGTTTCAAAGGACGGCCGGGTGAGCGCCAAAACCTCGTATTCACTTCCCAGTGTCCTCGTGTTACATCGGGTTCTTCGAGAACGGCCTGCGGCAGATAGCCCGTGCCATGGCTGCCCGCTAACCGGTCTTATGCCTCACTTAAGTATTCAGTCCGTTCCCCAAGGCTGTTGAGCTCACACGGCTGCGGCGATGTGTTCTCTTCCTTCTCCTACTTGTTGTCTCCACATTGCATAGTAGAGACCTCTCGTCGCGAGCAGTTCGTCGTGCCGGCCACTCTCCGCAATTCGTCCCCGCTCGAGGACGTAAATACAATCTGCGTGCAGGACTGTCGAGAGGCGGTGAGCAATTAATATGGTGATCGCGTCGCGGCTGGCCGCGACATCGCGGATCGTCTGGCTTATTTCTTCCTCGGTCAGCGAGTCCAATGATGAAGTCGCTTCGTCAAATACCAGCAACTCCGGCCGGCGCAGCAACGCGCGGGCAATAGACAGTCGTTGTTTTTCGCCTCCCGAAACCTTCACGCCACCTTCCCCGATCATCGTGTCCAATCCGCGATCGGCGCGCATCAGCAAGGCGCCGACGGACGCCTGTTGCAACACCTCGAGACATTCCTCGTCAGTTGCATCGGGCCGAACGAAACGCAAGTTCTCCCGGATGGATCCCGAGAACAGCTGCGTATCTTGCGTCACAAATCCAATGCGCTCGCGAAGATCTTCGATCGCGATCTGATCCTCCGAAGTGCCGTTGTAGTAGATGTGGCCCGTTTTCGGTCCGTAGAGACCAACTAACAGTTTCACCAGTGTCGTTTTCCCCGCACCGGACGGCCCGACAAACGCGATGGTCTCGCCGCGAGCGACGCAAAACGAGATGGCGCTGAGAGCGGGAGCGGAGGCGGATGAGTGTTGGAAAGAGACATCCTCAAACCGCAGGCTTTCGAGGGAGGTCAATGTAACAGGATGCTCGGGTGTCGATTGCACCGGCAACTTGAGGATTGCCTCAAAATTCTCGAGCGACGCCTCCGTTTCACGATACGCATTGATCATGTTGCCCAGTTCCTGCAAGGGGCCAAAGATGAAGAACGAATAGATGAATAGCGAAAAGAACTGTCCGATCGTGATGCGTTGCGTGAAGATCAGGTAGAGCATCAGAAACATGATCGACGTCCGCAAGAAATTCACGCAGGTGCCTTGTATGAAACTCAAACTGCGCAGATAGCGCACCTTCTCCAGTTCCAACTTGAGAATCTTGTCGGTGGTACCATTCAGCCGCTCAATCTCCTGCTGGGCGAGCCCCAGACTCTTCACAAGCTCGATGTTGCGCAGCGACTCCGTCGTGGCGCCTGCCAGCGCGGTGGTCTCCCGCACGATGCGCCTTTGGACGAGCTTGATCTTTCGGCTCAGCAGGGAACTCAAGCCGCCGAGCAAGGGCACCGTTAGCAGATAGGCTGGGGCCACGGACCAGTGCACGCGGGCCGAATAGATCATCACGAACACCAGACCGATAAGCGTCGTGAACAGAAGATTCACGACCAAAGCGATGAACTTTTCGACATCGGTGCGAACCCGCTGCAGTTTGCCGAGAGTCTCGCCGCTTCGTTGGTCTTCAAACAGGGTGTACGGAAGTTCGAGCGAGTGCCGGATGCCGTCGGTATAGATGCGAGCGCCGACTTTCTGTGTGATCACATTTACGAAGTAGTCTTGGAAATTCTTGGCGATGCGAGATACCAGGGCCACTCCGATGACCCCCGCCAGCAAGACGCTCACACCTCTTACGAATTGTGGGCTCGAGTATTCGCGATACCGGGTCGCGTAGGAATCAATGATGTGTCGGAAGATGAGCGGGTCAAGCAGGGAAAATACCTGGTTGATCGTAGCTAAAACTAGCGCTACGGCTACCAATGACCAATAATTCTTAAGGTACCGATAAAGAATCGCCATGACAGTGAGATCCGCCTCTTCGGATTAATCCCTTCATTCTAGCCTGTTCGGCAAATCCAAGGCCCGCAGCTTATCGTCGGTTAGTCGGACCAATTCCTTCGTGTCCCTCAAATGGGGTTGCGGGAAGCAAAAGCAACGGTCGTGGGCGTATCGTCGCCAATCCAGAAACGGCGTTCGGGGAGGTTTCTGGCAGGTGTCCTCGAACCGGACATATGTCCCGCTTGAATATGCTTCGTTGAATAGGCGTCAGACGTCGATGTGGATTCCACAGGCGCCATTACCTAAGCATTGGGGTGTCCCTCGCCGAAATTCTGTCCGCCTCTGATTTCAACAGGATAGGCGTTGCTCTCCACAAGCGGATTGCCATCCGTTTTCAACCCTCCTTTTCAAATCGCCTCGGCGCTATCGGTACCGAGTCACTTATGCAGAAGCAGCATTAAGGTATTTCACGCATTATCGCCATGAGCACATCTCTGATTCTATCGAGCACGATATTTGGCGTTCGTCCAATAAACTGCCTATGCGTTTGTTGGGACTGATATTGCCCGGAATTAAATGACGATTTGGTCAGGAATTAAGGAATTACGGTAAAAGGCCAGATCTCCCCACCAAGTCGAGGAATTTATGAAGGCCTCAGGTAGGGCTTCTGCTGGTGTAACGCTGGCTCCCTCCAGCCAGCAAACCGGTGGGGTGGGGGAAGACATCAGGTTGTACGCTGGCATTGTTCCCCAGCTCCACCTCGGGATTGTAATCTGGCACTTGGAAAACCTCAAAGACCCCAGGACATTCCGGCTCATCTTTGCCAATCCTTCCGCCAAAAAATACTTGAGTGTGAGCGAGACGGTTTATGGAAAGACGATGGCCGACATTTTCCCAAAACTTTTTGACACCCAACTGCCCAAAATCTTTCAGGAAGTAGCTCGTGCAGGTGAGGTCAAGGACTTAGGCGAATTCCGGTACGATGACGACAAAGTGCGCGATGGCATTTTCGCAGGTCGAGTTTACCCTTTGCCGGATCATCGTGTTTGCCTTTCATTTGAAGACCTTACTGAGCAGAGAAAAGCCGCAAGGCCCGGCTTCAATCAAGCGCAGCTCTTGGACCTCGTTACAGATGCGATCTTTGTCCGCGATATGGATGGCCGGGTTACTTACTGGAACCAGAGCGCGGAACGGATGTATGGGTGGACGAAACAGGAGATGCTCGGACAGTCCACATTTGAAGTCTTGAAGACAGAGTGTCCAATTGCGATCGAAGAGGTCCAGAAGATACTGCTTCGTGACGGTCATTGGGAGGGGAAGCTATCCCACGCGAAGAAGGACGGAACGAGAATCACTGTGGCCAGTCACTGGACATTGCAAAGAGATGAAACGGGCCGCCCTGTCGGATGGTTTCAAATCAATGAGGACGTCACGGAGAAGAGACGGGCCGAGGAAGCGCGGCGCGAGAGCGAAGAGGGCTTGCGGCTACTCGTTGACGGCGTAAAAGATTATGCGATTATCCGCTTGGACCTGAGTGGGCAGGTCGTCACCTGGAACCTCGGTGCGAGCCGCATCAAGGGATATCTCAAAGAGGAGATCATCGGAAAGCATTTCTCTGTCTTTTACCCTCCCGAAGATATTGCATCCGGCAAGCCCGAAGAAGCACTGAGGATCGCAGCGCAGGAAGGCCGCTACGAGGAAGAGGGTTGGCGGGTCCGGAAAGACGGCTCACGCTTCTTGGCCCAAGCGATCATTACGGCCTTGCGAGACGAAGCGGGGCAACTGCGCGGATTCGCCAAGGTAACAGGCGACATCACGGAGCGCCGGGCGGTGGAAAAAGCCCGTCAAGAGGCCCAGGTGCTACAGCAGCGTACCACCGAGATCACCTTGCTGAGCCAGTTGGGTGCCTTGCTCCACGCCTGCTTGACGACCGACGAGGCCTTCAAAGTCTTTGGTCAATTCGCGCCGCGATTGTTCACTAGCGAGTCAGGCGCTCTTTACATTCTGAGCCCTTCACGAAACGTGCTGGAATCAGCTTCGGTTTGGGGCGATTTTCCGGCCGGCGAGCAAGTCTTTCGCCCGGATGATTGTTGGGCGATTCGCAGCGGTCGCATGCATTATGTTGAGGAGCCAAGCTCGGCCATCCTTTGCCCCCACCTGAGGGGGGCAGCGGTCGCCCATGTGTGCGTGCCCATGGCGGCGCAGGGGGACAGTCTCGGTATCCTCCACGTCCATAGCAACCCTGTGAGGTCCTCAGGATCAAAAGAAGGGCTCCGACCGCTCTCGGATTCGAAACGGCAACTCGCTACGGCCGTCGCCGAACAAGTTGGTCTGGCCTTAGCCAATCTCAAATTGCGTGAGACCCTGCGGGTTCTGTCGGTTCGCGACCCGCTTACCGGACTCTTCAATCGCAGGTTTATGCAGGAGTCGCTGGAACGCGAGCTACGCCGCGCTGCCGCTCCGGCGGGCCGGTCGGAGGGATTTTGCTGGATGTCGACCATTTCAAGCAATTCAACGATTCCTACGGCCACGAGGCGGGCGACATCGTCCTACGCGAGTTGAGCGGTTTCCTCCAATCACAAATTCGACGCGAAGATATCGCCTGCCGAGTCGGCGGCGAAGAGTTCCTATTGATCCTGCCGGACACCTCCCTCGATGTCACTCGGCAGCGAGCCGAGAAGCTACGGGAAGAAAGCAAGCGCGTAAGCATCCAATACGGAGGGCGGCCGCTCGCAGGGATTACGCTTTCAATGGGTGTCGTTGTGTTTCCAGTCCACGGGACTACGTGCGATGTCATCCTGCGCTCCGCCGACGAGGCCCTGTACCAGGCCAAACTACAGGGGCGCGATTGCATCGTGGTCGCAAAGCCCGCATAGGAAGCAGCCTAGTCCGTCAGCATGTTTCGATAGTCTGTCGTCGGCAGGTTGGGTCTCATCCCGACGAACTCTCACGCAGGTGAAGTGCGGCCATCGAGTAAATGCGCGTGTTCGCCAGAAACTCACCGAGGTGTTGCTGAGCCGGATGATCGTAAAACTCCCCGGAGTACAAAACTGCGATGGAACGGGGGATCTGAAGAAAGAGCTGCGAGGGCAGAAGGCGGTTCTGGTGTGGGATGGCTTGCCCGCGCACAAGAGCAAGGGCATGAAGGAATACCTCTTCGAGCAGCGCCACTGGCTCACGGTAGAGAGACTGCCTGGCTACGCGCCCGATCTGAATCCGGTCGAAACGCTGTGGGGAAACATCAAAGGGCAAGAGCTCGCCAACCGGTGCGCCGACGATCTCGCTGAAGTCGAAGCGGCGGTTCGCGGCGGCATGGAGCGAGTCGGCAGATCTTCCAAGAAGCAGAGGAGGGTTTCGGCGTTGTAGCTTCCCTCTCGGGTCTGGAAGAAAAGCTGGCTACGCCGCCCATCGTAGCGGTAGCAAGGGCGGCGCATACCGACAGCTTCGATACTCGCGCACTGCCTAGGGTGTCAAGTCAGAGTTTATAACAAATGTTATAAAACGAGCTCAGG